>JBHHUC010000001.1:0-109829 GCA_046861395.1 Fidelibacterota bacterium
AAATCATCAAAGGACATATTCTGATCGCCAATCCGGACGAGTGTATTCCGGGTGCGGTCTACTAGGTATACCTGAACGTTTCGCCTTGGAAACGGATTTGATTTACTAATCTGGGCATACAGTCGTGGAATAATTATTATGATTAACAACAGGGCAGTAGCAGGTATCGGTTCGGTGATGGCATGTGGTCGGTTTTCTATCCACCAGGAGCCCATAAACAGCGACAGAATGATGAGGATTTGCACCGTATGAAAAAACAGAAACTGATGGCGTAAAACGATTGCAACCAGAACAAAAAAGAAGAAGAGCAACGACGGGGAAAAACTGTATATGCCGACCCATAATGGTTTTCGCCACAGTACCAGAATAATTGCAATGACCACTAAAAGCCATTGAAAAAGTGTAATCGGTCCCGGCAATAAATGGCTCCACCAGAGGTTGGTCGTATCCCGTATGAATTCTATGCCAAACCGGAACAAAAAATAAGCGGCGATGAAAAGAATTCCCATTCGATTCTTGTCCTTCGTCCTGTTACGCATGAACAGCAAAAAGACAACTGAAAACATTAGGAAAATAATTTCATACGCCGGCACGGGGTGAACGGACAACGACTGTTTGGCTCCGGGAGGAATCTGCTCTGTCAATACATGCAGCATATAAGCCGGATATCCGCTGCCATAGGTGATTCCCCAAGGAAGATCGGTGGGAGAACCGAAGCAACAACCGCTCACGATACATCCGATTCGTCCGATTCCCAGGCATACGGAGAGGAATAGGGCAAATAAATCACCAACGGGTTCATTTATTCCCAGGATGGCCGAACCCAAAAACAGTCCCGCCGTTGCACCCAGAATGACTGTCATAATGGATGGTGCAAGCAATGAACCTATAGCCCCGCCGACGGTTGACACGAATAGCAATAACAGTGTCGTGCTCCCCGAGTTAATCCGGTGCCGTAAACAGTAAAACAATACCAGTTTGCCCGCCAGGACATTGACAAGACCCAACCAAAACCAAATAGAGATTCCAGACGTTTGAAATATTGGATTCACCATCGGCATTGCCAAATTTACTTAATTAATTGTTCTCGGGAAATATTGAAGCTGACCGCTTTGCTGTCCCCTGGTTGCAAGAGTAACTTCCCGCCTGTTTTATCACCGAAAGGAGACCTATGAAATACGTATATTTCTTCGGCGACGGTCAAGCTGACGGCCGGGCCGATATGAAGAATTTGCTGGGTGGAAAAGGAGCCAACCTGGCGGAAATGACCAACCTGGGCATTCCGGTTCCCCCGGGATTTACCATCACAACGGAAGTCTGCACCCGCTATTATGAAGATGGTGGTATTTTATCCGATGACGTGATGAGCCAAGCCCGGGAAGCATTAAAAAGGACAGAAGCCATTATGGGCAAAACCTTTGGCGATGCGGAAAACCCCCTGCTGGTTTCCGTGCGCTCTGGTGCCCGGCAATCCATGCCCGGCATGATGGAAACTGTGTTGAATGTGGGTTTGACGTCAAAAACCATTCCGGGACTGATCACCAAAACCAATAATCCGCGTTTTGTCTATGATGCCTATCGCCGACTGATCATGATGTATTCCGATGTTGTCATGGAAAAATCCATGGGTATCGAACCGGCGGAAGGGCAAGGTATCCGGCAGCGACTGGAACGTCTGCTCAATGAATATAAAGCAAGCCGTCAATATAGGGCTGATACGGATTTAACCGCTGAAGACTGGAAAACCATTTCTGAGAGCTTTAAAGGAGAAATCAGTACAGTCCTGGGGAGTGAATTCCCCGATGATCCCTACGATCAGTTGTGGGGGGCGGTACGAGCCGTCTTTCAGAGCTGGCAGGGTAAACGGGCTATCAGTTACCGTCGGATAGAAGGAATTCCCGATGAATGGGGAACGGCGGTGAATGTGCAATCCATGGTCTTTGGAAATACCGGGGAAGATTCCGCTACCGGTGTCGCTTTTACCCGGAACCCGGCCACCGGCGAAAATCTTTTTTATGGTGAATGGCTGCAGAATGCCCAGGGCGAAGATGTGGTCGCCGGAACCCGGACTCCCAATCCACTGAATCTGGCAACAAAAACGGAGGATAATAAAGACAGTATTTCTCTGGAAGAATTTCTGCCCGATGTTTACCGGACCCTGGATGAAATCCGCACCAAGCTGGAAAACCACTACCGTGATATGCAGGACGTGGAATTTACCATTGAAGAAGGACGTTTATGGATGCTGCAAACCAGAACCGGAAAACGTAATGGTCCGGCTGCGATCCGGATTGCGGTGGATATGGCCAATGAAGACCTTATTTCGTCCGCCGAAGCTGTGCAGCGGGTCGAACCTTCACAACTGGACGAATTGCTTCATCCCATGGTGGATCCCGCGGCGGAAAAAGCGGCGGATGTATTGGCCAAAGGCTTGCCAGCAGGTCCGGGCGGTGCTACGGGACGCATTGTATTTACGGCCGATGAAGCGGAAACCTGGGCTGCTGATGGCGAAACCGTGATCCTGGTACGGGAAGAAACATCCCCGGAAGATGTCCACGGTATGCACGCTGCTGCTGCCATTTTAACCGCCAAGGGTGGAATGACAAGTCACGCAGCACTGGTGGCCCGCGGTTGGGGTAAGTGCTGTATTGTGGGTTGCAGTGCCCTAGAGGTGGACGCCGAAGCCCGGGAAATCCACGTGGCCGGTCAAACCTATAAACAAGGTGACTGGTTTACACTCAATGGAACCGCCGGGAAAGTTTATGCAGGTCAGTTAGACTTACTGGATGCGAATCCGGAACATAATACGGAATATGCCCAACTTATGACTTGGGCGGATGAAATACGGACCCTGAAAGTTCGCACCAATGCCGATCGACCGGAAGATGCGGCCAAGGCCCGGGAATTCGGCGCCCAGGGTATCGGCCTGTGCCGTACTGAGCACATGTTTTTTGATCCGGCGCGAATACTGGCGGTGCGAAAAATGATTCTGGCGGGATCACCAGAGGAACGACGGGCGGCCGTCATGGAATTATTACCTTATCAGCGCGCCGATTTCAAGGGTATCTTTGCCGCGATGGAAAGCCTACCGGTTACCGTCAGGCTATTGGATCCGCCGCTGCATGAGTTCATGCCGCAGAAAGATGACCAGATTCATGAACTGGCACAAGAATTGGGTGTCTCCGATGAAAAGATTCGTTCCCGGATTGCTAATCTTCATGAATTCAATCCCATGTTGGGACATCGCGGTTGTCGCCTGGGAATTGCATATCCCGAAATAACCGAAATGCAGGCTCGCGCGATTTTCGAAGCCACAGCTGAATTGGTGTCTGACGGAACCACTGTACTTCCGGAAATCATGATACCTCTGGTGGGAACTCATACCGAATTTGAACACCAGGAAGGCGTTGTGCGCGCCGCCGCGAAGGCCGTTATGGATGAAACCGGTGTTACCTTTGATTACCTGGTTGGAACCATGATTGAATTACCCCGCGCCTGTCTGACGGCGGATGAAATCGCTCAAAAGGCCGAATTTTTCAGTTTCGGAACTAACGATCTCACACAGACCACTTACGGTTTCAGTCGGGATGATATCGGCGGTTTTCTGCCCGAATACCTGACCAATGGAATTCTCACCCACGATCCGTTTGAATCGCTGGATACGACCGGTGTGGGTCAGCTCGTTAGTATGGGCGTCGAAAAAGGCCGGGGTGTCCGCGAAAACCTCAAAATCGGCATCTGCGGTGAACATGGTGGAGATCCTGCCTCCATTGATTTCTGCCATCGGACGGGTCTGGATTATGTGAGTTGTTCTCCCTTCCGGGTTCCCGTAGCCCGGCTGGCTGCCGCCCACGCCGCCCTGAAAGATAAATAATAGCTTATTGATAAAAGATCAGCAGATTATTACTTCCACAAAATCATTATAATCAGCCGAATTAGCGATTCTGACTATTTTATCGGCTCAAACTCTGCTGTAAAGTGGCGTAGGAATCGGGGTTGGTGTGTAAGCTTAAATCCGTTCAGGGTGTGGCGCTTTTCATAGAGCTGTCGCGCCACTTCGATGACATAATCAATGTGGCTCTGGGTATGGGTCCGCCGTGGCAGGGCCAGTCGCACAAGTTCCATGGCAGTGGCCGTCTCTTCGCCGGTCTCCGGATCATGTTTCCCGAACATAACGGAACCGATTTCCACCGTGCGGATTCCTCCTTCCACAAAGAAAGCTGCCGATAGACTTTGTCCGGGATATTGCAAGGGATCAATGTGCGGCAGCAATGTTTTGGCATCAATATAGACGGCATGACCGCCCGGCGGCTGAATAATGGGATAGCCAATGTCTGCCAGATGATCGCCCAGGTAACGCGCTTCCGCAATACGGTATTCCAGATAATCCTCCTGAATGACTTCCTGTAATCCCACGGCGATGGCATCGAGGTCGCGGCCCGCCAATCCGCCATAGGTGGGAAAACCTTCTGTCAGTATCAATAAATCCTTTTCCTGCCGGGCCAGAACGTCGCTATTGGTGCATAAAAAACCACCGATATTCACCATTCCGTCCTTCTTGGCGCTCATAGTGCAACCATCGGCATAACTCATCATTTCCTTTACAATATCTCGAACCGAAACAGCTTCATACCCCGGTTCACGCAATTTTATAAAATAGGCGTTTTCGGCAAACCGCGCGGCATCGAAATAAAGGGGAATGCCGTAAGGCTCCAAAACTTCCCTGACGGCTTTAATGTTTTCCATAGATACCGGCTGGCCGCCCCCAGAATTATTGGTAATGGTCAGCATGCACAGTGGAATACGATTGGCGCCCACTTCACGGATGGTTTCTTTCAATCTTTCCACATCCATATTCCCCTTGAAAGGGTGGATGCGCTGCGGGTCCAGCCCTTCCGGAATCACCAGGTCCCGGGCCTCTGCCTGTTGGAATTCAATATTGGCACGGGTCGTATCGAAATGTGTATTGTTGGGCACGACATCCCCGGCCTTACACATTACGGAAAACAGGATTCTTTCGGCTGCCCGCCCCTGATGTGTCGGTATGACATGCTGAAAACCGAACAAATCCCGGACGGAAGTTTCGAAACGCAGGAAACTGTCACTCCCGGCATAGGATTCGTCCCCGCGCATAATGCTGGCCCATTGTTCGGAACTCATGGCACCTGTTCCGCTGTCGGTAAGAAGGTCAATCATGACATCCCGGGACCGGATTTTGAATACATTATAGCGGGCTTGGGCCAAAATTATTTCCCGTTCCTCCCGGGTGGTCAGATGAAGCGGTTCTACGGATTTAATAATAAAGGGTTCAATAACGGTCCGAAAGGACTGGTCATTGGCATTCATGATTACTCCAGATTTTGGCCTCTAAATTACGGACGGATATAAAATACAGGAGAAAAGAAAACCCCGCCGAAGCGGGGTTTAGAAAGGAAAACCCTATTCGATTAATTCGCCACCTTCTACAAAGTCAGCCAGATTATAGGCCCCGTCTTTTTCCATCTGTCGGGCAGCCTTGACAACCGTCTTTCGTGCTTCATCCACCTCACGTTTCGCCACGGCACCTTCCACCGGCTCATACATGGCCTGCTTCTTCTGTGGTAAATTGTCCAATACTTTTTTTTCTACTTCTTCCGGCATTCCTTTCAGGGCCAGGGCCACCGTATCCAAATCCACGGAATTCATGAGATCTCGTAACAGATTATCCGGGAAATATTCGAAAATATTTTCGAATGTCAGATGGTACTTCTGGATTTCCTTGGCCAGCTCCGGACTTTCCCGATTAATGGCTTCGAAATATTTTTCCTCTTCTTGGGGTGGCATTTCACTGAGAATATCGGCAATTTCCTTGCCGCCACCACGTGAGAATTCCACGGTGCGGGGAAGGAAATGTGATTTTTCCCTTAAATCGGCGGCTACATTGACCACCGCTTCCAATGGAATATCTTTCAGGCTACCCAGTTCGATCAGGGTGCGTCCCTTGTCCTCTGGTTTCAAACGGTTCAACACCAACATCCGTCGTTCCGGTGTGACCTGGGCCAGGATAATGGCCACGACCCGAGGCTCTTCCGGGCTCAGCAATGCTACCAATTGTTCATCGGTGAGCTCATGAACGAATTCAAAAGGTTTCTGCGGTTTATCCTGGTCGTCGACCGACTGGAATTTTTCACTGACAAAACTGAAATAGAATTCTTCCAGAACGCGTTTTTTTATGGAAAAGGAAACCGTATCCATTTCTCTCATCGTGGCCCGGATTTTCCTGATTTCCGTTTTGCTCAGACCTGTCACCAGGGTTAAAGCCAGACTTTCCCCAAGCACCAAAAAGAGGATGGCAACTTTTTGCAGACCCGACAGACGGTAATAATCTGTAATCATAGTGCCTCCTTATTTCTTTTTCTTTTTTTTCTTACCGGTATCTTCTTCCGGCGTTTCGGTGGTGGTTTCTTCCGGTTCAGCGGGCGGAGGCGGTGCTTCCTCCTGCATCCATTCCTTGACAATGCGAGACGTGGTTTCCGGTTGTCCCACGCTCATACTTACAATGGATTTGCGAATATCACCGATTTCGCTCTGCAACACACTGGGGTCCTCTTCCACCGGAACCACCGGTTGGGTCGGTTGCGGGGCTGGCTGGACCGGAGTTGTTTCGGGCTCTGGTTTTTTCTCTACGGTCCTACTTTTTTTTTTGCGACGACGTGGGGGATACATATAGGGTGGCGGCGGATAGGCCGGCTGTTTCGATCCCCGGAAAGCCATAAAGAGGAGGGCCACCAGCAATATCAGGAGCAATACCCCCAGCAGGGAAAGAAGAATAATAACATAAGTGGGAATGCCGCCTTCTTTCTGAAGCTGATCCAATTCTGTTTTAACAGATTCCAGGGCAGCAATACGCTGTTCGATGGTTGATTCCAGAGCCTGCCTTTCTTGCTCCCGTTCCGAAATAACGGATTCAGCTGCTGTTGCAGTTGAGTCCGGGACAGTATTGGATTCAATCATCGCTTTCAATTGCTGAATTTCAGCGTTTAAGACCATCAGCTTCAGGGAGTCCTGCCGTAATATTTCCTGTTTTTCTTTGCGGAAAGCCCGTTCCCGTGCGGCGGCTTCCAGCGTACTTAACTGTGATTTGAAAAATTCACGGTCTTCTTCGCGACGTTGGGCTTCTTGAGCTTTGTACTCTTCCAGTTCCTTTTTCCAGTCTAAGGTCTGACTGTCATCGACGTCGCGACGGGTTTTTTCGATTAGTTCCAGTTTTTCAGCGATATTTTTCAACAATATTTGTTCGGCTGTTTTTTCATCCTTGCGCTCTTTAAAGCTGGCGGTGATCAGATTAATCTTGTCACCCCGGGCGCGGTTATACCGGGAAGCTACCAGTACAATCTGGCGCACATTTTCGATCATTTCCGGTGCTAAACCCTCTTGCAGGATGACACTGATTTCCATTTTTTGCACCTTTGCTATCGACGGACGTTTTACCGATGCTGTGCGGGATAATATATCTTCGCCTGATTCTTTTGGTTTGGACTCAATAATTACTGGTGCTTTTTCTTCCACCGTTTCAACGTCGGATCCCTGCGGTTCTACCTCAAATTCAAATCCAGGGATTGGTAAACCGACCATTGTTTCCCGGTCTGGTGTTTCGCTTTCAGTCGGCGTTTGCAACAAGGCCTCGAGATCTGCGTTTTCCGTATCTTCTTGCCCCGTGGAGGAGGGACCGTAGGTCACCTGCTCTTCCATAGCGTCGCTCAACTCAAGCGTAACATTTATATCCACAACAAATTGGGATGGGTCTATGATTTTCGTCAATCCATCCTGAATGCGTTGCCGCAAATCATTTTCAACCATCAATTTTTGCGTTAGATAGCCTTCTTGGGCGGATAGAAATCCCGCCACCAGGGCCATTGTCAGGATAAATACGATGGGGGTAACAAACCGTCTCCTCATAACCTCTCCTAAATAAACTATTTCTTGTAAATGCTTCATGGATATACCTAGCCGGATCCTGCCGGTGACAGGAATGTAATTTCCACCCGGCGATTTTTAGCTTTTAATTCGTCAGAACGATTAAGATCGCGAATCAACTCGGCATCAATGATCCGGTCGGTGGGGCGATCCCGGGGCACATTTTCGGCATACCCCACGGCCTGGAGCCGGGTGGGTGGAATGCCCAGATTAATTAATTCACGTACAACAGCTGCTGCGCGGGCACCCGAAAGTTCCCAGTTGGAAGGATAAATCTCTTTTACGCGGTCGGGAATAGGATCTGCATCCGTATGTCCTTCCACCGCTACCATGAAATAGGACTTTTCAATGGTAGGTAATAGGGTTTTCAATATTGGAATGATTTCCGACCGAATATCTGCCGAAGCCGGCTCAAAGCTGATATCGGACGCAATCGCAATGGTCACGCCTTTGGGGCTTGTGGTTACTTCCACCGGTTTCTGCCCTGTCTTGGGGTCGGTTGGCATTTCTTTCACCATTTTATCGACTGCTTTTTTAATATCCGCCAGGGACATGGCCTGGTTTTTAATTTTCTTTTTCTGGCCGACGGATTTTCCCATGGAATCGGCCATTTGCTGCAGTTTGACCGGATCAATCGTCGATATGGCGGCCAGCAAGACAAAGAACGCCAGCAGCAGTGTCATCATATCGGCAAAGGTGCCGAACCATCCTGGCAATCCTTCATCCACCTCGGTGCGACCTTTTTCCAGATATTTCTTTTTCAGACGATTTAAATCCTGAGCCACCTATTATTCCTCTTTTTTCCATTCTTTGGGCGGAATGAATGAATTCAGCTTTTCGCGTACAATGATGGGGTGCTTTTTCTGATGTATCAGGCGGGACGCCTCGACGAACATGGCCTGTAGCGTGTTGGTGACAGTGATGCGCATGGTCAGCTTGGCCGCCATGGGTAAAAAGAACAGGTTGGCAAACACCGCACCGTAAAAGGTGGTGATCAAAGCAGCCGACATACCGGCGCCCAGAGCATCGGTGCCACCGCCTTCTTCCCCGCCAAAACCGGAGAGCATAATGACCAGACCGATAAGCGTCCCGATCATACCCCAGGCCGGTGCCATCGTTCCCATGGTTTTGAACAGGTCCGCCTGAGTTTTTTCCCGTGTTTCACGATAATCTATCCGGGTATTCAAAATGTCCGTTAATTCCTCAGCGGAATACCCATCCACAATCATCTGGATTCCATCCCGGAAAAAGGGATTCTTAATGGAATCAATAAACTTTTCCAGTTCTGCCGTTCCCTTACGTGCCACTTCCGACACTTCCACAGCCATATCGACAAATTCGCCCAGTTTCGTTTTGCTACCCTTAAACACTGCTGCCATGGCCGAACCCAACTTCATCACCTCTGACAGGGGAAAGGCTACCGATACGGAAGCGACCATCCCACCAAACACAATGGCAAAGCTTGAGGTTGATATAAACCCGGCCATGCTGGCGCCGGCCTGGCTGGCCGCCAGGAAAATTCCGCCGTAAATGGAGCCGAGTCCTATGATGATACCAATAATTGTTGCAAGATCCATAGGCGCCTTTACTCCTCTAAAATGCTGGTTGATTTCAGGCGATTTTCATGCAGCGCTTTCAGAATGTTACGAACATCCTCATATTCCGGATCGAGGCGTAAAGCCAGATTCCAGTCAATTGTCGCCCGTTGAATATCGCCCAGTTTATAATAAATTGATCCGCGGCGAGCATACGCCAACGCCAAGTTGGGATTAAGCTCCAGTGCCGTTTCCACTTCATTCAAAGCTTTGCGGTAATCGCCGGAATAAAAATAGCGCAATGATCGCGATAAATGCCGCATCGCTTCATTCATGTTGGCTTCCGACACATTGCTTTTCAATACCATGGACATGAGAGAATCTTCCATGGCTTTGGCATGTTGTTCCATAGCCGACAGGCGAATGATCAGGTTGCGCATTTCATTGCTCATTAAGTCCATGGAGTCCCGCAGCGAGTGCACTGTATAGTCGGCCACCTTCAGCGTGGAATCAAATTGTGTGAATTCTTCATTCGTTCCCGGCAGATTCATTTGTGATGGTACAAGCGGGGACGGCCCACCGCTTCCGTACCGGGCGCCCGGCGGAGCCTGGGGTACCGCCATTTCCAGTCCCAAAGTCAGTCCGGGATGACCGACCCAATACCGCGACGACCAGTTTGGTAGTTTTTCAATGTGGGTGAACCCAACGTTTAAGCGATAATCCGAGGTAAGGGGGATGCGGAGTCCCACATTGACGCCTGTGCCGTCGAATTCACCCACTAAATCCATGCCGCCCCATCGGGAAAAATAGGGTGTGTTAAAAACAAAACCCGCGAAAACCCCGGCGCCCATACTGGCCGAATCGGGGTTTACAGGAATGGTGTCAGCGCGGGCAAATCCGCCACTGCCGAAACCTAAATACGTGCTCATGGTGTAGTCACCAACGGGTTTGGTGCTGCCGACCACTACAAAGAAAGATAATTCTGTCGGATTGAGACTTAATCCCGTGTTGGGATCATTCTGAAAAACAATATCCTGCAATCCAACTGATACTGAAATATCATTAAAGGAATAAATCCGTTGCTGTAAATGAAACCCGAATTCCACCGGAATCTGGGCCTGGGTTACTCCCAGGTTGGCAATCTCCGTTGTATCGGCCCCAATGGCCGACGAAAACCCGAGCAGGAAATTCTTGCCCAGTTCTGCTTCAAAACGAATACCTTTGGCTGTATTCAGATTTGTGAAGTTGTGAATTTCAATCCCGAATCCGGTCCGAAAAAGAATGGAACTGCGCTGGGCGGTACTGGTGGGGATTTTCATCATCATTCCGGGCCGTGTGTAGGCTACTCGGGTCGCCGAATAACCGACGGCCACCATACATAGCAAACCAAGTAGAGTCGAGTTCAATCTCATGGAATTAATTCCGCTTTTTTAATTTCCAATTGTGCCAACCGCAAATAGTCGCTGTCCGGATAATCCCTGACCACGGTTAAAAAGGCATCCAGGGCCAGGTTTTCCTGGCCGGTTTTCCGATATAAAAGCCCCTTTTGGACGAGGGCATCATCAATGCGGTCTGATGACTCAATCCGCAATAATTGATCCAGGACATCAATGGCGACTTGATAGTTTCCCTGTTGCTGATAGGCATCCGCCAGCCAGTACAGCACATTCGCAGCCGTGGCAATATCGGTGTGTGAAAGATCCAGTTTTAAGAAGTTTTTAATGGCTGATTCATAATCCTCTTTCTGATAGGCCATTACGCCGGCCATATAGAGCGAAGGACTGAATGTCAGGGGAACCTGTCGCACCGGTTTTTGCTTCGGGGGCGGTGGGCTGCTCATAGTCGGTACCGTTCTCATTTCCGGCAAATCTGTGATGTCGTCTATCTCTTGTAATATTTCAATATCTTCTTCCAGATCCGCCAAGTCAACCTGGGGACGAGACGGACGTTGCAACGGTGGTCGCACATATTCCGCCAGCATTCCGCGTAATTCCTGATTTTCCGACTTCAGTGAATTAATTTCGCTTTTAAAAGACGAATCCAGGTCATCCATCCGTGCCTGGATGCGTTGCAGGGCTGCCAGCATTTCCTTTGAGGCCGCCATATACACCGATCCGCTTTCCACCTTTTTCACCCGTAGTTTCACTTCATCGGATGTCGTTTTTACAAAGCGGGAATATTGCTCGTTCCCCGTGGTAGGTTCAATAACGATTCCCAGATCCAAGAAAAAGATGTCAGCCGTAGACGGTTCTGGATTGGATTGTCCCCGGACCGGTAGAGAGAAACTTACCAGGGCCAGGAAAAGAACTGTTTTGTGGCCGTAACGCATCAGTGATGTCTTATTCGTATTCTTCCCAGTCAATTACATAGGAATAACCAATGAAGGCGCCAAAGGAATGGGGAACATAGAGTTCAAAGGTGCCCACGGCCCCCGGCAGGAGCGAAGCGTCCGTGGTAATTCCCGAATCGAAGGTATGATAGGCGCCGCGTACAAATGACGTTAGGGTCTTGGTTTCGCCGCTCCAGTTCTTACGGAAAACAAAATCAACTTTAACGAAATCGGCGCGACGTCCACCGATATTCTTTATTTCACCGGTAAAAATCAGATTGCCTTGTTTGTCTTTTTTCTCGGTGATATTTCCCACCAGAACACAGTTGGCTGAAAATTGTTTGGCGGCTTCCCGCGTCATCGGATCGGCCGATGTATATTGCGGCTGGGCCAGTTTTGGCATGGGCGGAGGTGAATAGCTGTCGCGGATTTGTTCCGGGATATACTCCTGCTGCTCTTCCGTGATGATATTGTCTACGACACGGACAATGTTATCCCGTTCAATAATCAGATAACCAACCAGTGTTTCCACCTTTAGCGATTTTTCATCCTGATAAACGATTTTTCCAAAGACAGTACTGCCGTTTTTCAGGATAATTTCCTTGGAATATATCGCCAGCGGATTGACCCACATTTTGCTCATGGCCTTCAGATCGTTGACTTCCGTGTTCAAGTGCTTGATTTCCGCCACCATTTTTTTGATCTCAAAGCTAAGCTCATTAATGACATAGGACTGATCTTGACTGCCGGCAGCCGGTGTTTTGTCCGCGGTTTCTTCTTCGCCGGGGGTTACAGCTGCGGTGGTGGACGGTGGTGGTGCCTGGGACAAATGGAGTTCCAGGTCTTCCACGTCATTGGCAATGACCGAAACCGGAACGGAGGCCTTTCCCAAGGGACCCGCATTTACATCAAGAACATATTCGCCCGGCAGGACATCCTTAAACTTAAATTTACCTTTGCCCATTCCCATGCGGCCCTTGGTTTCGGTTCGCTGAACCTCCACCCCGTCCTCCGTTTGGAGTAACACTGTGGTTACAACCTTTTCACCCTGAGTGTCCAATACGGTACCGCTAATAGTGTACGTATCGGCAGGGATCGCGAAGGAAGTAAGGGCGCATAGCACTAATACAGCTATGGTAAGCCTTTTCATGTGCGCCTCAATTTTCATTATAACTACCTCGGATTTGCAGTTCCTGGAGTTAAAACTCCAAGACGGTAAATATTACCGTTAAATTTCTTATCAATCAAGAATTAATCCTGATTGGTTTTTCAGGCTGATTTTTCTGAAAATACGCCTCCTGAGCCCCTTTTTCTTCCGCTGGATTGATATGATTGTGCTCTTAAAGTTGGTAAACATCGGCAAATTTTTTCTCCAGATAATCCATGAACGGTCCGGCTGAAAGCGGTTCACCGGTTAAATCCTCAATCAACTCTGACGCTGTTTTACGCCGGCCAAGAGTGTGGATGTTTTTCCCCAGCCAGTCCCGCAATCCACTCAATTTCCCGGCGGCAATTTGCTCATCCAGGCCGGATATTTCCCGGCGGGCCTGATTCATGATGGGAACATTGTAGAGATTGCCCAGAGCGTAGGTTGGAAAGTAGCCAAAGCCGCCGAAGGACCAATGCACATCCTGCAGTACACCATTGGCATCGGAGTCGGGACGAATTCCCAAATAACTTTCCATTCTTTCATTCCAGACATGGGGTAAATCCGCCACCGGCAAACCATCGTTGATCACCATTCGTTCCACCTCAAATCGCAGCATGATGTGCAGGTTGTAGGTGGCTTCATCGGCGTCCACCCGGATCAGGGACGGCTTTACAGTATTGATGGCCCGGTAGAACTGGTCCAATGATACATCCCCCAGATTTTCCGGAAAAATGGCTTGTAGTTTCGGATAATAATGCTGCCAGAAGGGCCGGCTGAGACCCACCAGATTTTCCCAGAGGCGGGATTGGCTTTCATGAATGCCATAGGAAATGGCTTCTCCGAAAGGCGTACCGAACCATTCCGGATCCAAGCCCTGCTCATAGAGGGCATGACCGCCCTCGTGCACCGTGCTGGAAAATCCGGATAAAAAATCATGATCATCAATTCGAGTTGTAATTCGCACATCGGTGGGATGAAAATTGATGGTAAAGGGATGCGCCGATCGGTCCTGGCGGCCACAGGTCAGATCATAGCCCATGTCCTTCAGGACGGAAACGCCGAAAGACCATTGTTTATCCGCCGGGTAAAATTGTTTCAATATGTCCTGACGGGTATCTACCCCGGATGCTTTTATTGTTTGCACCAGCGGAACGAGACGGTCGCGCACTTCGTCAAAAAGTTCAGTTACAACCGCGGATGTCATGCCCGGCTCGAATGTATCCAACAGTGTATCGTACGGCGTCTCCTTGGTTCCCAGATACCCGATTTCCCGTTTTTTCAATTGGATGATTTTTTCCAGAATCGGGGCAAAGGCCGAAAAATCATTATTCTTCCGCGCATTGGCCCATATCTGTTGGGCGCGAGCAGTGGTTTCCGACAATTCGGCAACAAACTCCCCGGGCAGGGCGGCGGCGCGGTGATAATCGCGCCATATTTCATAGATCAATCGATTTTTTTCGTTGGAAAGTCCGTCTTTAACGTGGCCCGTATCCAGATCAACCAGTTCCGACAGTGGCCCCCTGATACTGTCGCTCACCAGTCGCTCATGAGCCAATGATTCCAGCAGGGAAACCTGTTCCGCCCGTGCTTTCCCACCACCTTCGGGCATGTAGGTCTCCTGATCCCAGTGCAGTAGAGACGCGGCGGCCCGTAAATTGGCAATGGCCCGCAATTCTTTTTTTAGTGTGTTCAGTGGTTTCATTAAATCTCCTCGTTATGGTTTACTGCCAGAAAGATTTCAATAATTCCTGGTCTTTGCGCGCCCGGTCCAGGGCTTTTTGAGCTTTCTCCCGAAGCTCCTCCGGCAACCCTTTTTCCAGTGCGGCAGTATAGTATTCGATAATATTCTCAAAATCGTCTTCATCGTTTTTTTCATATCCGCGGGCGATCCAGTACAGGGCAACGGCATCATCCGGCTTATAATATGACGCTTTGTTAAACTGCTCGATGGCATCCCAGAGCTGGCCGGAACTGCCCTTTTTAAAGAGGCGTTTGCCGCATAACATGGCCAGGGAATATTTCATGTCCACATTATCGGGTTGTAATGCCAGTCCCTGTTCCAGCGTCTTTTCGGCAGCCACATCATCTCCGGCGGCCCATTGTTTTTCCGCTACAGCCTGAAAGGCTTCCAGCAGAAGAATTTGTTTCTCCGGGTCCCGGGCAATCACCTGTAAGATTGAATCCTGTTTGGCAATGACCTGTTCCGGAGCGGTGGCAACCCATTCCCGCAAGGAAGGTTTCCGGCTGCACCCATAAAAGGTCAGACCCGCCAACAAGAGGTTCAGGCTGTAGTAAACAATCTTTTTAGCCACCGTTTTCTCCCCCATAGAAAAATAAATCCTGGTTCTGATAAAAGGCCCTGTAAAGCTCGGACATGGATTCCACCACATAATAACGATCCTGAATCGTACTGTAATCGAAACGTGTCAAGGCAATTTCTTCCATGTCAAAGGGAAGAAAGCGGGAGCGGTCGGAGGTTCCCCGGGCGCATTGAATGACATTTTGTGTTTCATCATAGGAAGAAATGATGCCGGCACCGTAAATCTCATAGGGAATGTCGTTTTCTTTCCAGCGATAAGGGTCCGTTTCTCCTGTATTTTTCAGGAGACCAAATTCATAAGTCCACCAGGCGAAATTTTGCAATCGTTTCAGGTTGTGGGCCACCAGTTCCGGCGACAGCCCGGCTTCATTCCGAATGATCCGGTAGCCCAGCTTCCCCATGTCGGCCACGAAATCGGCGTAATCTTTGTTCACCAGAAACGGGACATGGCCCTGGATATCATGGAAAATATCCGGTTCTGGCGTATAACCTTCATCGTTCTGTATTTCCTGTCCCGCATACTTTTCCTCAAAGCGGGGTGAATGACGAATAATATCCGTTACGGGGAATTGTCGGTTGGCATTCAGGTAGAAAAATAATTCCTCGTCCAGAAATCCAGCCACGGGCAGAAGGGTCCAGCCGGTGGCGTTTTCAATGAGCGGTGAAATGGCCTTAAACTCCGGAAAGCGATCGCGGGGGATATGGAGCATGCGCAACCCCAATAAGTATTCTTTCGAAGCGTATTGATCCAGTTTTCGTTCCTGGTGCTGATAGAGCTGGGCCCAGATATTGTTTTCCAGGTTGTTGACGGCTTCATAGCGCTGCGGTTTCAGATAAGAATCGTTCATACTGAATATCCGGATACCGGCAACGGCATGGGGTTGAATGTTGGTAAAAAGGTGATCGTAGGTATCTGACAGCGGCGGCATTGGTTTCGGTTCGTTGATGAGAGAATTTACATTACCGGGTGGGTGGATACAACGTCGTCACGTGGTGAAAATTAGCGAATATCGGCCAATAGCCAGCCGTGGGGATCGATGGTAATTCTCGGCCAGCCGGAGAAGGTTACCGTCGTACCAGCATTTGAAACGGAAATTATTCGATAGTCGGGTTCGTCTTCTTTGCCAATTCCAATCTCCACCGGCAGGGATAGATTTCCGCCAATCCATTTCAGGGTCAGAGACATTTTAAAGAAAGATCGCTTTTTCTCCACTTTCAAAACCGGGATTTCACTGCGATAAAGGTAGCGCTGAAAAAACGGTGTTAGATCGTAAGAACTGTAGCCCTGAGCCAGGGCTATGAAATCATCCGCGAGGATCTGATTGTACGGGCGGCCTTTATCTTCCTGAACAGTTCGATACAGGAGAGAATCCAACGCCGTCTTTCCAATTATGAATCGCAACATGTGCAGAAGGCTGGCTCCTTTGTAATAAATATCGTTGGAATACACTTCATTTGTGGTGGCGTTTCGTTTGGGAATGATAGGCTGGATGTTTTGAATTTTTGATCTCTGGTTTCGGAAAAAATCAAAATAGGCCTGTGGTCCGAACAGATCCTCTACATAAAGGGCTTCGGCATAAATTGCCGTTCCCTCATGAAGCCAGAAATCAGCCCAGTCCGCTGCCGTAAGATAATTTCCCCACCATTCATGAGCCATTTCGTGGAATAAGAGAAAGTCGTATCCTTTGTCTGTCTTACGGTAATGATTACCATAGGAATTGATGGTTTGGTGTTCCATGCCATAATAACTTGACTGGGCCAGACCGAATTTTTCCTTTATCCAAGGATATTCGCCGAAATGCCGGGAAAAGAACGATAGCATGTTTTCCGCCTCAAGCAACAGCGCATCAGCCCCCGGTTCATCTTCCCTCAAGACATAAAACACCATATCCATGTCATGCTTCCCCGGGTACCGGCGCTGATGAACGACATAGTCGGCAATATTCACCGTTATGCTGTAATTGTTGATGGGATACCGCGTCTTCCAATGCCAGGTTTTCCAACCCTGCTCCGCCGGACGAACCCCAACCAGGATACCGTTACTGGCGCAGGTCAGGGCGGCGGGGATCGTGAAGAATAAATTTACCGAATCCGGTTCATCGGAAGGATGGTCCTTGCAGGGCCACCAAATTTTCGCCCCCTCTCCCTGACAGGAAACACCCACCCAAGGCGTTCCGTTTTGGTCTTCGCTCCAGATAAAGCCTCCATCCCAGGGCGGGTTTTTCGCTTCCGGAGGTTTGCCCTCATAGTCGACTCGCATCGTAAGAACGGTGGCGTCAGGAATGTCCGGTGGCACCATGATGAATATTTTATCCTGATTGCGCACATAGCCGGTCGGATGGCCATTGATGGCAACGGACTGGACAGTATAGGTTTTTATCAGATCCAGTTCGATTTCTTTCAGGGGCGGCGAAACCGGTTGCAGGAGAATGTCCACATAGCCCGACAGGTAACGGGCCGCCGGATCAATCTTCAGGTGAATGCCATAGGCTGAAACATCGTAAGCGGCCTGCAAGGCACTTAGTTCACCGCCCGAAGTCCAGGAAGGATAATCCTGGGATATCCCTGCCGTATAACACAGCAGGACAGAGAAAAATATTCGGCTGTATATCATGGTGTAGAATTTACTTCGGCCGGGAATAATCGTTTGTAATTTCTTTGAATGGTACTGTTGCGTCATGCCTGAATTGCCTGAAGTCGAAACGGTGGTTCGCTACGTCCGGCCAAAACTGGTGAACCAGACATTTATTTCCCTACGGGCTGAGAATCAATTCACCAATGTTTTCCTGCCTCAATCGGAACAGGAAATAAATAACCATATCACGGGACAAAAGATTCTGGCCGTCAATCGCCGCGCCAAATATATTCTCTTTGAACTGGAGACCGGTTGGCTGAGTATCCATTTACGCATGACCGGCCGTTTGCTTTTCCGGCTGGGTGAATCAGATCAAAATCGGCACCTGACGGCCCGTTTCCAATTTGCTGACGGTTCACAGTTGTTCTTCAAGGATTACCGGAAATTCGGCCGAATTCATTATCACCGGGAGCTCATGGACCTGGAAACCCGGCTGGGACCTGAGCCTCTGGGTGAATATTTTTCGGTGGACTGGTTTTTTTCGGCATTGCAACACAGGCGTCGAAGTATAAAGGCTTTATTATTGGATCAATCCTTCCTGGCGGGCCTGGGTAACATCTATGTTGATGAAGCGTTGTGGGCGGCCCGGATTCATCCGGCCACCGCGGCCAATCATATCAGCCGGATAAAAACCCGCCGCCTACACGGGGCGATTCAGGACATACTTTCACGCGCTATAAAATATCAGGGAACGACAATCATCAATTTTTACTTCGGGGAACGAAAAACCGGCAATTTCCGTGATTATTTACAGGTGTTCGGAAAAGAGGGTCTGCCCTGCCCCCGCTGCGGCACGCGTATACAGAAAATACGGGAGGCACAACGCGGCACTCACATTTGCCCCCATTGTCAAAAATAGAAACCCCGATCCAGAGATCGGGGTTTTCCGAAGGGATTATTCGGAATTGGAGAGACGGGAATTTATGGCGATTTACCCCATACCTGTTGTGATGAACTTCACTGATTATTCAACTTTTTTTATTGCAGGTACGCTATTAGTCAAATAATGTTATTTTCTCCGTAAACACCAACCTGATCCGGAAAATACAATGGCATAATTATCGCTGTTTTTTCATAAAAAAGACATTCAAAATGCTTATCCTTTTACGCGATATTGATACTGAATTATTCCCCGGCCCGGGATAACATCCAGGGCCTTTTCAAATTCCAGGGCGGCCTGATAATTCGATCCGCTGAACAATGATATTCCCTTCCCGAACACAACCGGATGAATCGTCAGAAATAAATGGGTAAGAAAGGGTGCGAATTTTACGTTTGTCCGGCCGCCGCCGGCAATAAAACAGCGACGGCTGTTCAGAGATGCCAGCACTGCTTCGGGATCATCATTGCGGTGAACGATTATTACATCGCGACCGGTCAGCTCATTCTTCAGCAAGCCGGCCGTGGTAGACCCCAGAATCACCGGGCATCCCATGGTTTGTTGCCGGAACAATGCTTTATCCTGCGTCCACTCCAGGCGGTCATGTTCCCGGCGGGCAATGAACCCGTCAGCAGAAAGGGCGGCTATGAGGATGATGTTCATAAAAAAGGGTACGGCTCAATCCGAACCGTACCCTCGTGATCCATATCTTGTTTTCTGCTTATTCCTTAATCGGGTTACCGCTCTCATCGATGGTTCCGGCCGTAACAATGACCAGTTGATCGGGATGAATGTATTTCCGGATAGCCTTATTCACCTGATCCAGGGTCAGGCTGTTGATCAGGCCAGGATAATCATCGAGAAAACTGGTGGGGCGGCCCCGTTCAGCATTCGTAAGAATCTGTCCCGCCAACCCGCGAGTCGTTGCCAGTCCCACTTTATAGGAACCGGTTATGGTGTTTTTCTTGGCGTCCAGTTCTTCAGCGGTAATGCCATCCTTCACCCATTTTTCAATTTGTTCCAAGGTGGCTTCCTTTCCCTGGGCCAGTAATTCGGGAGCAAAAGTACCCCAGGTATACCAATAGCCGTCATTACCGTTATCCACTCCGCGAAGGGTGGATCCTATTCCGTAGGTCAGTCCCTGTTCATCTCGTACGGTCTGCATCAGACGGGCGGAGAAATTCCCACCCAATACATAGATGCCTACATACAGGGGATAATAATCTTCATGATTACGGTCGATACCAACGGCCTGTCCCAGATAGGTGTCAGTGCTGGTTTTGTCCGCCAGCGTAACATAGGTTGTTTTAGCCTGGGGCGGATTCGCCCGCTTGTCCGTAGGGATAAGCGACAGTGGTGATTTTTTCCACCCTTTGAATTTCTTTTTCAGCACCTTAGCCAGTGCTTTTTCATTCACATCACCCACGGCCACAACCCGGATGCTGCCCAGACCGGAATTCCTATCATGAAAAGCTTTCAGATCGTCTACGGTAATTTTTTCCAGGCGTTCGATTTCGTCATCAACTCTGGGAGCGTAATTGGGATGACCTTCCGGATACAGGGTTCGCAAGAATTCCCGATTGGCCTGGGTTCGTGTACTTTCCTTGGCCCGGCGTAACTGACCTGAATACCGCTTTTTCAGGGTGGCCAGGTCTTCTTCGTTAAAGGCCGGTTCACGAAGCTGTTCCGCCAGGAGATCTATCACCATGGGTACATCGTCTTTCAAACAACGCACACTGAAATTGACATAGTATTGACTGCTGTTAAAGCTCATTTCCGCGCCTACCGACTCCAGTTTTTCGCTGATGGCGAATTTATCGTGTTTTTTCGTTCCCTGATCCAGCATGGCAGCGGTGAGATCGGCTACCATGGAATTATCTTTGGGGCTGAATTCATCACCTCCCAGTAAACTGCCGCGGATAGTGACCACATCCTTTACCGGCGTTTTCATGGTATACAGAGCCAATCCCTTTAATACGTCTTTTTTGCGAATCTGATCAGACAGCAAGGTTTGGGACGGGGCGCTCTGCGGTGTAAAGGTCAGTGGCCCGACAGCACCGTTTTCATTGTTGGGTCGCCAGTTCAGTGGGGCATGAACGGCTTTGGCTCCGTCCGTTGCATCTCCGGCCGTTCCAGCCTGTTCGTCTCCAGTGAGAGGAAGGAAAATCCCTGTCGTACTTTTATCTTCCAGCAGATAGGTTTGGGCTACGCGCTGTACATCATTCGTCGTCACGGCTTCAATTTTTTCCACGAATGTCGTATAGTAGGTCCAATCGCCAATAGCAATCGCTTCATTTAACTGACTGGCAATGGAGTAGGAGCCGTCCCGGCCGTAGGCGG
Source organism: Fidelibacterota bacterium (assembly GCA_046861395.1). Classification (GTDB taxonomy): domain Bacteria; phylum Fidelibacterota; class Marinisomatia; order Marinisomatales; family JABMOV01; genus JBHHUC01. Next base: position 21,146 of record JBHHUC010000001.1, read on the forward strand.
CGTCGGCCCGAATCTGGGCTTTGGCCCGTTCCACTTCTTCCTCCGTTACACCATCCGTCTTTAGGGTGTTCAATTCTTCCCATATAATTCCTTCCACCTCTTCCGGGTCCGTGCCGGGCGTCAGAAAGGCATAGGTGATAAATAAACCGTTATCATGGAAGGGGAAATCCCACATGAACAATGAGGTAGCCAGTCCTTTATCCACAATTCGCTTATACAATCGGCTGGATTTCCCGGCCCCCAGAATACTGGACATGATCTGGAGGGGATAGGTGTCGGCATGGCGGCCGTCCGGTGTCTTGAAGGCAATGCCAACAATCGCATTTTGACCAGACCGTTTCACGGTTACCCGTCGCGGACCTTCCTGCTCTGGTTCCTTGGTGTACATCGGTGGAATTTCTTCGGGACTGCTGTTGTATTTACCGAAATGCTCTTTGACCATTGTCAGGGCTTCTTCGGTATTAAAATCACCGATAATGGTTACCGTCGCATTGTTGGGCCAATAAAACGTATCATAGAAGGCCTTCAGGCGTTCAATGGGTACATTTTCAATATCTTCTTTCCAGCCGATGGTGGAATGGTGATAGGGGTGGGCCTGATAGGCGGTGGCCCAGATGTTTTTATCCAATGAACTGAAGGGATCGTTCTCTCCCCGCTCAAATTCATTGCGCACCACCGTCATTTCCGATTGCCGGTCCTCGTCCCGGATAAAAGCATTCCGCATGCGGTCTGCTTCGATTTTTATAGCCCGCTCTAAGTGTTCGCTGGGAAGTAATTCAAAATAATTGGTCCGATCCATCCAAGTCGTGGCATTGATCTGTGCACCCACGTTCTGAAGAATGGTCCAGATGGGCGTTCCCAGATCCTTGTTGAAATTCTTGGACCCCTTAAACATCAGATGTTCCAGCATATGGGTGGAACCGGTATAGCCGATGGCTTCATTCCGCGACCCCACATGATAGGTGACCATGAAAGTGGCCACCGGCGCAGAATGGTCTTCCATCAAAAGGACGGTAAGACCATTGTCCGTCAGTTTATATTCATTTATTCCACCGGAAGTCTTTACATATTCAAATCCCGCTACATTGGTTTTTGCCATAATTCCACCTGTTAAAAAAAGTAAGCCCGTTAAGGCGATCATGATATTTTTCATATGATTCTCATTGGTTGATGTTCGTTGTTCTCAAACCCATGGACTAACGCTCGGTAAAAGAGATGTCCTTTGCCGCGCAATTTATTGATCTATCCCTATGGAGCACCACGTCGGCACCGAAGTTTCGGCAGACAGAACCTGTGGCACCTTTCTTGTTTCGCTCAAGGGCGATTGCTCGAAACCGGGATGAATCTAATTTTTGATTAAACCGGAGTTAAATCGAAGTTAAAGTTCCCCCTTCCGTCCGTTGTTTGCAACTATTCTGTTCTTATTTCCGCTCAGCTACTAGCGACTTCGTTGTAGGGAAAAACTGCCCCGTCTTAGCCATGTATTGGCGGTATTTATTACCAAACCTTTCCAACAACCAGCGCTCCTCCGCTTGCACCAGCCAGGACCAAAACAAGGACAGGGGCAGCACCGACAGCAAAAGGGACCAGGAAAATTGGAGCACGGCCAGCAAGCCTGTGAGAGAATAAATAATTCCACTGTATAAAGGATGACGAACAAACTGATATGGCCCTTCTGTCGCCAGCGATTTTCCCCAGCCGGACTGGTTTAATTGTCGTATACTGCCGATTGTAAGATAAACAATGTCCATGAGAAACATCAGTATCAGGACCATCCTTAACCAGGAGACAATAGCCAGCTTGGGAACAAAGAAAGCGTCCAGGAACATGGCAATCACCCAGATTGTGACGGTGGCGGCTAATCCCGTCAGGGCAACACCGCTTTTTTGTTTAAATGATTGAATATTCATTTTTTCTTACGCGGGAGATACAGATCGGTAATGGTTCCCTCGTAGGCTTCGGCCGCGTTGGCGAACGTTTCGGTGAGGGTGGGATGGGGATGAATAGTGAGTGCGATATCAGTAGCGTCGGCTCCCATTTCAATGGCCAGGGCTGCTTCTCCGATCAAGTCGCCGGCATTGGGGCCCACAATACCTACACCTAAAACCCGTCGGGTGTCGGGATCAAACAGAATTTTTGTCTTTCCTTCATTCCGTCCCATGGCCAATGAGCGTCCGCTGGCAGCCCAGGGAAATTCGCCCTTTTCATAGGGGATATTTTCCGCTTTTGCTGTGGTTTCCGTCAGCCCGGCCCAGGCGATTTCAGGATCGGTAAAAATGACGGCTGGAATGGCGCGGGCATCCATGGCCGCCGGTTCCCCGGCGATAACTTCCGCTACTACCTTTCCCTCGTGGGTCGCCTTGTGGGCCAGCATGGGATCCCCGGTAACGTCACCAATGGCATAGATGTGAGGATGGGCTGTTTGTTGTTTGTTATTCACGGGAATGAAACCCCGTTCATCAACGTCAATCCCGGCCTGGTCCAGCCCAAGCTTTCCGGTGTTTGGCTTTCTTCCCACGGAAACCAGGATAGCATCAAAGGTTTCTTGAAAGGAGGCTTCTCCGGCGGTAAAAGTAACGGCCAGGCCATCTTTTCCTTTTTCAATGCCCGTTACTTTTGTCGTGACATAAATTGTTTTCAGCGCCTTTTTTATCCTCCGTTGCAAAGGACGAACCAGATCTGGATCAGCGCCGGGCAGCAGGGTCGGCATAAATTCCACCACGGTCACATCCGCTCCAAGCACCTGGTAAACGGTGCCCAGTTCCAGACCAATATAACCGCCACCGATAACCAGCAGACGGCGGGGAATGTTTTCCAATTCCAAGGCGCCGGTGGACGTCATCATGCCCGGCAAATCCATATCCAGTCCCGGGATCAGCGCCGGGCGCGATCCGGTGGCAATGATGGCATGATCAAACGACACGTCTTGGGAATCGTTTTCCCGGCCTCGGATTGCAAGGCTGTGGTCCGTGGTAAATGTGGCTGTTCCCCGGATCACGGTAATGCCGCGGGCTTTGGCCATTTGAGCAATACCCCGGTTCAGTTGTGAGACGGTTTTTTCTTTGAAGGCGCGGACTCTGGCAATATCAACGGTTGGGGCGGGAAACTCGACGCCCGCTTTTTTCAGGTCCGCAGCTTCACCCATGACCTTCGCAATGTGCAGCAAAGCCTTGGATGGAATGCATCCCCGATTCAGGCAAACGCCTCCCAGTTCCGGGTTTTTATCCACCAGCGTGACCTTTCGGCCCAGATCCGCGGCACGAAAAGCGGCGGCATATCCGCCCGGTCCGGCCCCGATTACAACAATATCTGTTTTTGCTTCATGGTTTGTCATCAGGGCAGATCCAATCCGTTTATTTGTCCGAAATCCGTTAATAGTTCCGCCAGGCGGCGGGTAAAACGGGCAGCCTGGGCCCCGTCAATTACACGGTGATCATACGAAAGGGAAAAGGGAAGAACCGTGCCGGGTGTGAATTTTCCATCATGGTAAACAGGGACTGTTTTGGCCCGGGAAACACCTAGGATAGCCACTTCCGGGGGATTGATTATGGGGGTGAAGCCGGTCCCGCTGATTCCACCAAGACTTGATAGCGTGAAGCATCCGCCGCGCATGTCATCGGGCATCAGTTTTTTCCCTCGGGCCTTTTCACTTACCGTGACCAGCTCGCGGGAAAGTTCAGCATATCCTTTTTGGTCCACATCCCGGAGAACCGGAACGACCAGACCGTTGGGCGTATCCACGGCAACGCCGATATGGAAATATTTTTTGTAAATCAAATGTATTCCGGCAGGATCCAGTGATGCATTGAATTCCGGTATTTCCTGCAGGACCTGAACCACCGCTTTCAAGAGAAAGGGTAATAATGTTATTTTGATATCTTCATCGTTATTTACCGCTTTCAGGGATTTCCGAAACGCCTCCAGAGCTGTAATGTCAGCCTCGTCGAATTGGGTTACATGGGGGATGGTTTGCCAGGACTGCTGCAACCGTTCGCCGGTAATCCGTTTGATTTTAGACAATTTCACCGTATCGATTTCACCCCACTGGGAGAAATCAACCGCCGGCATCACGGGCCGGGAAACGTTGGACGTACCGCCGGCCAGGATCTGCTTAATATAATTCTGTACATCGTCCCGGGTAATTCGTCCTTTCGCACCGGAACCGGTAATCAGAGATAAATCGGCTCCCAGTTCCCGGGCAAAGCGCCGGACGGAAGGACTGGCCAGGGACGGAGATGAAGAACGCTTATTCGGGGCCGGCGGTGGGACCGGTTTTTCCACCGGAGCTTCTTTTGTTTCTTTTGCCGGAGCCGGTGGCGGTACCGGTTCTTCTTTCGTTTCCGGTGTTTCCTCTGCGACAGAATCGGTTTCCAAGGTTAGTAGAACCGTGCCGGAACCGATTTCATCACCGGCTGAAACCCGTATTTCCTTGACCGTTCCGGCGGTGGTGGTGGGAATTTCCATCGACGCCTTTTCCGACTCCAGAATGAGAATGGGATCGTCGGCTTCAACCACATCACCGGGCTTGACCAGAATTTCACTGACTTCAGCGGAGACAATGCCTTCGCCAAGGTCGGGGAGAATGATTTCTTTCAGCATATTTTTCTTTCTAAACGGTTCTAGGGTTCGGTTTATCCGCGTCCAGATGATAGGTCTTCATTGCCTTTTCCACCTTTTCCGGGTCGATCTGACCTTCTTCCGCCAGGCTGTTCAGGGCGGCCAGAGCAATATAATACCGGCTCACTTCGAAGAAATTACGCAACTCATTCCGGGCTTCGCTACGCCCGAACCCATCGGTGCCCAGCGCCGTAAAATTATATGGAATGAAGGGGGAAATCTGTTCCGCCACCAGTTTTACATAATCGGACGCGGCAATGACGGGACCGCGATCGTATTCCAGACATTTCGTGACATAGGGAATTTTAAACTCTTCGCTGGGGTGTAAAAAATTCCAGCGTTTTTTATCTTCGCCATCCTTGCGCAATTCGCTGTAACTCGTAACACTCCAGACATCTACATCAACCTTCCAGTCATTGATGAGCAAGTCCTTGGCCGCCAGTACTTCGTTCAGAATGGGGCCGCTTCCCAGAAGCTGGACTCGGGGCAGGTGACGCACCTCTCCTTCAAACACTTTATACATACCGCGGATGATACCCTCTTCTATGTGGGCCGGCAGGGGTGGTTGGAAATAATTTTCATTGTAGAGCGTGATATAATAGATCACATCTTCATTGTTTTCCACCATGGCGGAGAGACCGTCCTGAATAATGACAGCCAATTCATAGGCATAGGCCGGATCGTATGCCCGGATGTTTGGCACCACGGACGCGGCCAAATGACTGTGTCCGTCCTGATGTTGTAATCCTTCGCCAGCTAGTGTGGTACGTCCAGCCGTTGCTCCCAGTAGAAAGCCGCGGGTTCGCATATCGGCCGCCGCCCAGATTGAATCGCCTACCCGCTGGAAACCAAACATGGAATAATAAATGTAGAAGGGAATCATGGGAATGCCGTGGGTACTGTAGGACATACCGGCGGCAATGAAGGATGATATGGCGCCGGCTTCCGTAATTCCTTCTTCCAGGATCTGGCCGTTCTTGGCTTCTTTGTAATACAGAAATTGATCGGAATCAACCGGGTCATAATTTTGTCCTGCATGGGAATAAATACCAAGCTGGCGAAAAAGAGGATCAATGCCGAAAGTACGGGCTTCATCGGGAATGATCGGTACAACATGTTTCCCGATTTCCTTCTGCCGCGTCAGAATGGTCAGAGCCCTGACAAAGGCCATGGTGGTTGATATTTCCCGGTCGCCGGCTCCCCCAAGCAATTCTTGGAAAATATCGATTTCGGGGCAGATCAGATCTACATCCGGTGAAATACGGGACGGCAGGTAGCCGCCCAGCTCCGATCGTCGGGATTGGAGATATTTTATTTCCTCACTGTCTTCCGACGGTTTATAGAACGGGGCCTTGATGGTTTCTTCGTCGGTAAAAGGGATGTCGAACCGGGAGCGAAAATGGAGTAATTCTTCTTCATTCAGTTTTTTCTGTGAATGGGTAATATTGCGCCCTTCACCAGCTTCCCCCAACCCGTATCCCTTGATGGTTCGTGCCAGAATTACCGTAGGTTGTCCCTCGTGGGCCACTGCTTCGGCATAGGCCGCATAGACCTTGGCTGGATCGTGTCCGCCCACTTTTAATTTCCACAGTTCGTCGTCTGTAAGGTGTTCGACCATTTTTTTTAATTCGGGATATTTTCCCCAAAAATGTTCCCGAACATAAGCTCCGCCTTCAACGACATATTTTAGCAGGTCGCCATCAACCACCTCTTCCATACGTCGGGCAAGTTGCCCGGATTTGTCTTTTTCCAACAGCGGATCCCAATCGGAGCCCCACACAACCTTGATTACGTTCCACCCGGCGCCGCGAAAAGCGCCTTCCAGTTCCTGGATGATTTTACTGTTTCCCCGTACCGGCCCATCCAGGCGTTGCAGGTTACAATTCACCACAAAAATAAGGTTGTCCAACTGTTCCCGCGATGCCAAGGTCAGGGCGCCCAGCGCTTCCGGTTCGTCCATTTCACCATCACCCAGAAAAGCCCACACACGACGGTCATTCGGATTCATAAAACCGCGATCAATTAAATAACGCATAAACCGGGCCTGATAGATGGCCATCAAGGGACCCAGTCCCATGGAAACGGTGGCGAATTGCCAGAAATCCGGCATAAGCCAAGGGTGAGGGTAGGAACTCAGTCCGCCGCCCTCGGCCTGCTCACGGCGAAAATTTATCAGGTGGCGCTCCTGCAGCCGCCCTTCCAGAAAGGCGCGGGCGTACATACCCGGGGAAGTGTGTCCCTGGAAAAAGACCAGATCACCACCGGAGGGGTGATCGCGACCTCGGAGAAAATGGTTCTGAGCAACTTCGATCAACGTGGCGGATGAAGCAAAGCTGGAAATGTGGCCACCGATGCCGTGACTATCCTTATTGGCCCGAACCACCATTGCCATTGCGTTCCAGCGAATTAGTGATTTAATTCGTCGCTCAAGGGCACGATCTCCAAGATATGGTTTTTGTTGTGAGGGAGGAATCGTATTTAAAAAGGCCGTGGTAGCGCTATAAGGTTTTCGGACACCGTTACGGCGCGCCAGGTCCGTGAGTTTTTCTATTAAATAGTGGGCCCGGTCAATTCCTTCCGTATCCAAAACAGATTGCAGTGAATCCAACCATTCCCGCGTTTCTTCCGGATCTAAGTCCGGTACTAGTTTGTCATCCGACATATTTTTCCTTTATACTGTCGTCTTCCTGTTAATTGCCAAACAGAAAAATTACAAACTTCCTTTTCCTAAAGATACATAAATTGCGACAAATTCCATTGTAAGATATTATAAATAAAGACCTTTTTATCTTGTAAAACACTATTTGCGGGGCAAGCGTACGCAGAAAATATTTCCCTGGGGTGTGTTGGGTTCCACCCACACGGTACCACCGTGCGACTCAACGATCCGCTTGACAATGGCCAGCCCCAGTCCGGTTCCTTTGGCGGTATGTTCCTGCATCTGGGCTTTGCGAATGAAAATACGATCCCGGTGTTCTGCTGTGATCGTATCGCCGTAATCACGGAAACAAATTTTTACCGTGTTGTCCGGCTCTTTTCTTGAATAAATGTCTATCTTCTTGCCGTGGGCGGCATATTTTATCGCATTGCTCAAATAGTTTTTAAAAACTTCATCGATGATGGGATTCGCTTTTATAGTCAGAGAGTCGGGCAGGTCGGTGGTAACGGTAATTTCCTTATGTCGCAACGCAGAATCAAAATTGCTCACTACGGCGTTAATCATGGGGACCAGGTCCAGATCTTCCTTGGACAGCGCTTCTTCCATGGCGGCTTTGGACAGGGTGGATGCATTCTGAATCACAGTGATAAGATTTTCGCTGCTGGTTTTTAAAATCGTGTATTCCGGCTTATCGGGATCCTTTTCTTGTAAAATTTTGACAATCCCCTGAATCACCCCGGCTGGATTTTTCAAATCATGTGTAATAATGTCCAACAATAAATCTTTCATTCCATTGGCAGCTTCCAGTTTTTCTGCCGCTCGCTTACGTTCCGTTATATCCTGTCCCACACAGACAATTCCCACGACATTCCCCTCCATGTCCTTCAGGGCGGAACCGGAAAACAGAACCGGAATGGTCGTGCCGTCTTTCCGCTTGTATTCCACTTCGCGATCAACAATGTGTCCTTCGTGCAGAATATCATTGATAAGCCGGGTTTCGCTCTCCGGGTTTGACAGGATCGTTGCCAAACCTTCCCCTTCCAGTTCGTTTCGGGAGTAGTTGAGCAATTCCATGGTAGCGGCGTTCACGGTTTCAATACGTTTGTTCTTATCCATGTTGACGACAATGAGTGTATCGGCCATGGATTGGATGATATTCTCCACATAATTCCGTGAAACGGTCGTGGTCGATAAATCTTTCAATGTGGAATGACCGGTTTGAACCACCAGCCAGACAAACAGGGCGCCACCCAGGAAAACAAAGCCGGTCAGGAGCTGAATCCCCTGACTACCTTCCAATAATAATAAAATTAGAGAACCAATATAACCAACAATGAAGGCCAGCATCAGATAGTACAGTAGGTGCCAGCGATGGGAAAACTTTTGTCCTTCTAAGAGTTCGACGATGTGGCGCGTGCGCCAGGCTGAAACAGCCATGACCAGCGAACCAATAGAGATACACACGGCCGAGACAAAGGTCATTGTAGTCCTCCTTTTTACAATATTACCTGTGCCAAACGTCCAAATTTACGCGACTATAACCCCGAACCTCCATGAGAATTTAAGTGCACCCTAGTTGTGCTGCTGTTCAACCTTTCCTGGTTTGGGGTTGATTCTTAACAAGAAAACTCTAATCGGGAATTATCCAATATGCGGACAATAAAAACACGACGGATGTCAAGTTATTAATTTTTCACAATGATTCCGGTTAAATTTGCTGGTACTCGTTTAACATTTTGATATAGTTAGCCCGCATAAAGGCGCCAGGATCGGGAACGTTTTTCATGCTTATGGAACCGCGCATTTGTGATAAGCTCTCATATTCATGGTCATCCATCCAGGTCAAAAGATCCGTTTGTAATTTTGTAATGTGCTCCGGACCGTTTTTCAGGAGGGCGGAAGTCATCATGGTAACATCGGCGCCGGCCATGGTCAGCTTCAGGACATCCTGGGCCGAATGGACGCCGCTGGAAGCGGCTAGCGAAAGGTTTACCTGTCCACAGAGCACGGCAATCCACCGCAACGGTAACAGGACTTCTTCCGGCGTACTCAGGTGCAGCGCGGAACGTACTTCCAGGGATTCCAGATCAATGTCCGGCTGATAAAAGCGGTTGAACATCACCAGCGCATCGGCTCCGGTTTCTTCCAGGCGCCGCGCAAACGATGGCAGGGCGCTGAAATAATGACCCAACTTTACGGCTACCGGTATGGTAACCTTTTCCTTGACACATTTTAGAATATCAACATGGGTTTGTTTTACACGAGTGCCCGATTCATAAATGTCGGTGGGAAGATGGTATACGTTCAGCTCGAGGGCGTCGGCACCGGCTTCTTCCATGAGACGAGCCTTTTCGGTCCAGCCCCCCTCTGTAACGCCGTTCAGGCTGGCGATAACCGGAATGTCCACCGCTTCTTTCAGGCGGCGAATCTGATTCAAATATTCCTCTGGTCCGGCGGTGAAATCAAAATGGTTAGGAAAATACGACATGGCTTCGGCGAAACTGTTGCTACCATAGGACAAGTAATGCTCCAGTTCGTCGTCTTCATGGTAGATTTCTTCTTCGAACAGGGAATACATGACAATGGCCGGTGCGCCGGCATCTTCCAGCTTTTTTACCGTGTCCACGTCCCGCGATAATGGGGAGGCTGAGGGAACCAGCGGGTTTTTTAATTCAATTCCCATGTATGTTGTACTGAGTCTCATAGTTGCTCCTTGGCCTTACTGGAGGGGATCCATCTTGGCCAGTTTATAGTAATGGTCATAATGCTCTTTGGCGTGTTTATCGGCTTTGTTGAGTAAATCAGAAGCTCGATCCGGCATACTCTTAACCAGCATTTTATATCTGTTTTCACGATAAAGATAATCTTTGATGTGAATTTTTGGAGCCTTGGAGTCCAGAATCAGCGGATTCTTTCCCTGTTCTTTCAATTTGGGATTGTACCGGTAAAGAGGCCAATGTCCGCTATCCACCGCCAGTTTGTGTTGTTCCATTCCCTTCTGCATGTTAATGCCGTGGGCAATGCAATGACTGTAGGCAATGATCAGAGAGACGCCGCTGTAGGCTTCTGCTTCCATGAACGCTTTAACGGTTTGGGCATCGCTGGCACCCATGGCAATCTGGGCAACATAGACATTGCCGTAACTCATCGCAATCAGACCCAAATCCTTTTTGGCGATTTCCTTTCCGGAGGAAGCAAACTTAGCCACGGCACCGGTGGGAGTGGCCTTTGATGCCTGGCCGCCGGTATTGGAATAAACTTCCGTGTCCAAAACCAGAATGTTTACATTTTTCCCTGAAGCAAAAACGTGGTCCAACCCACCAAAACCAATATCGTAGGCCCAGCCGTCTCCGCCCATGATCCAGACGCTCTTTTTCACCAGATTATCGGAAACAGACAATAATTCGCTGGCGCGGGGATGATCGCTTTTTTCAAGGATTTCATTCATTGTGGCGACTTGTTTCCGTTGTTCGATAATCTCGATTTCTTCCTGCTGTACGGCTGCCAAAATTTTGTCGGCCAGATCGGCGCCGATCACATCTTTCAATTCCAGGACCAGTTCTCGGGCATATTTCCGTTGTTTGTCGATGGTTAAACGAAAACCAAGTCCGAATTCGGCATTGTCTTCAAACAGAGAATTGGACCAGGACGGTCCGCGACCGGCGTTGTTCTTTGCCCACGGTGTGGTGGGCAAATTTCCACCGTAGATAGAGGAACAACCGGTAGCGTTGGCTACAACCATGCGATCACCAAAAAGCTGTGATGCTAGTTTGACGTAGGGTGTTTCACCGCAGCCGGAGCAGGCTCCTGAAAATTCAAACAGCGGCTGCAGAATCTGGGAACCTTTAACGGTATTATGTTTTACCAACTGGCGGTCGGATTCCGGTAACGTCAGGAAGAAATTCCAGTTTTCCCGCTCCGGTTTCCGCAGTGGGAATTGTTCTTCCATATTGATGGCCTTACGACTTACGTTGGATTTATCCTTCACCGGGCACACTTCAACACAAATGGCACATCCTGTACAATCTTCCGGTGCTACCTGGAGCGTATATACATCCTGCTCACCCCAATCTCGTCCCTTTGGTTTCACATATTTAAATGTTTCCGGAGCCTTTTCCAGGAAGGAATCACTATAAACCTTGGGGCGAATAACAGCATGGGGACATACCAAGGCGCATTTATTGCACTGGATACAGATATCGGGATTCCACACCGGTATTTCGGTAGAAATATTCCGCTTTTCCCATTGTGTCGTGGCCGTAGGCCAGGTCCCGTCGCTGGGCATGGCACTGACAGGTAAATTGTCACCCTGTCCGGCTATCAGCTGGGCCGTGACATTCCGGACAAATTCCGGTGCCCCTTCCAGGCTGGCGTTCAGGGAAACTTCGGTGCCGGTTACCAGATCCGGTAGGGCGATTTCCTGTAGATTGGCCAGGGTTTGGTCTACGGCGTTAAAGTTTTTCCGGACAATTTCCTCGCCTTTCTTGCTGTAGCTTTTCTTGATAGCAGCCTTAATCTTGGCAATGGCGTCCTCCTTTTCCAGCACGCCGGAGATAGCGAAAAAGCAGGTTTGCATAATGGTGTTGATCCGAACCCCCATGCCCGTTTCCCTGGCAACCTGCAAAGCATTTATATTATAAAACCGGGCTTTGCTGTCTAGCAATTGTTTCTGGACGTGGCGGGGAAGGTTATCCCATATCTCATTTTTTGCAAAGGGACTGTTCAAGAGAAAAATACCCCCCGGTTTGAGGTGTTTCAGGATATCTATTGTTTTCAGAAATTCAAAATTGTGGCAGGCAACAAAATCTGCCTCTTGGATCAGGTACGTGGATTGAATCGGGTCCGAACCGAACCTTAAATGGGATATGGTCATGCTGCCGGACTTTTTGGAGTCGTAGACAAAATATCCCTGCGCATAATTCTCCGTTTCCGATCCGATGATTTTTATCGAATTTTTATTTGCCCCCACCGTTCCATCGGCACCCAGGCCAAAGAACATGCTTTGGTTTACGTCTTCGCCGGTGGTTTGGAAGTTGTCGTCATAATCCAGGCTGGTATGTGTGATATCATCAATGATACCCAGCGTGAAGTGGTTCTTGGGTGTATCTTTCTTCAGTTCATCAAACACACCCTTAACCATCCCCGGTGTGAATTCTTTGGATGACAACCCATATCGTCCGCCAATGACCAGAGGAACGCTTCCGCCCTGAGTGCTTTCGGCAAAAGCCGTTACCACATCCTGGTAAAGTGGCTCACCGATGGCGCCTGGTTCCTTGGTGCGATCGAGTACAGCAATTTTTCGTACCGATTTCGGCAACGAATTCAAAAAATATTCTATTCCGAAGGGGCGATAGAGGCGTACTTTTATTACACCGACTTTTTCGCCGTCTGCCACGAGTTTATTCACGGTTTCATGAACCGTTTCGGCTCCCGATCCCATGAGAATAATGACCCGTTCTGCTTCCGGATGTCCTTCATAATCGAACAATTGGTACTGACGGCCAACCTGCTTCGCAAACTGGTCCATGGTTTCCTGAACAATGCCTGGTGTCGCGTTATAATAGGTATTACATGCTTCTCGGGCCTGGAAGAATGTATCGGGGTTCTGGGCTGTACCCCGCAAGACGGGCCGGTTTGGGTTTAAGCCACGGCGGCGATGGGCCTGTACCAGGTCATTGTTTATGAGCGCTTTGATGTCATCGACAGTAATTTGCTCGATTTTCATTACTTCATGAGAGGTGCGGAAACCATCAAAAAAGTGTAGGAACGGTACCCGGGATTTCAGGGTCGCAGCCTGAGCAATCAGGGCGAAGTCCATGACTTCCTGAACACTGTTAGAGGCCAACAGGGCAAAGCCGGTGGCGCGAGTGGCCATTACATCCGAATGATCGCCGAATATCGACAAGGCGTGGGTTGCAATCGTTCGTGCCGAAACATGGAAGACGGTGGAAGTAAGTTCGCCGGAAATTTTATACATATTGGGGATCATGAGCAATAATCCCTGCGAGGCGGTAAAGGTTGTGGTGAGGGCTCCGGTTTGCAAGGCTCCGTGAACGGCACCAGCGGCGCCACCTTCGCTTTGCATTTCAATTACGCTGGGAATGGTTCCCCAGATGTTTTTTTCACCCAGGGCCGACCAGGTGTCGGCCTGCTCTCCCATGGGCGAGGAAGGTGTGATAGGATAAATTGCTATGACTTCATTTGTTTTGTGGGCAATATAAGCAGCGGCTTCGTTGCCATCAATCGTAACCATTTTCCTGGACATGTGGTGTCCTCCACGTTTCATAAGTTTTATTGGCGAAAAGAAGATGAAAAATTACATTAAAATGGATGTTCTTATCTAATTTGATATCAGGAATCTTGTACCGTGCCGAGAACCACGCTTCAGCTGTTGTCAGGGGATGGCGTTGACAGGAACGTCTTCATCCCTGAAAATCGAAATGTATCACTGTAATTGGGGATACCCAGAAAAGGAGCCGGAATTTGTCGGTTTTTCGTGGCTGGTCAGCGGAAGTGTTTCGGTTTGCATTACGGTGTGCTTCAAAATATTACACTTCCGGCAGAAAAAACCATCTGATCTCTTCCTTTTAGACGAAAGTTGGCCGGTGGCATGTTCTTTGTAAGCTGGGAAGTGAAACCGAGAAGATTGATGAAAGAATTTATCGAAACACAACGTGAAATTATCCGTTATATTGAAAGACGGGACCGCCGATTGAAAGACGGAACGGTCTTACCGCATAAGATCTTTTTTCTTGATATTCGGGTTCGCGACCTGACAGCTGAAGCAGTAGCAAAACTGATTTCGGAATATAGTTTTCTTGGTCTATCATAACGGATAATTGTTGTCGGTGACCAGTGGCGGCAAGGGTTTCCTTGCCCCTAACTTTGCCCATGATATCCATCCCCCCTTCTATTCTTCATATTCATCCTGAGGTTCGCCAGGCACGGGAAAATCACAAGCCGGTTCTGGCCCTTGAAACCACCATTTTATCCCACGGAATGCCTTATCCGGAAAACGTGTCTTTTGCCCTGCGGTCCGAAGCTGTTGTTCGGGAAGCTGGGGTCGTACCCGCCGCGATCGGAATTATAAGCGGAAAGATTGTTGTGGGGCTTGATCACGATCAATTGACACAATTATGCCGAGCCGATGAGGTGGAAAAAGTGGCTGTCCGGGATATATCCCATGTCCTTTTTCGGAAAAAGCATGGTGCCACTACAGTATCGGCAACCATGGCGATTGCGGCTGCAGCGGGAATCAGCGTTTTTGCCACTGGCGGCATTGGCGGTGTGCACAGGAATCTGTCTCAAACCATCGATATATCGCAAGATATTGCGGCTCTGATCCAGTATCCGTTGGTGGTCATCTCGGCCGGGGCCAAAGCGATTCTGGATTTACCCAATACTCTGGAAGCGCTGGAAGCAGCCGGAGTCCCGGTGATTGGTTTCGGAACAACGGCTTTTCCTTCCTTTTATTCCCGGTCTTCTTCGTTACCTGTGCCTTTTACGGTCAAAACGCCGACTGCGATCGCATCCTGGTACGCCAAGCATCTGAATTTGGGTTCAACGTCGGCTTTGCTGGTTGCCAACCCCGTGCCGGCAGAAAATGAAATACCGCAATCCGAAATTGATCCGCTTATTGCAGAAGCGCTACAGGATGCAGAAAAAAGGGAAATTAGGGGAAAGGAATTAACACCTTATTTGCTGGCGAAAATTGTTGAAAAAACAGCGGGGAGAGCTCTCAAAACAAATATTGCTTTGGCGTTGAACAATATTCGTCTGGGATGTGAGGTTGCGACGGAAATTTGTCTCAGGCCGGTGTCGCCTGGCCTACGTAGGACTGAACGGTCTGAAGAAGCTTTTCCTTCATGATCGGTTTGGTGAGAAAAGCATCACAACCGGCTTCCAGGCTGCGATCGCGGTCGTGCGTAAAGGCATGTGCGGTCGTGGCTATGACCGGAATGGATTTTACCGCAGGCGTTGATTTGATGAATTTGGGAATATCCAATCCGTCATCGTTGTTTTCCAGGGCAATGTCCACCAAAACACAACTGTAACTTTCCTGTTTTATTTTTCGGATGGCATCCCGGGAGTTTTTTACATAGTCTAATTGATAATCTTCTAAAAAGTAGTGTAATAATTTCTGGCTAACAAGATCGTCTTCAGCGACGAGAATTTTCGGTTTGTTCATTCTTCTCTCCTAAATCCCAATGAAAGATTTCTCTCTCTTTGGGTTCCCCGCGTTGTGTTTCGTTACGGGACCATATGATTTCCAATAATCAGATAAATTTAGTTCTCCGACCCCATATATGTAAAGAATTATTATGTGTTTTGCAAGACAAAGGCCCAAATATCCGCCTGTTCCGCAATTCGTTTCGAGGTTGGTTTCCCGGCTCCGTGTCCTGCCTTGGTTTCAATTCGTATCAGTTTCGGGGCGGTGTATTTTTCCTGCTTTTCCTGTAAGGTGGCTATGTATTTAAAGGAATGGGCCGGCACAACCCGGTCATCATGGTCGGCGGTGGTTACCAGAATCGCCGGGTAGGAAACATCGTCGCGGATATTATGTAAGGGAGAATAACGGAATAGGTTTTGGAAGTTTTCCTCCGTATCGCTGGAGCCGTATTCAACGGCCCAGGCGTACCCGATCGTAAAGGTGTGGTAACGCAACATATCCATTACACCGACCTGGGGAATGGCAACGGCAAATAAATCCGGACGCTGATTGACGACCGCTCCCACCAGTAATCCACCATTTGATCCCCCCTTTATCGCCAGGTGTTCCGGCAAAGTGTAACCGTTGGCAATTAAATATTCTCCCGCTGCAATGAAGTCGTCAAATACGTTTTGCTTCTTGAACAGCATTCCCGCTTCGTGCCAGTTTTCCCCATATTCTCCGCCACCTCGAAGATTAGCGACGGCATAGACGCCACCACGCTCCAAAAAGACAATATTGCTCACACTGAAACGAGGGGTAATGCTGATATTAAACCCACCGTAGCCGTATAATAGGGTCGGATTGTTGCCATCTTTTTTCAGGTCTTTTTTATGGACGATAAACATGGGAATTCTGGTCCCGTCCTTACTGGGATAAAAAACCTGTCTTACTCCATATTCGGTGGGGTTGAAGTCAATTTCAGATTTGCGGAAAACGGATGAAGTATTGGTCTGAAAATCATAGCGATATATTGTTCCAGGTGAAATAAATGACGTAAAACTGTAAAACGTTTCCATATCATTGGGCTTGCCGGAAAAGCCGCTTGCTGATCCGATCCCGGGGAGTGGAATTTCTTTTTCAAAGCGGCCGGCGCGGGAAAAGATTTTGATTCTCGTACTGGCATCCTGCAGATAGTTAGCCACCAGTTTTCCACCCACCGCCGAAAGGTTTCGCAACGTATGTTCCGATTCCGGAATCAATGTCTGCCAGTTGTCCGGCTCCGGCTTTTGCGGGTCAACGCGCACCACGCGCTGGTTCGGTGCCTCCAGCGTTGTCAAGAGCAATAGATATTCCCCGTCATTGTCAATCACGGAATGTTCATAGTCAAAATTATCGATGAGTGTTTTCCAGCCCTCATCCGAAACTGTGCGGTCTTTGAACATCAGAGCCGTGCCGTGTGTGCCGCGGGAACGATAGAGAATCAGATAGCGGCCATCATCCGTAACACTGACATAATTCCCGATTTTTGGGTGCTCCGGGTCTTCATAAACCAGGGTGTCCGCGGCCTGGTTAGTGCCCAATTCATGGAAATAAATTTTCATGTTTTCATTGGCGGCCGTAAGTTCATCGCCCTGACCTGGCTCCGGCAGACGGCTGTAATAAAACCCGTTGTCCGCCCAGGCCATTCCAGAAAATTTGACCCATTGAATATGGTCATCAAGAAGCGTTCTGGATTCAATATCCAGAACACGAAACTCCCGCCAGTCCGACCCGGCGGTACTCAGAGCATACCCCATGTAGCGGCCGTCCGGTGAAAAATAGGTTCCGGCAAGGGCCACGGTGCCATCTTCTGACAATGTGTTGGGGTCTATAAGAACATCAGCGGGACTATCCAGCGTTTCCTGGACATAGAGTACTGACTGGTTTTGTAAGCCGTCATTTTTATAAAAGAAATAGCGTTTTCCGGCCTTGAAGGGTGGAGAATAGCGGGGATAATTCCAGAGGGTTTCCAGGCGTTGTTTCAAACTGTCACGAAAGGGAATTTTTTCCAGGTAGGAAAAGGTTAGATTATTCTGTTCCTGGACCCACTTTGCCGTTTCTTCCGACCGGTCATCTTCTAGCCAGCGATAGGGATCGGGAACATCCGTGCCAAAATAATTATCGGTGACGGCTTCTTTTCTCGTTTCGGGGTAGGAGATGCTTCCGGTTCCGGAGGGAATCAGATAACAGCCGGCAAGGAGAACCAGGACAGTTACAAACAATGTTTTTTGTTTCATATTTTTATCTTTTGGGTTGTGTGAAAAAGTTTGTCGCGGCTTCTTCCGGAATACCAAAACCACAGACGGAAATGTCCAGGTAATGCCACAGGGGACTGATAATTCCGGCCGCTTCGCTGATTACCAGGTCGGGTATTTCGATATTGTGAAACCGGGTCGGGCCAGCGGTAAAGACCGTGGCCGGTTGGGCAAAGGGGTGGGGCCGATACACGTGGGACATATCCGGAAATTGGGTCCTGTCTTGAAAAGGTGTATCGCCCCGCAGAAAATTGATCCCGGAACCATTAATGTGATCCCGAATGGTCACCGGGCGCTTATCCCTGATTCGATCAAGAATGATAATGTTTTCCATTGGAAAGGCTTTGATCAGCCGGGTCAGATTCTCCAGGTTGATGGCGGATGAGTCGAAAGTCACCGGGGACAGGTTAATACTATTGTTGGTTTTGAAAATGTAGTGGTCTGCGACTGTCTTGTCCGGCCTTAACAGGTTCCAGTTTTCCGGAAACAGGAGATAGTAAAAATCAGACATGGGTCGGCGGCCAGGGTTTCCGGGGACCAAACAACAAGGTGCCAAGCCGAATCATGGTGGCCCCTTCCTCCACGGCTATTTCATAATCATTACTCATACCCATTGAAAGTTCGGTGAGTTTTTTCTCCGGCGGCAGGTGGGTGTTGAGTTTTTCGCGCAAGGTGTATAACGAACAAAAGGCAGCGCGAATCTTCGTAGCGTCATCGGTGAGCGGACCAACGGTCATGAGCCCCTTGACGGAAAGCCGATCGGAAGTCAAACAACTCAGCATATCCTCTTCGGCCGAGGAATCGAATCCGTGCTTGGCCGCCTCTCCGCTGGTGTTGACTTCCAGCAAGACATCCATTGGGGGACGGTCTTCCGGCAGGCGGGATTCAATGGCACGGAAAAGAGCAACGGAGTCGATGCTGTCGATGGTGTCAAACAAAGACAGACTTTTATTGATTTTATTGGTCTGCAGATGGCCGATCATTCTGCGGATTAATCCAGGTAAGGCCGGCAGAAGGGAAAACTTCCGGGCCGCTTCCTGAACACGGTTTTCGCCAATCGTTCGCAGACCGGCCCGATAAATATCTTCAATCGTCGCGGCGGAATGCGTCTTGGTCACGGCAATGATTTCCACAGGATTGGTGTGTCCGCTGCGTCGTTGAGCGGTGGCAATTGTGGCCTGAATCCGGGCTAACCGTTCCGTAAGCAAGCGCGGCTACTCCCCGTCAGCGGTGTCCTCTGTGTTTGCTGGAGGTTCTTCGCTATCATCGGAAGTCACGCGGGAAATGGATGCGATGGATGATCCTTCATCCAGTTTTACCAGGCGCACACCTTGCGTTACACGACCGATGGTTCGGATTTCCTTCACCGATTGTCGCATGAGAACCCCCTGGTTGGTTATGATCATCAGATCGTCGGAATCCACCACTTCCATCATGGAAACCATTTTTCCGGTTTTTTCCGTCGTGCGCATGGTCATGATACCCTTTCCGCCCCGGCTTTGAATCCGGTATTGAATAACATCCGTTCTTTTACCGTAGCCTCTTTCCGTAGCCACCAGGATGGTTCCTTCCCGTTTCACCACCAGCATGCCGACAACCTCATCCGTTTTTGAACTCAGGGTAATCCCTTTGACGCCCAAGGTCTTACGCCCGCTGGGACGAATATTTTTTTCAGAAAAACGAATTGATTTCCCTTCCCGGGTTCCCAGGAGAATGTCGTTGTCGCCATCCGTGATTCGGGCTTCAATCAATTTGTCTCCCTCCCTGATATCGATGGCATAGATGCCGCCTTTGCGTGGCTTGCCGTAGGCGCTCAACACAGTCTTTTTCACCAGACCGTTGCGGGTGGCCATGACAATATAACGATCATCCGTGAATTCCTTCACACTGACAAACGCTTCGGTACGTTCGCCGGGTTCACACCCGATTAAATTCACAATGGCGCGGCCTCGGGTCGCCCGGCCGCCCTGGGGAATATCATAAACTTTCAACCAATAGCATTTACCGCGATCGGTGAAAAAGAGCATATAATTATGCGTATTGGCGATGAAGAGGTGTTCCACAAAATCTTCATCTTTTGACGCTGCACCCTGTATTCCCCGTCCACCGCGACGCTGACTGCGATAGGTTGTTACGGCTGTACGTTTGATATAACCCTTGTGGGTAATGGTAATGACCATATCTTCCTGGGCGATGATATCTTCCACAGAGAAATGGGCACCGACGGGGATGATTTCGGTTCGGCGTTCATCACCATATTGGTCCCGCACTTCGATCATTTCTTTTTTTATAATATCCATTCTCTGGGAGCGGCTTTCCAGAACACCTTTTAACTGGGCGATAGTCTTTATGAGGTCACGGTATTCTTCCACCACTTTGTCCACTTCTAGGCTTGTCAGGCGCTGTAAACGCATGTCCAAAATGGCCTGGGCCTGTTTCTCAGACAAATCAAAGGCGTTCATCAGTCCTTCTTTAGCATGACTTGGGTCTTTGCTGCCGCGAATAATGGCGATTGCTTCATCGATATTGTCCAGGGCAATTTTCAATCCTTCTAGAATATGGGCCCGGCCCTCTGCCCGTTTCAGCTCAAACTTGGTCCTGCGGATTACCACTTCATGGCGAAAATCAACGAAGGACTGCATCATCTGTTTCAATGGCATGACGCGGGGAATGCCGTCCATTAGAGCCAAGAGAATGATACCAAAGGTATCCTGCAACTGTGTGTGCGCATACAGCTGATTCAAAATGACATCGGGAATGGCGTCACGCTTGAGCTCAATAACGACACGGATTCCGTCCTTGTCTGACTCGTCCCTTAAATCCGTGATTCCTTCCAATTTTTTATCCCGCACCAGATCGGCGATTTTTTCAATCAGGTTAGCCTTGTTAACCTGGTATGGCAATTCATCAAGTATGATTGATTCTTTGCCCTGTTTGGTTGTTTCCACGTGGGCGCGGGCGCGAACAGTGATTTTTCCCCGCCCGGTGGCGTAGGCCTGTTTCAGGCCATCAATGCCAAAAATGAGGGCTCCGGTGGGAAAGTCCGGACCCTTGATGTTTGTCATGAGTCCGTCCACGTCAATGTCGGGATTATCAATCAGGGCTATCAGGCCATCTATCACTTCCGATAAATTGTGGGGCGGAATCTTGGTTGCCATTCCCACGGCAATTCCTTCTGACCCGTTGACCAAAAGGGCGGGGATTACGGTGGGTAAAACCTGAGGTTCCTGCAGGGTGTCATCGAAGTTGGGAACCCATTCCACCGTGTCCTTATCCAGGTCGCGCAACATTTCACTTCCCAGGCGTGTCATCCTGGATTCGGTGTACCGCATGGCCGCGGCCCGGTCGCCGTCTACGGAACCAAAGTTCCCCTGACCATCCACCAGCTCATAGCGCATGGAAAACGGTTGGGCCATGCGTACTAGGGCATCGTAAACAGATGAGTCTCCATGGGGATGGTATTTTCCCAGTACGTCACCGACGATTCGCGCCGATTTCTTATAGGGTCGGCTCCACCCGGAACCCAGCTCGCTCATTCCGAAAAGTATTCTGCGGTGGACCGGTTTCAGTCCGTCGCGAACATCGGGCAGGGCACGAGCCACGATAACGGACATGGAATAGTTGAGATAGCTTTCGCGCAATTCCTCAACAATGTCTTTACTAATTGTATTTTCTCTGGCAATATCCATCATATTTTGTATTGGGTTATATGTCCAGGTTCACAACGAACTTGGCATTGGATTCAATAAAGTTGCGTCGGGCTTCAACGTCGCTGCCCATCAGGTCCTGGAAAATCCGTGACGCTTCCACAGCATCATCAATGGTAACCTGCATCAGGGTTCGGCGGTCCGGATCCATGGTTGTGGTCCAGAGTTGTTCCGGGTTCATTTCACCCAGACCTTTATAGCGCTGAAAATCAATTTTCTGTGTTTTATTTTCCCGCTGTAAGCGTTCGGTCAGCAAATCTTTTTCGCGGTCGTCGTAGGCGTATAATTCCTTTTTCCCCTGGCGGATGCGATAAAGCGGCGGCATGGCCATGTACATATGACCGTTGGTAATCAATTCCGGCATTTTGCGGTAGAAAAAGGTCAGCAGCAGGGTCCGGATATGACTGCCATCCACATCGGCATCAGTCATGATGATAATTTTATGATATCGTAATTTTTCGATAGTGAAATCCGCCGGACCTTTTGGCGCATCATCGGCATCGCTGCCACCGAAGCCGGCACCCAGGGCGGTGATAATGGCCTGAATTTCATTGTTGTTCAGTAATTTGTCAATCCGGGCTTTTTCGGCGTTGATCACCTTACCGCGTAGCGGCAATACGGCCTGAAAGCGCCGATCCCGGCCCTGTTTGGCCGACCCGCCAGCGGAATCACCTTCAACGAGATAAATTTCACAGAGCGCCGGGTCGCGATTTGAACAATCAGCCAGTTTCCCTGGCAGGGAGGTGTTCCCCAAGGCGGTTTTCCGGCGAATAAGCTCCCGGGCTTTCCGGGCTGCGTTTCGACTTCGGGCGGCCAGAAGCGCTTTTTCAATAATTTTGCGACCAACGGAAGGGTTCTGCTCCAGAAATTCCATAATCCCTTCATATACGATGGCGTCGACCATTCCTTTTACGTCTCCGTTGCCCAGTTTTGTTTTTGTCTGTCCTTCGAACTGTGGTTCGGCCACCTTGACGGAAACAATGGCGGTGAGGCCCTCACGAAAATCTTCCCCGGTCAGGGATATTTTTTCATTCTTCTTTGCTTTGATCAGGTTGTTGCGGGAGGCATAATTGTTCAGGGCTCGGGTGAGCGCCGACTTAAATCCCGACAGGTGGGTCCCACCCTCAATGGTGTTGATATTGTTGACAAAGGTAAGTGTGTTTTCGGTGTAGCTGGAGGAATAACGGAAAGCCACATCGACGGGGACTTCGCCCTCTTCCCGCGTAACGGTAATGACCTTGTTGTGCAGGGGAAGGTTGTTTTTGTCCAGATATTTGACAAAATCGCTGAGGCCGCCTTTATATTTGTAAATATCGATACGTTGTTCTTCCTGGCGATTGTCAATGTAGACAATTTCGAGGTTCTTGTTCAAATATGCCAGCTCGCGGAGGCGGTCGGCAATGATACCGTGCTCCATTTCCGTTACTTTGAAAACCGTAGGATCAGGCAGGAAGGTAATGCGGGTCCCGGTCGTCTTGGTTTTGCCCACGGCTTCCAGTTTGGATTTGGTTTTACCCTGTTCATAGCGTTGGCGATATATTTTTCCGTCCCGGCTTACTTCGGCTACCAGCCAGGCTGACAGGGCGTTGACCACGGACACGCCGACACCATGTAATCCGCCGGAAACCTTATAGCTTCCCTTGTCGAATTTTCCACCGGCATGAAGGACCGTCATTACCACCTCCAGGGCCGGTTTTTTCTCCACCTTATGCATGTCGACCGGGATTCCCCGCCCGTTGTCTTCGACCGTAACCGAATTATCCTTGTTCAGGGTGACGGTAATTTTACTGCAAAATCCGGCCAACGCCTCATCGACGCTGTTGTCGACCACTTCATAGACCAAGTGATGCAATCCGCGCTTTCCAACGTCGCCAATATACATGGCGGGTCGTTTACGGACGGCTTCCAGTCCTTTTAAAACCTGAATTTTTTCTGCACTATATTGTGTTTTGGCTGTCATAGAAAACGTATATCCTTTATTGTGTCTTTACCAAGTTTTCGA
Organism: Fidelibacterota bacterium; assembly: GCA_046861395.1. Lineage (GTDB taxonomy): Bacteria > Fidelibacterota > Marinisomatia > Marinisomatales > JABMOV01 > JBHHUC01. The sequence goes on from JBHHUC010000001.1 coordinate 44,577, forward strand.
TTCAAACGCTTGATTATATCCTGTTTTTTAAACTGCAATTCTTGTCGCCAGGCCGGTGAAATAACTTTTACCCGCAGGACGTGATGACTGACGCTTTCCGGGGTGGAATTCTTGGCGATGGTCGGTCCCACCACATTTTTCCATTCCCAGATGGCCGAGTGCTGCTTGACGCCGCTCTCCAGGCCGCTATCTTTCAACATTTGGCGAATGGCGTTTTTTAACGGCTGCATCAGCGTTTGAAATAAAGCGCCATGTTGTCGGGGTTTTTCATATCGATTCCATGGGACTCGACGTTGACAACGTTAGTTGTAGTAATAATAGTCTGAACTTTTTTCTCCAACATGGACATGACGATTTCACTGCGTTCAAAGTCCAGCTTTGCCAGGACATCGTCCAGTAAAATAATGGGTGTGGCTTGGCCTCCCAGCTGCAAAAACTTGAACTCCGCCAATTTTAACAGGATGAGAGCCAGTTTATGCTCGCCCTGAGAACCAAAGGTCCGCAGGTCATCGCCGTTGAAATAGAACGTGAAATTATCTCGTTGCGGTCCCCGGTTTGTCCGCCCCAAGGCAATGTCGCGCTGAAGACTCTCCTTGATATCCTTGCGAAAGGCCTCCCTGTCTGCCGGCTGCGCGGTTTGATGTTGGCCTGACAAGGTCACTGTTGCATCATTCAATTTCTCCATCACTTCGACCAGAACTGTTTCAAATCGCTGCCAGCGGACCGCCCGCTGTTCCCATAGGTTCCAGGCAATATCAATGTAGGGCTCATTCCAGGGTTCCAGCGTCTGGCGCGAGGTCTGATGGTCCCGGATAGCCATGAGAGCCGCATCGCGCTGCTTGCGAATCCGTAGAAATTCGGTTAGGGTATTCATATATTCGCTGGATGCGACACTAAACAGTTTGTCGAAAAATTTTCGCCGCTCACCAGGCGATCCTTTGGTAACAAGCTGTTCTTCCGGTGAAAGGAGAACAACGGGATTCAGACCGATGAGTTTTTTCCGGCCGGAAATTGTTTCTCCGTTCACATTCGTTTTGCTACGACCATCGGCCATTTGTGTCGTGGTAATGGTGGTCTCCTGCTGACCCGATGTAAATCGTCCGGTTACACGATAATAGTCCCTGCCTCGGGTAATCAAGTTTTGGCGGCGGGGCGTCTTGAAACTACGGCCTAACGACAGAGAATATATCGCTTCCAGGATAGACGTTTTTCCGGATCCGTTTTCTCCCCAAATCACATTTAATCCTGGTTTGAATTCAACCGTGGTATGCTGATGGTTTCGAAAAGAAATCAACTCAACCTCCTGGATAGACATGGCGCGGAATCGCTGATGTGTTTCCGGATAGCAGGGGCACGTTAGTCGTTCAGCCGAATGGGCATCAGAAGCATGGTTATATCCCGGCCCTCCGGTTGCGTGGCGGGATAAAACAAGGCGGCGCTGATGGGCGTATTCAGTTTCACGATAACGTCTGATTCATCCAGATGCGACAGAATGTCTTTCAAATACGATGCGTTATAACCGATGGTCAACGGTTCACCTTGGAAATCACAGGACAGTTTTTCTTCTGCTTTGGTAGCTTTTTCCGGGTCCTCTGTTGACAGATAAGTTTCATCTGTATCCAGTCGCAGGGCAATCTGATTGGTGGCTTTGTTGGCAAAAATGGAGACGCGCCGGACAGCGCCCAGAATCTCATTGCGGCTGACAGTCAATATTTTATTATTATCCGTGGGCAATACACCTTCATAATTTGGGAAAAGTTCATCAATAATCCTGGTATAAAACCGATCCTCTCCTATCAGCGCTGTGAGATGATTATCGCCGATCCAGAGATGGACTTCTTCGTTGGTGTCGGCCACAGATTGAATCAAGTTAATGAATTTCCGCGGAACAATAAGATCGCCTTCGAAATTCCCGCCCTTGAAATCGTTCACGATATAGCGTACCAGCCGGTGACCGTCTGTGGCAACAGCCGTCAGGGCTTCGGGGCTGAATTTCATGTAAACACCGGTCAGGGCCGGTTTCAGGTCGTCATGACTCACGGCAAAACTGGTTTTTTCAAAAATAGCCTTCAGGGTTGATGCTTCCATATCAACCGTTCGGGAATTGTCCACTTCAGGGATGGCGGGAAATTCTTCCGCCGGTTTCCCCATCAGGTCATAGATTCCCGTATCTGTAATCAATTCCACCTTATTTCTTTCATTGACAGAGATTGTAATTCGACTGTCCTGAAGCTCATTCGTGATTTCCAGCAAGGTGCTCAGGGGAATCGCCGCCGAGCCCGGTTCTTCTATACTGGCAGGCAATCGTACAACCATGCTTATTTCAAGATCGGTGGACCGGAGAACCGTTTCATTATCCCGGACCGTAAATAGCGCACAGCTGAGAATTGGTAAGGTGGACCGGGTGGGGGTTGCTTTGGCTAATTTTTGCAAGGCCGTCCGGAGTTCATTTTTGGATGTAGAAAGCTTCATAAATCCCTTGTGTTTTTATGAATATTATTCGAGAGAAAACAACTAACGAGCTTACCCAAACCACAGACCCGACACAAGAAATTTTCATCCTAAACGGCTCTATTTCGCCATAACTTGAAAATACGGCTAAGGGTGTTGAATTTTCCTGATTTTAGCTGTATTCTCGCCATTACGGGCACAAGATGTGACACTGGTGGCGGACCCGGGATATTATTCGTCGATGTCTTGTTTTTTTATTTTTTTCCGTAATGCCTTTTTGCGACTCAGCTTCTTTTTTTCGTCCACGCGGGCTTGGCGGGCGGACCAGCTTGGTTTAGTTGGAATGCGTCGCGGTGCTCGGTAATTGGCTTGCCGGATTATTTTTTTCAAAATTTCCAGAGCCGTGTCCCGGTTTTTCTTTTGACTCTTATATTCCTGAGCTTTGATTATCAGAGTACCGTCTTTGCTAATACGGCGGTCAGCACGGTTGAGCAGACGCATTTTTAACTCTTCCGGCAAACTGGAAGAAGGAACATGAAACCGTAATTGCACGGCGGTAGCCACTTTGTTGACATGCTGTCCGCCAGCTCCCTGGGAACGAATAGCCGTAATCGTGACTTCGCTCATTGGCAAAACGATTGAATCTGAAATTTGTATATAATTGGACTGTTTCACGGTTGGTATTCTGAGCTGGACATCGGACAAACGACAGGGTAAAATAAAAATAAAATAAATAGATTAATAAGAATATAATATTAATAAGGTCTGTGGGTTTGTGGAGAAATGTCGAGGGACAGTCCGGATATCCGGAGTTGTTTTCCCCTACGTAACCAGCATTGATTTAAAGAATTGCTTTATGTGGAAAAGGGGTGTGGAGATGTGGAGAAAAACCCTGTTTTCAACGGCATGTATTTTTTACCTGTTTTTGAGAGGAGGGAAAAGGAGGTGTGGATAATATTTTTCACCAAACTGTGAATAATCCTATATCATGAAACACAACCCCGTTATAATTAATAATGTTCCCGCTATGTATGGGGAGAAAAATTGTGGAAAGCTTGTGTATTATTCCATAATGCGGATATAAAAGCGGTCACGAACCTTATCCATCCAGTCCTGGTAGATTTTCATCTTTTTCTGGTTAAGGGCCATCATTTCAATTTCCGACCAGTGGGTTTCCAGCGTTGGTTTTCCGCCGGGCTTGATGTCTTCTAGCCAGAGTAGGTGATATCCAAAGGACGTTTTCACGGGAGGGCTAACGGTTCGCATTTCCAAGTAGGGAACGACCTGAGTAAATTCTGGAATCCCGAATTCATTGGGATTGACCCAACCCAGATCACCGCCCAGGTCCCGAGTTTTTTCATCCGTGGAATAGGTTTTGGCTAGTCGCTTAAAATCTTCCAGGGTGGAAATGGAATCCCGGAGCGATAGGGCATATTCATAGGCCCGAGAGTCGTCCTCGTCCGTGATTTCGGGCGTAAAAAGAATATGCCGCATACGAATCTTATCCCCTTGTTTTTCCAGAGGTTGAATAAGATGATATCCGAAGGGCGTGGATACCGGATCGCTAATGGAATCGAGGGGCAGAGTGAAGGCAACCGTTTCAAAGGACGGGACCAGGGAGCCGCGCCGGACAAATCCAAGATCACCACCGCGAGAAGCCGTTCCAGGATCCTGAGAATATTGCGAGGCGGCATCGGCAAAGTCAATGGAACCGGACCGAATGTCATTTTTAAGTTGTTTCAGAAAAGAGATGGTGGCGGCTTTACTTTCCTCGTTGGGCTCAATCGGCAAGAGAATATGGCGGAGTTTTATCATGGTGGGGACAAGGGGAAGGCTGTCCTGGTAAGTATTATAAAATTCGATGACATCCTGGCGACCGGTTTTTACATCACCGATGATGGTTTGCTGATACCGTTCGGAAATGAGCATGTCGCGGATATCCTGCCAGTTTTCCCGCCGGTAATCCTTTATAGATTGCCCTAATGCTTCTTCCAGACGCTCTTCGCTTCCGGCCTGGGACAACATATTTTCTACCTGTTGTTCCATGGCGGCATCCACCTCAGAATCCTTGACTTCGATCGAGTCCAGCTTGGCCAGCTCCAGCAGAATTTTTCGATCCACTAACGACTGGAGAACCTCCTCTTCAAGCTGACGAAAGCGATCCGGCTGCTGACTGGGATAAACCCCCTGTTGCAAAGCTGTCATGGTTGCGATTTGAGCCACGTCGCTTTTCAGGATCAGGTGGTCTCCGACGACAGCGGCCACGCCATCCAGGTATGTTGGAGAATTCTGGGCAAAAAGGGTAAAAAGCAATCCAAGGGAAAGTAAGAAATGTTTCATTGAGTAATGTTCTCCAAATAGGTTTCAATATTGTTGCGGGCCATAAGACTGTCAAGAATTTTGCGGGAAGTGAGTAAAATACGTTTCTGTATCAATTGCTGTTGGATTTCGTCATAAGCTTCATCAAGGCTAATAATTGAACCGGCAGGATATTGTTTCAATATTTCTATGACATGATAACGATCGTCAATTTGAATCGGTCCCAGAACCTGCCGGTTTCGGGCTTGAAAAATCAAGTCATCAAGGGCCGGTAACAGGAACCCCTTTTTCACAATCGCGGCAGACACATCATAATCCACGAACAGAGCCTTCAGTTCGCCCCCGGAGCGTTTTTGTTTTAATATCCGGGCGATGTTCCTTGCTTCATTGAGTGACGGTACGGCAAAATGATAAACTTTTGCTTCGTCCACCAACCGGCGAAAGGAGGATTTATTTTCTTCATAATAGGCCTTGATTTCAGCCCCGCTCAGGGGGTTGCTGACAGTTACCAGTTCTTCCATAACCGAATCCCCGAGCAGTTTGCGCCGGTATTCATCCACCATTGATTGCAGCGTCCGGTCCTTATCGTAAGCATGTTCCAGGGCGGTCTGATACAGAACTTCATCCATAATCCAACGGGAAACAATATGATTCGGCGTAAGATTGGGGTCGGAATAATTTTTCTGTAACAGCTGAAAGTCTTCGACCGTAAGGACGTGGTCGTTCACCCGGGCGATAATAACCGGCTGCTCGGAAGCGGGCTTGGTGCACGCCACCAGAAGCAGGGTGCAGGTCCATAAAACGATGAATCTCATAAAATAAATTACGGCGAGTGAAGCCCGAACAGGTCCTTAAAAGTTTCCACTACGGCCATGACCGCTTCCGGGTTCCCTGCCCGAACGCTCACCAGAATATCGTCTGTTTTGGTTCGGGGAGAAAGCGAAAAGGGATTACCAAGAGACCGCAGCCTCCGGCTCAACGCATCAATCATTTCCAAGGGAGAAGAAAAGGGGGCAAACCCGGACAATATAACGGTTACCTCCGTTTTAGTCAGCCTCAGGCTGTGTATCGGCGTTCCGCGGCAGCCGGCCCGGAGGAGCGCTACGGCAACCAGCCGCTGTGCCGACGGGGGAAGCGGTCCAAACCGGTCCCGGATTTCAGCCTGAATTTCCCGTATATCCGCTTCCCGCACTGCTTCGGACAGGCGTTTGTAGAAAAAGATACGATCTTCAACCTGCGGCATATATTCGGAATCCAGCAAGGCCGGCTCGGAGATGACGACGGAAACAGGAGGCGGAGCCGAATCCGTTTTCCCCAAGGTTTCATCAACCGCCTCTTTCAATATCTGACAGTAAAGATCAAATCCCACGGCCGCGATATTCCCGCTCTGTTTATATCCGAACAGATTTCCGGCCCCTCGGATTTCCAGGTCCTTGAGGGCGATATCCAAACCGGAACCAAGTGAAGTATACTGTTCAATGGCCTTCAGCCGTTTGAAAGCGTCATTTGTGAGAGAAACATTCATTGGCAGAAGAAGGTAGCAAAAGGCTTGTCTGTAGCTCCGTCCCACGCGCCCCCGAATTTGATAGAGTTGCGCTAGGCCGAACCTGTGTGCCTGGTCGATGATAATGGTATTGGCATTTGAAACATCCAGGCCCGACTCAATGATGGTTGTACACAGGAGAATATCAATTTCACCACGGAAAAACGCCAAAACAATTTTTTCCAGATCACGGCTCCTCATCTGACCATAAGCAATGGCCACACGGGCTGAGGGAATTCTTGATGTTACCTCTTTATAAACAAATGGTAATGTATCAACGGAATTGTGCAAAAAATAACTTTGGCCGCCGCGATCGAGTTCGGCTTTTAATACCCGTGCAACGACATCCCAATCATGATATTTGATGAAAGTATGAATGGGTTTTCGTGAAAGGGGTGGCGTCTGAATTTTGCTGATATCCCGAATACCGACGAGAGACTGTTGGAGCGTCCGTGGAATGGGCGTAGCAGTCAACGTCAGTACGTCAACCGTTGTCTTGAGCCGTTTTAGCGTTTCCTTATGTTTCACGCCGAAACGATGTTCTTCGTCAACAATCAACAACCCCAAATCGGGGAAGGTCACATCCTGTGACAAAAGCCGATGGGTGCCGATCACCACATCCACCTCTCCCCGCAGCATACTTTCCAGAACGGCAAGCTGCTCGTTATTTTTGCGGAACCGGGAAAGAAGGTCAACGGACACACCTACGGGCTTCAAGCGCGACGTAAATGAAATGAAATGTTGATCGGCGAGAATGGTGGTGGGAGTAAGCAGTAGGACCTTTTTACCACTGGCCACCGCCTTGATGGTTGCCCTGATGGCCACCTCTGTCTTACCAAACCCCACATCGCCGCAGATAAGTCGGTCCATCGGCCTGTCCCGTTCCATGTCCCGGACAACATCCTGAATGGCTTGAGCCTGATCCGGCGTTTCTTCAAAGGAAAAGGATTGAGCCACCGCCTCATATAACTCGTCGTTAGGTTGATAGCAGAATCCGCGGGAACGATTCCGATTGGCGTACATGGTCAGTAAATCCTGAACCACAACCTGGGTGGATTTTTTCACGCGTAGCTTCAGGTTATGCCAGGATTTTGTTCCCAGCCGCGTTAAGGCCGGAGGGCGACCACCACCATGGATAAACTTATGAATTTTATCAAACTTATCAATAGGAACATAAATATTGGAACCGTCGGCGTATTCAATGGTGATACATTCGGACGTCATATCGTTTTGCTGTAGCGTTTTCAGTCCTCGATATCGGCCAATACCATAATCGCGATGAACCAATAAATCACCCCACTCAATATCATCGATTGCCGAAATGGATTCGTAGGGCGAATAGGCGATTTCGTCTGCCGCCCAGCGATAGCGATCCGGGGCCGTCCGCTGAAAAAAAACAGGCAGCGAGAGACAAAGGAAATTTTGTTCAAGAATTTCAAAATGATCAGCCAGGCTGCCGTGAACCAACACAGGCGACCGAAAGGGCAGCTTTTCAAGACGAACCGCTGACTGCGAATTGTCGGAAAAAGCGAAAACGTCAGAGTGGTGTGCGTCAGAATTAAGGTCCGGCCGTTGAGCCCGAATAACCGTTTTATTGTCATCGTCACCCCTTTGTAACAGACAAACATCCTGCTTTATGGTCCTCAGGTGCCACTCATCGGATTGCTGCAATAATTGCTGAAGGGTATAATTTTCCCGCTCCGTTGTTTCGTCCCACGACGGTGGAAGAATATCAAGATATTCCAAATCATGCACCCGCCGTTGCGAGAGGGGATTGAAGGTTCTCAGCGACTCCAGGCGATTGCCAAAAAACTCCAGCCTTACAGGAAGCGCGGCATAAAGCAGAAAAACATCAAGGATTCCACCGCGGGATGCAAATGTTTTCGGATAGGTTACTTTATCGCAAGGTTCAAAACCCCAGGCAACCAATGTGCGAACGATGTGTTCTTTTGATATATCGGCATCTACGGTTAAATGAAACCCTTCCTGACGACTGTTTACCGGGTTTTTGACGGGAGTCTGTAGCCCGCCTTCAGTGGTAATGATCAACCCGCTGTTTTTCTGTACAAGAGCATTGTAGGCCTCGGACTGAAAACGTTCATATTCCAGATTAAACCCTTCGACATCCTGCCGTTCCATAGGTTGCTCCGGAAAGAAGAAAACAGAGTCGGGACGGAGATTGAAACAGAATCGATACAGCTCTTCCGCTTGTCGGCCGGAGAGACAAACACAGTGGACCCGGTCGATCTCCCGCGGAAGATTCAGGAGGGCAACAGAAACAAAGGAAACGGGACCAAGAAAAGAATGTTCTCTGGCCGGACGCCCACCTAAAACACGATCGATGAAAAGATCGAAGAAAGAATAGAGAGAAAGCGTTTCACGTGAAACATTCATGTCTGGCGACCACGGGCCAATAAAACAGAGAGAACGGAAATGTCTGCCGGCGTAACACCGGAAATCCGCATGGCCTGCCCCAGGGTTTCCGGTCGAATACGAGTCAGCTTTTCCCGCGCCTCCAGGGAAAGGCTTGCAACTTCATGATAATTTAATGATGTCGGCAGACGATACGATTCTTGGCGGCGAAGTGTTTCAACCTGCCTTAATTGTCGGCGGATGTAACCTTCATACTTCACGCTGGTTTCGACCTCAAGGAAAACTTCATCCCGAAAACAGGGATCAATGTTTTGTAGTGGGACGTGCTGGAAAAGGCGCTCGGGAAGATCCTGCAGGGTAACTTCAGGACGCTTCAGGAGCGACCGAGCCGGAATCTTTTGTTTTATCGGAGCTTCTCCCGCCACCGACAGGGTGGGGTTAATTTCCTCCGGCAAAACCGAACCATCCAGAGCCGCTTGAATTTCATTCTCCATAATTAGCAGAGATTGCAACCGCTCATAATATGGCTCGTCAATGAGTCCGGCGGAAAAAGAAAGATCAGCCAGACGGCGGTGACTGTTTGAATATCGCAGCAGCAGTCGGTATTCGGCCCGGGAGGTAAACATGCGATACGGTTCAAGCGTATCCTTGGTAATCAGGTCATCGATTAAAACGCCGGCATAGGCCACACTGCGATCCAACAACACCGGAGCTTCGTCCATAACGTGTTTGGCGGCATTAGCACCGGCGATTAATCCCTGAACCCCGGCCTCTTCGTAGCCGGAGGTGCCGTTGATCTGTCCCGCCAGAAAAAGACCGGTCACGGCTTTTGATTCCAGCGAAGCTTTTAGTTGTGAGGGTGGAAAAAAATCATATTCAATAGCATAGCCGGGCCGGAAAAAACAGGCGTTTTCAAAACCGGGAATCGCACGGATAGCCGCCAGCTGGACGTTTTCTGGGAGACTGGTGGAAAAGCCATTGATATAGATTTGATCTGAATTTTTCCATTCCGGCTCAAGAAAAAGCGTATGGGCACTCTGATGGGGAAAGCGATGTATTTTATCCTCAATGGAAGGACAATAACGGGGCCCAACACCGGACACGTCACCGGAAAACAAGGGCGAAGTATGAATATTTTCGCCAACGATGGAGTGTGTCTGACTTGTTGTTTTGGTCTGATAACAGGGAATGTTTTGCGGTTCAAAGTTTCGCGTACCGTAGGAAAACGGTGTGGGATTGTTGTCGCCGAATACAGGAGCTGTTTGGGCCCAATCTACCGTTTGTTTTATTAACCGGGGCGGCGTTCCGGTCTTCAGGCGGCCGCGGTGAAACCCAAGGGAAGCGAGGAATTCCGTTATTCCCGCGGCATAAGGTTCCCCCATACGCCCGGCACGAATCTTTCGTTCTCCAATATGAATCAAGCCGTTTAGAAATGTGCCGCAGGTCAGGACCACTGCTTTGGCATCAATAGATTCTCCACTGCGCAACACGACACCGGAGGTGTAACCTTCGGACACTAGAATGCGAACAACTTCGCCGCGCACCAGGGAGAATGTTTCCCGTTGAAATACAGCCGCTTGAATCTGTTGTTCATACAGCCGCTTGTCAATTTGTGCCCGGGGGGACCATACCGACCGACCCTTGGAACGATTCAGCATTTTAAATTGTAGGCCGGTCTGATCGGCGATTTTGGGCATAAGGCCGCCCAGAACATCCATTTCACGTACGATTTGTCCCTTGGCTAGACCGCCAATTGCCGGGTTGCAGGACATACGGGCCACGGCGGCAGGGTCCAGTGTAACCAGGGCCGTTTTCAGTCCCCGGTTCAGGGCGGCATGGACGGCTTCGACGCCGGCATGGCCGCCACCCACGACGATAATGTCAACCAGGAGTTTCACGTGAAACTTACTTCCCTACGCAAAAGGATTGAAAAACAGATTCAATGATATCGTCAGGCGTTGTTTTTCCCAGAACCATATCAACGGCCGTAATGGCCTCTCGCAGTTCCACCGCCACAAGCTCCAGCGGCACGGAAGGTGAACCCAACAATGCGGAGGCTCGGGACAAAGCGGCTTGGCATGATTCAACGGAATGGAGCTGCCGGGCAGTGGTCAGGGCCAGCTGGGAAGATGAAACCGTGGACAACCCCAAACGCTCAACCAGGGCGGCTTCCAGACGATCGAGACCACAGCCTGTCTGGGCAGAAACAATCAAGGCCTGTTTTTTCAAGTTGTCCGGTTGACGACCCTCTGGGATAAGGTCGTATTTATTAAAGACCTCGAGAAAGGGAATATCCGGGATGTCGATTAACGTGTTATTGCTGTGATCATTGGTTAGGTCGTGTACCACGAGAATACAATCGGCCTCCGCCATGGATCGGCGGGTCCTGCGCACCCCCTCTTTTTCAATCTCGTCCTGAGCTTCGCGCAGTCCGGCTGTATCCACCAGAGTGACGACTACACCGCGCAGAACCAGAGCGACCTCAATGCTGTCCCGCGTTGTTCCCGGCTTGGGACTGGTAATGGCCCGGTCGCTTCCGGCCAGAGCATTCAGAAGTGTAGATTTTCCTGCATTAGGCTTTCCAACAATCACAACCCGGGCCCCACGGGTCAGCAGCCGACCCCGGGCGTAAGACTCCGCCAGCGTGTTCAACTGAGACCGCAAATAGGCTATGCCTTTGTTTAGAGAGTGAATTAAATCCGGCTGAAGTTCGTCTTCGGAAATGTCAAGATCAAACTCTACCCGCGCCAGCAGGCTGACAAGTGCCGCTTTGATTTCAGTAAAAAGATGGGACAATTGTCCTTTGATGAGACGCGTGTTTAAGGCTGCGCTGACGGTGGATTGTGCCGAAATTAAAGCACCAACACTTTCGGCCTGGATCAGATCATATTTTCCATTGAGAAAAGCACGTTGGGTAAACTCACCGGGACCGGCCAAATCAGCCCCCAGTTCCCTGCAACGCCGAACCAGAGCCTGGACAATTAGGGGATTACCATGACACATGATTTCAACCACATCTTCGCCTGTATATGATTCCGGCCCTTTATAATACAGTAGAATTCCCTCATCAATTTCGGCACCATTGGCTTCCCGGAACGACGCAAAATGGGCATAGCGTACGCGGAGGGTTTTTTTATTGACCAGTGTCAGCGCCAGCGAAAGGGAACGAGCGCCACTGAGACGTATAACAGCCAGGCCCCCAACCCCGCCAGGGGTAGCCGGAGCCACAACCGTTGTTGAGTGTATCATTTTCGCGGTGGAGATGTATTCTTAACGGTAACCGGAGCCGGCGTGTGTGGCGTCAGATATTTTTGTTGTAATATTGTTAATATATTGAAGAGTGTGTAATACAGGTTCAGCCCCGATGGAAAACGATAAAAAACAAATAATAAAACCACATTCATCACATACATCATAGATTTATTCTGTCCTGGCTGGGTGGGCATCATGGATTGCTGGACGATCATGGTAACAGCCATAACAACGGGTAAAACATTTAAAGGAAATCCGGCAATTTCGACCAATGTGTCGGGCGCGGAGAGATCTTTGATCCAAAGAATAAAAGGAGCGCCACGCAATTCAATGGTTGAACGAAAAACCTGAAACAGGGCGATCAACAACGGCATCTGTAACAACAGCGGCAGACATCCTCCTAGAGGATTGACACCCATTTCTTTGTACATCTCCATAGTGGCCTTGTTCAATTGCTGCGGATTGTTTTTATATTTCTCCTTTAAAGCCTGCAGTTGCGGTTGAACTTCCTGCATTTTTCTGGTGGACTGATAGCTTTTCTTTGTTAGTGGGTAAACAACTATTTTTACAAGAATTGAAAACAGAATAAGGATAAAACCATAATTGGGAATATATTTATGCATGGATGTCAACAGAAACAGCACGCCACGACTGATGGGTCGAATAACGGACCATCCCATGGTCATAGCCTGGTCCACATCGTGCCCCAGTGCCTTGATTCGATTGTATTCCAAGGGGCCAAAGTAAAGGGTTGTGCTTGTGGCGTTGTCCGCCTTCAGGGTCAGGGCAACATTATACCGCGGGACATTCATGTCATCATATTGGCCGAAGACGACGGCGCCGACGGCGGCAGATTGCGGAATCAAGGCCGAAAGAAAATACTTGGACCGCACGGCGACCCAGGCTGTTTGTCCCAGGTAGGATTCGGAAAGCGGTTTATCGTCCTTCATCTTCGGTGTGAACAACTCGTCGCCCTGAAAAACATAACCCTTGAAATAAAACAAATCATCCTTACGACTTTTTTCGGTAATTGGCATCCCTCCCCACCAGGAAAGGTCATAAAGGCCCTGTGACAATTCCGGCTCCAGGAAAGACATGTCCACATCAACGTTTACCCGGTAGGAGTCGGGGAAAAAGGTTAGTGTTTTTATAATTTTTTCATCAAGAAAACGGGTTTCAAATGACAGGGATAACGACCCGTCATCCACTTGATAGGTGCCTTCCTTGGAGGACGCTTGCCAATGATGATCCAGTCGGAAGTCATCACCGTCGATCGTCCGGCCGGAAAGAACAAGGTTGCTTCTGTTTTTTGCATCAATGAGATTTACCAGGGAAGAGTCAAACATTGAATATTTATGCAGTTTAAAAGAAAGGAAAGAACCCCCGTTTTGATTGCTTACAACAGCTTCGTATAGATCGGTGGAAATAATATAGACTCGTTCCTTCGCTTCTTCTGGGAGCGGTACAGTTGCCACGTCTTTTGGCTCTGCGGGCGCTGTTTCCGATCGAACTTCAGCCGCTGATTGCTTTTCCCGGGTGGGGATTGTGTTGTCCTCCGGAGAGGAAACAGTTTCCCGCTCGACCGGCGGGCCGGTCGGCGGCGGTGCCACCATTTCCATATAATACGGTGTAATGATAATGATCAGTGCGATGAGAATAAAAGCAGTAATTGTATTTTTATCCATTAGGGTACCGGGTCATAGCCGCCGCGATGCAGCGGTTGGCATTTTGAAATGCGCTTAAGGGTTAAACAAAGGGCGTTGGGGAAAGACTTTTCCGAAAAAGCCTGATAGGCATAATGGGAACAGGTAGGTGAAAAGCGACAGTGGGGTCGGAGCAGGGGCGAAATAAAAGTTTGATATAGAAAAAGAAGCGCTCTTACGCTGGCGCGTAAAAGCCGATCAATATATCTGAACAGGCGTCGGATGATAGCCACACCATTAGGCGGAAAGGACCTTACGTCCCTTTTTTCGTCTGCGGGCGATTACACGTCGACCACCGACAGTTGCCATGCGGGCACGGAAGCCGTGTTTATTCTTTCTTTTTCGGCTGCTGGGTTGAAACGTGCGTTTCATTTTCACTCCATTTTTAGCCCGGAAAACTATGAAATGATCCAGTGTTTATCCAAAGAAAATAATTTGACCAAAAAAGTTGTAAAATCCTGGGGAAAGCGCTCGGTTCATTCAAATTTTTTCGAGTAAATTAAATAAAACAGAACTGTGGAAAACTTGTGGATAACTATAGCGCTAGGCACGAAACTTTTTGGCTGAAAGCCAAGAATGAAATTAGAAATACACTCCCGGATCACGCGTTCAATACCTGGTTTGAGCCGGTCAATGCCATTGCCCTGACAAAAGATGAATTAATTCTTGAGGTCCCGAATCAGTTTTTTTATGAATGGCTAAAAAGTCATTATCAGGGGCTTCTGGAAAAAACCGTCAACCAGGCCGGGGAAAACAAGGTTGCCATAAAATTCACCGTATCAGCCTCGGCCTCAGAAAAGCCGGAATCATGGCAGCGCCTGCAACCGTCCGAGCCGGCACCACCGTCACGGCAACGGACACTGTTGAACAAGAAATACACCTTTTCCAATTTTATCGAAGGAAAGAATAACCAGTTTGCCAAGGCCGCGGCCCTGACAGTGGCGGAGTCGCCAGGACATGACCAATTCAACCCCCTGGTGATTTACGGCGGCGTGGGGTTGGGAAAAACCCACCTCTTGCACGCCATCGGAAACCAGATACAGGAAACCAAACCAGATGCCGCAGTGGTTCTGGCTCCCAGTGAAAAGTTCACCCGCGATTTTATTTCCAGTATCCGGAAAAACAAAACGGTTGAATTTGCCAAAATGTACCGCCGGGCCGATGTCCTTTTAATCGATGATATTCAGTTTTTTCAGGGCAAGGAACAAACCCAGGAACAGTTTTTTCACACGTTTAATGATCTGTATCAGACGGGTAAGCAGATTGTCATGACCGCCGATCGTTACCCGGGAGAGCTGGACGGGTTGATGGACCGACTATTGTCCCGGTTCGAATCTGGATTATCGGTGGATATTCAGCCGCCCAGCTTTGAAACGCGTGTGGCCATCCTGATGGAAATGAGCGAAGAAAATGGAATGGAATTACCCTATAACCTGATAGAATTCATTGCCATGCATGTAAAATCCAGTGTCCGCGATATTGAAAGCACACTGATCCGTCTGTTAGCATACAGCTCTCTTTCCAAGGAAGAAATTGATCAGCGTCTGGTGAAAAAAGTTGTTCAAGAACGCCTGGGTAAAAGATTAATTGCCGAAGTTTCTGCTGAAGATATTATCAAACGCGTTTCGGAGATTACTCATATACCGGAAAGGGAAATCATTGGAAAAAGCCGGAAAAAAAATATTGCCGAAGCCCGTCATTTATCCATCTATTTGATACGAGACATCCTGAACATGCCACTCGTAAATATCGGTTTACACTTCAGCGGCCGGGACCACAGTACCATCCTGCACGCCTGCCGGGCGATAGAGGAACGTATTCAAAAAGAGGATCGGATAAACAATACGGTGCAAACGCTCAAACAACAATTGATGGTAGTTTCCGGATGAAAATTTTCCGCAAACCGGAATCGTGATTCAGCGCAAGCTTATTAATTTAGTTTATTATTCACTTGACTGTTTTTCCGACAAAAAGTTATATTGGCGACACTTTTCGCGTTTTAACCGTAGAGAATAGGCGCGAATAAAAAGTTTTTGAAACAAATAGGAGGTTCAGTATGAGGCGCACGGTAATGATAGTTTTATCTTTAGCGTTTCTTTGGTCAAGCTTCAGTTTGGCCGCGGATAAGAGCAGAGATCCGAAAAACAAAGACCAACAGGGAGCACATGAAGGCGTTGTGAAGGGTCCCGACCTTTCAATCCCAAAAGATTACAAAGATAATAAAGGCGGTATTAAATCGTGGTCCATTGAAGATTATTTAATAGTTACACCAAAGGACAAACATAATGCGCTTTTGCAAAGAACTAACAAAAAAACAAGGAGCTACCACCCAGTAAGTAAAATAAAACCGGGACCAGAAAGCCTCCAAAAGAAAGACAAAAGAACAGCGGAAATTTCTACCTGGGGTATAAAAGAATATATTGAAAACACGCCAGAGAGCAAAAATACAGCAATTATAAACAGACAAAAATCACCAAGTATTACAAGAGGGGAAGCTCCCCAATACAGAGACGGTGTAAAATCAATTTCTGATTATTCTACAGACGAACTATTAAACATTACCCCCAGCAAAACAAAAAGAGAAGCGATTACCCACGCTAAAACGTTTGTGGTTGGTGGCAGCAGATCACACAACAATACAACAATAAGCCTTACAGTTGATGCTTGGGCATCAGAAGCATCGTGGAACTTGTATGACTCAACGGCAGGAGCCTACTACTATACAGCCAACCAAACCTTTGCCAGCGGGTATGAAACGCAGACTGTCGTACTAGACCTACTGCCAGGAACATATTCTATAGACGTCTGGGACAGTTATGGCGACGGAGGTGTTGCCGGAACCGTTACCGACGTAAACGGTGCTGTTTTAGTCTCATGGCTTGACAGCGATTACAGTTCTTTTGGTCAATTTGGATTTGAGGTGTTTCCAAGAATGTTTGATGTCAATCTGTCACTTACAGTTGATACTTGGGCCTCAGAAGCATCATGGAACTTGTACGACTCGACTGCGGGAGCTTACTATTATACAGCGAATCAGACCTTTACCTCTGGTGGGGAAACACAAAATGTTACAGTTAGCCTTGCTGGTGGTGTTTATTCCGTAGACGTTTGGGATAGTTATGGCGATGGTGGAATTGCAGGGACGGTTACCGACGCAAATGGAAACGTTTTGGTAACGTGGCTTGATGGAGACTATGCAGACTTTGGCCAGTTTGGATTTTCAATAGGACTGTTTAATACCACAATAGCGCTTACAGTTGATACTTGGGCCTCAGAGGCGTCATGGAACTTGTACGACTCAACGTCAGGCACCTATTATTATACTACGAACCAAACCTTTACCACAGGTGGAGAAACGCAAACAATTGTGTTTCCACTACCCGCTGGCCATTACTCCGTAGACGTTTGGGATAGTTATGGCGACGGTGGAATTGCGGGGACGGTCACGGATGTAAATGGAAACGTTTTGGTAACGTGGCTTGATGGAGACTATGCAGACTTTGGCCAGTTTGGGTTCGAAGTCCTTGTGCCCACAAACGCACCTGACCTCTTCTTTTCGGAGTATGTCGAGGGGAGCGGTAATAATAAAGCATTAGAGGTATATAATCCTACAAACGACACACTAAACCTTGATAATTACTTAGTGTACACTAACTATAATGGAAATTCATGGACTGGAATTTATACATTTCCAGCCGGGTTTTTATTAGCACCGGGAGATGTTTTTGTCGCTGCGAGTGCAGACGCAGACCCGGAGATATTACAAGCGGCAGATTCAGCCTATGCTTATGGTGATGGTGCATTTATCACATCCTTTAATGGTGACGATGTTCGGGGTTTAGCAAGAATCGATGGCACAGACACAACATTTATAGACCTAATAGGTTTTTATGATATTAACGCTGATACATCAGAAGACCCCGGCTCCGGCTGGGATGTTGCCGGAACAGCTAATGCGACCTCCAATCACACTTTAATCAGGAAGCAAGATGTTATTTGGGGTAATACCAATTGGACAGCCTCGGCCGGAACAGATTCCGCCAACTCTGAATGGCTGGTCTTTCCGCAGGACTATTCCGCGAACCTGGGCGGACACCCGGATGATCCCTGCTGGGGTAATGAGGTAAACTTGACGGTGACCTCGGTAAGTTGGGGAAGTGAAATCAATTTCTATCTTACCAATGATCTTGGCGACACACTGATATCCTGCTTCGGATGTATGTCCAGCTATAGCACGTTCACGGAAACTTTCTGTCTCGCTGATGGTTTCTACACCTTCTGGGGCGCCGATGATTACGGCGACAGTTGGGGTACTGGTGCCGGCTTTGTCTTTACCGATGCCGATGGCAATGTCCTTGCCGCCGGCGACGGCCCAACCAGCGGCGACGGAACGAACTGGGTAAGTTGGACCTTTGGCGTTGGCGCAACGCCACCGGCTTTTGCTGCCAATATGTATTTCGATATGGGCGGACAGGCCGTTGGTGCTGGTGCCACAACGCAATCCCTGTACGTCACAAACCCGGGTGGGAGCGATTTAACCGTTTCTGCCGTGGAGGTCTCCGGTGATCCGTTCTCCTCAACTACAACCTCATTCACCGTTCCAGGCGGAGCGACCTATCCTGTTGACGTATCTTTTGACCCTGCCACCCCTGATGATTTCGAAGGTTACATGGTGTTTACCAGCGATGCGGAAACAAGCCCCGATACGGTATGGCTCTTTGGCTTTGGCGTGGACGGCGTCTTCTTTGAGGACTTTGATCCGCCCACCGGATCCTACACGGACCTGCCCATGGAAGGCTGGACAATTCTGGATAATAACGGTGATGCTGATTCCATCCCGCAACGGTATAAAACATGGTATCATGATGACTACGGTCTGGATGGAAGCGGAAACATGGTGGCCTACATGGGTTACAGCAACGGCTATTATGCCGATGAAACCCTGATCACACCCATGATCTCCGTTTCTGAACTGTCGGTAGTGGGTTTCTGGATGTACAACAACTATGACCGCGGTTACTTCCTGGATGTATCCTACTCTACCGATGGTACGACCTTCAACTATCTGACATCGGTGCCCATCCATGATTTCTACGAGTACGTGGAGGTCATCCTGCCAGAAGTTGCGGATCAGCAAATTGCATTCACCTTTGCACCGGACAGCGGAGGCTCCTATGCCTACCTGAATTTCGACGAAGTAACTGTCTCTGCCGCACCACCAGTGGGAACCATCATGGGTACCGTCACGAATCCCGGCGGCGCACCGATTGAAGGCGTAAATGTTGGAACGCCCTTCGGAGTCACTGTGACGGATGTTGCCGGTGACTATACTCTGAACTTTCAACCGGTAGGCCTGACGGAATTATGGTTTGATTTGCCCGGCTATCATCCAGCCTATTTCAATGTGGTGGTGGCAGACAGTGACACTACGGTTCAGGACCTGATCATGGTCCCAGACTCGGCGACCCAATCCACCATGTATTACACCGGATTTGAAACAGGCGAAGACACGGGGCAAACCTTTGCCTGGAGCGGGACCCACGCCTTTACGGTTATGGATACTTTCATTACCGGCGTGGACACAATCCTGCCGTCTTCCGGCGACTACATGCTGGTCTTCCCCGATTCCGGCGAAGCCTATGATAATAACGATTATGCCTACTGGCTGGGCAATGAATTCATTGACCTTACCGCCCTCATGGGCGGCGGTTTCCGCTTCCACTATTCGGCTTACATATCGACAGAAAGTGGTTGGGATTATGTCTATCCGGTTATGGCCCTGAGTGACGGAAATCTATACTGGATGGACGAAGACGGCATGAGCGGTGACGCCGGCGGCTGGTTCGATTATGAGGTGGACCTGTCCTGGGCCATGGCCATGGGCGCAGAATGGGCTGTTCCCGGCTTTGTCTTTGAAGCCGACGGCTCCGTGATTGGCGGCTTCGGTGCGGCCTTTGATGATGTCGAATTGTTATACGACAGCTTCTTCCTGGCGCCACCTATGGAGGTGATGGCAGGAAGCTTTGGCTCCGATGTTCCGCTTTCCTGGAACACGCCCGGCCCGACGGGATCCGTCCAATATCATCTGACCCAGACGGATCGGAGCAACTTCACATTGTTGTCCGGAGATGAAGACGGTACCTATGCCAGGGGTAAAGGTCCCCTGCCCAAGGAACACCTGGACGTGACCTACAATTACAGCAACCCCAACAATGTTGGGCGCGATCTAGCCGGATACAAAGTGTACCGGAAGGAATGGCCCGTGGGCGAACCCGTCCTGCTGGCAACGGTAACTGAAAACATGTACACCGATACGGATGTCATAGAAGGAACATATTACAATTATGCCGTTTCCGCCCTCTACGATGAAGGCGAAAGCTGGCCCATGCCGTCTAATGATGTCCACGTTGGTGCCGTGACGCAGTTACCAGCCATTGGATTCAGTGAGGACTTTGAAGGTCTGGCCGGCGGAATCCCGGCTGACTGGCAAGCCTTCACGACAAATCCACTGGGTATTTCCTGGGCCACAGGTGATTCGGCAGCAGCGGATACATCCGGCGCCTTCGGCTATGGAACACCGGCCGGCGGCGATTCTACCGACTTCGCCTTTGTCACCGACGGACGCGGCGGTGACTTTACCTTTGACACCTGGTTATTGTCACCTTTCCTGGATGCCAGTGATGCCTATTCCGCCCTGGTATCGTTCTCAGGTTATGAGCAGGGCTGGGGCAATTTTCCAGGCAACAGCACCGTCGCACAATTACTGGTCCGTTCGAATATGGGGCCGTGGTTTGTGGTTACAGACTTCTCCTATGACCACTATGATGGATTTGTTGACTATGCCAACGACATCCAGATGGTGGCGGCCGGACAGGAGTACGTACAATTTGCTGTCTTCTATCATCACGAAGGGGGTATGAACTCAGGCGGTGGTAATGGTATAGCAGTTGACAATCTCTCCGTCTTTAATTTTGCCGGACCCACCAATCTGGTGGCAACGCCGGGAACCAATGTGGTTGATCTGGAATGGTTGGAACCGTTACGGACACTGGAAAACCTGCCGGAAACACGGGAACTTTCCGCTGAAAAAGCGACACTTCCGTCCGGAACCGTTTCCAGCTCCGAGCGCGAAACATGCTTCAATCATATGTCAGCCCTGGCCTACTTCTGGTCCTTCACCGACTCTCTGAGCGGACCGTCCTCCATTTTTGCCTTCCCCGAAGGCCCCATGGAATTGACGGCAGCTCAGTATGGTGTTTACTTCCCGCCAGACGCCCCGATTGTGGGCTCACCGGTTGAAATGGCAGTCCTTGTCGCCAATGCCGACTCTACCGGTGCAACAATAGACACAATCTACAGTGGCATAGAAACACTGACGGCCGAAGCTTATGCCAATACATATGAAGTTGATCTGACCGGCTTGGTCTGGGAAAGCACAGGAAACAACTTCATCAAGGTGCATTTCCGTCCCATGACATGGGCCGATAGCATTGGTGGCGGTGGGGTGAATCCGGCCTACACACCGGCTCCGCTCAGCGATGACGGCTTATCACCCAGCGGCCTCAGCGGAACTGACAGTGCAGGCGTGTTCTATCCCTCTGACTACGATTTCGATCTGGCCATTTGTGGAACACCGACCCCGCCGGCCCTGTCCTTCAATATTTACAAAGACGGCATGGTGGTGGAAGAATACTTTGAAGACCTCTTCTGGAGTGATTTCGATGTATCACCTGCCATTGAATCCTGCTACTACGTTGCAGGTGTTGTGCCGCTGTTCCTGGCTTCCGATGCCGGTGATATGATCTTTGTTGAAACGGAACGGACCAACGAAGTATGTGCCACGCCGATTAACACCCCGCCAACCGACTTTACCCTATTGGCACCGGTGGATGGTGATACGCTCTTCCTGACCCCGGATAACATCGGCATGTCCACCATGTTTGCCTGGACGCCGTCACTGGATCCGGATGGGGAAGAAATCTGGTACACCGTTGAATGGAGCCTGGACAACATCGGCGTATTCTACGACCTGGATACCACCGGCGTAGCCGCATTTGTTCTCAATGCCGACATGTATGACGACATTGAAACGTATGGCGTCACGGGATTGGATATCACCTGGACCGTGTGGGCCGGTGATGGAATTGATGATGTTGAAGCAACAAACGGACCACGGACCTTCTACGTGGATGCCACTGCCCTGTTAGGCGTCGGCGATGAAGCGGCCATTCCAGAAAGCTTCGCGTTACATCAGAATTATCCCAATCCGTTTAACCCGATTACTACGATTGAGTATGATGTTCCTGAAATCACAAGAGTTCAGATCGTCATCTATAACGTAATGGGACAACGTATTCGCACGTTGGTGAACAGCGAAATCCAGCCCGGCTATCATCGAGTTCTATGGAACGGAACCAATGATTTTGGTATGCCGGTTGCTTCAGGAATGTATTTCTATCAAATCAAAGCCGATAACTTCAATCAGGTTAAAAAGCTTATTTTGATGAAATAAATCCCGACCTACATCAATACTGAAAACAGGGGTCTTCGGACCCCTGTTTTTTTAAAAATATCCTTGCACTGATTTTGACAATAATCGTACAATAACCCGCTAAAAGAGCACCTAACATAACCTATAACACATGGCGGAGGAATCATGCAAAAAGGTAGTGTAAATAAAGTTGTTTTGGTTGGTCACCTGGGTGGTGATCCGGAAAGCCGGTATACGGCAGCAGGAAACCCTGTGGTCACGTTCAATATGGCAACAAATGAATCGTGGAAAACCAGTGACGGTAATTATGAAGACAACACCGAATGGCACCGCTGCGTTCTGTTTGGAAAAATGGCTGAAAACGCAACGGACCTATTGAAAAAAGGCCAATTGCTGTATCTTGAAGGAAAGTTACGGACACGGTCCTGGGAAGACAATAATGGTGTCAAGCGCTATACCACAGAAATTGTGGGCGAAAGGTACACCCTGTTAGGGCGCCGTCCGGATGCTGTTGCTGCGAATGAAAACGCTGCTACAGAGGAAGATGACTTACCCTTCTAGTCAAAAAGAACCCATCGCTGAAAAGGGCCGTTTTGGCCCTTTTTTTATGGGTAAATTCTTTTCGGCAAGACATGAACGATGGCTAAAACACGAATCGAATCACTTCGCCCCCGCGCCAAACCCCTTCGTTATTTCCTAGGGTATTTCGCCCTTTTTCTTGGTGCCTGTCTGGCTCATATCCGCGTTTATGGACGCCACAACCTCCCGGATAAGGGCCCTTTTATCATTGCCATTAACCATTTCAGTCGACTTGATCCGGCCTTTATTATTTATGCTATTCGTCGTCCGGTTGCCTTCTTAATGGCCAGCGATCAGGCGGTAGAGTGGTTTTTATGGTGGGCGCCATGGTTGTATGGTTATATCCCCACCAATCGCACCCGTCTGGCACCGTCGACGATAAAAACCGCCCTGAAAGTGTTAACACAGGGTGATATTCTGGGAATATTTCCCGAAGGAACATCAACCGCCGACGAAATCCGTCCTGCCAAAAGCGGAGCCGTTTATCTTTCGGCTATCACGGGAGCCAAAATTGTACCCGTCAGCATCCTCGGCCTATCCGTAGCCTGGGAGAATTGGTTCAGAGGCGTGCGTCCCACCGTAACGATCAGGATTGGAAAACCTTTCGGACCGGTATCTTTACCGGAAAACAGGAAAGAAAAAATAAAAGCCCTGGCCGACATCGGCGACGAACTTATGTCACGCATTGCTACTCTGCTTCCGAAAAAACACAGGGGTTATTTGCGCAATAAGTCGCTATAGCACGGTATCTGGAGTAAGCGTTTCTTCCTGTTTTGACATAATGTAATAGAGGCCCGCCAGAATGAGAACACCCCCGGCAACCAATCGCGGAGACGGTCTTTCAAGAAAGAATATCCACGCCCAAACTGAAGCCATGATCGGTTCCCCCAGCGGAACGGAAGCCACCACAGTCGGCGACAGCCATTTAATGGCATAATAAAAGGACGTATGTCCGATAACCGTAGGTACCAGCCCCAGTAGGAATAGCCAAAAATAAGCCTCCAGGGAGAAAGAGAACACAGGCCGCCTAAGAGCGAATGTCAATAACAGCAAAAAGACAGCCGCTACGGCGTAAATGGTCCGGGAGAAGGTCAGGGCACCCTCCACACGCCGGATCTTTTCCGAAACCATCAGGACAAGAGCCATGCATAATGAAGCGGCGACCCCGAGACTGTTACCCAAAAGGAATTGTGAAAAACCGGCGATTGCGGAAAACTGCACCAATAGAGCACCCATTAAGGCCAAAAATACGCCACCCAAAACAGACCTATTCCAGGGTCGGCGTAGAATAATATATTCAAAAATAACTGTAAAAACAGGAGACATGGTGGATAATAATGTGGCAGCAGCTACAGTCGTGAATTTTAGGGCACCGAAATAACAGGCGAAATGGACACCTAGAGCAATACCGGCCAGGAGTACATATTTACGTGACTCGGGAGAAAGAGACGCCTGCCGTTTTAGGCCATGAAAACCCCAAAGAATTACTGCAGCAAAAACCATTCGCCATAAACCGATGGAAACGGCCGGAACAGCAGGTATAAAACGTGCAAATACAGCAGCAGTACTGACCGAAAACAGGGCAAGGATGAGCAATATGCGGGGATGTCTCATGGAAAAATTTACCAAGCGGTTTTCGGTATCCGAACCATTATTCACTTATATTTGCCCCCTTAATTCGTGATCGCTATGAAACAATTAACTCTAGCCATACTCCTCTTTCTGGCAACAAACCTGCCAGGACAGACCGACTCCCTCCTGTTGGCCCTGGAAAATGAGCTGGGCAGCAAGGTCCCCGAGTCTTTCCTGGACCGGGTACTGAATGATGCCCGCTTAACGACCCATGAAAAAATTGTCCAGCGGTTTGCCAAGCCCTACGAAAACCTTCCTCCCGAAAAATATAAAGCACTGCTGGTAACGGAAAAACGGATTGACGGCGGTGTCCGGTTTCACAATGAACGACGAACACTGGTCCATGAAATCTCCCGCCGATACGGCGTCGATGAATACATTTTGCTGGCCATCATTGGCATTGAAAGCAATTACGGCAATCACCATGAAGAATTCGCCGTGGTAAATGCATTGTTTACCCAGGCCACCAAGATGCCGAAACGAAGGAAATGGGCCACCGGTCAACTGGCCACGTTTCTGGAATATTGCTATGAAGATTCGATCGATCCCTTTTTGATTAAGGGTTCCTATGCCGGAGCCTTTGGTTATGGACAATTCATCCCCACCAGCTATATTGCCTATGCCGTGGATGCCGACAGCAATGGCGTCCGGGACCCGCATGCCTGGGATGACGCCCTGGGCAGCATCGCGAATTATTTAATCAAAAACGGCTATGATTCAACCTCAAAATCGTTCCGGGAAAATACCAGAAACTGGAAAGCTGTGTTTGCCTACAATCATTCCAAAAATTATGTCAACGCCGTCATGGAATTACGGCAGGAAATCAAAGCGGGTGTCGAGAATGAAAATTAAAAGGTCATCTCTTTTCCCAATAAAAAAGCCCTCACATCGAGGGCTTTTTTATTGGGAAAATCTGGTTTATAGCTGGACCTTGAGTTCCAGTGTTTCTTCTCCGCGTAGCACCGTTACGGTGACTTCCTGTCCGACTTTTAATTCACCGAGACGATACATATAATCATAAATATCCTTGATTTCACCACCATCAATGGCAATAATAATATCGCCCTTTTTCAACCCCGCCTTGGCAGCCGGACCCTCTTTTTTGGTACCGTCAATTTCCATTCCATCGGCCGAACTGCCGTAGGAAGGAATTATTCCAAACGTCACCTTGAAACTCCGGCGACCAGTTTGTTCCTCTTTCGAACCCGCTTCGGTAAAGACGGGTTTTTCTTCCTGTTGGTTAAGGTATAGAGCTATATCATAAATGAAATTCAGAATATTCACTTCTCCATCCGCATTGATTTTTGGCCAATCGTCGGTAGGTTTGTGATAATCTTCATGAGTCCCGGTGAAGAAGAACATGACCGGCACGTCTTCGAGATAAAAACTGGCATGGTCACTGGGGCCAAAGCCCTCCTTGCTCATATTCAGAGTCAAGCCGTGAGTCCGGTTAAATTCATTCAGCAATGTTTCGAAATCGGGCGAAGTACCCACGCCGCCCACAACAACCTTTTCATCATATCGGCCGATCATATCCATGTTGATCATGACGGACACTTTTTCCAGATCAATTAATGGATTCCTGGTGAAATACTTGGAACCCAGCAGCCCTTCTTCTTCTCCGTTATAACACATGAGCAGGACACTGCGTCGAAGGGCGGAACGATTGGCGCTGAGCCGTTCTCCTATTTCAATGACACCGGCTACACCGGAAGCGTTATCGTCGGCGCCATTGTGAACGGCTACCGTATCAGGCACGAGCGATCCGGATCCAGGACCGCCATAACCCAAATGATCAAAATGAGCCCCAAAAATAATGTATTCATCTTTTAACACCGGATCATTCCCAGGAATAAATCCGATAACATTCGGAACAGGCACCTCGGTACGTTTTAATTCTATGACAGCCGAGGCGGCGGTTTCCAATGCCAGACTATTGGCCTTTTCCGTTGTATCAATTCTGGTTTGCAACGCTTTCAGAGTTGATCCGGTTTCCGCTAAAAGCAAATCGGCCACCGTGCGTTTGACTTGCAGGGCCAGGATGCCGCTGTCGGAAAAGCGATGATTAACCTGCAGTGATTTTAGTTCTTCCGGTTCAAACTGATCTTGATAAGCGGACACGAACAGAACGCCGGCCGCACCATGATCCCGGGCCACCATGATTTTCTTGCGCAGGGGAGCATAATTGGCGTATTCGGAATGTGATTCTTCCGCCTTGGGGTCACCGCGGAGAATCAACGCCCATTTGCCGTCAACATCTACGCCCTCGTAATCATTCCAGACAAGGCTGTCTTCCTTAATATCAAAGCCGTAACCCACAAAGACAACAGGTGCTGTTAATTCTCCGTTGGCGGAAAATGCCAGGGGAATATAATCCGTTTCTGGCTCAAGATTCTTATTTCCCACGGCGAATGAATTGGATGGCGCCAGAGAAATATCCTTCAGAAAATCAAAGGATTGAAAATAGCCATGGTCGCCCCCGGGTTCTATTCCGGCGGCCTTGAACTGTGACGCAATATAGTCGATGGCGGATTGTGAACCGTCGGTTCCGGGAAATCGCCCCTCAAGCTCATCATCGGCCAGAAATTTAATATGTCCCAGTACTTCATCTGCCGTTACCGTTTCGCTTACGCCTGTGCGATGCTCTCTTAGCGGCGGATGAGTACAGGCGGCCAGTATGGCCAGGATAATTAGAAAATGTTTCATTTTTTCCTCAAGTTAAGCCAAAAATATACGAAAGCAAAATGCCCTTATTTTGATTTTATATATGTTCCGATTAATTCTGTATTATCAATAATATGACCATCCATGGCCTGCATTAGTTGCGCCTTAGTGGGCCGATTGAGGTCCGGAAGAACAATATCAAGGGCATAAAGTTTATGAAAATAGCGGTGGGTTCCGATCGGGGGACAGGGACCACCATAGCCGGTTCGTCCCCAGTCATTCAAGCCCTCCAGTGTTCCTTCAGGAAGGGCGCTTGACGTCACCTGTTTCGGTAAGCCGGTAGACGCTGGCGGCAGGTTATACAACACCCAATGCACCCAGGTCATTTTCGGCGCCTGCGGATCAGGCGCGTCGGGATCGTCAACGATTAACACCAGACTCCTGGCCGCCGTCGGGATTCCTTTCCATTCCAGGGCCGGTGAAATATCCTCACCCTGGCAGGTGTATTTAATCGGTATGGATCCCTGATGATGAAAGGCCGGTGATAATAATTGCATAGACACCTCCTCCTTTTGGGCGATTAAAAATGACACCAGTACGAAAAAGGCAGATAACGCTCGCATCATGATATTCCTTTCCAGGCCTAAAGACCAAAACAATTTCCCTCGCGATAAAATAAGCTTACCCGTCCAGCCTCGAATCCGTTGGGCTGCAAACCCTCCAGAGACAGGTGTTTGAAGCCCTGATTCACCACCCAGTCTATGCCTGATTTGTATTCGCTCCGCTGTGCATCGTCCAAAAGCAAGATGCCGCGTTTGGAGAGCTTTGTAATGCTCTGTTTCAAGCAATTCACCCGATCGCGACCATCGATAATAATAACATCAAACAGTTGTTTATCAACAAGGATAGAGCGACAATAGTCGCCGTTACTATCTTCAGGACAATAGCGAACTATGGCGTTGGCGGGAAGTTCCGGTTGCAACTTTTCAATCCAAGCCTTATCTCCTTCCACGGAAATAACGGATCCGACCCGCCCGGCAAAAAACAACGTGGAATAGCCACTGCCGTATTCGAACAGGGCAAGATCGTTGGTCAGGTGTTGTCGCAGCAAATCAATGGCGGGATAGTTCATCCAGGGCAAAGGTTCACCGTTTTGATCGCAGGGGCGATTCTGACGAAGACTTTCCAGCCAGCCGGTGGTATGTAAGTATGAGAAGGGAAAGCTAATAAAGTGACGTATCACAGATTGGGCGATGTAAAACCTGGTCAGGTGTTGTCGCGCGAATTGAATGAATTTCTGTTTCAGCACAGGAAGAAATTAAGGTGAACACGACAAAAAGGTAACACTACGATTCCGCTGCAAGATTCATTGATTCCGTTTCGGTCAACCGGCTAATTTTAACAATAATGAACCAGGAAAAGATAACCATGATCATTTATCACAACCCTCGCTGCCGTAAAAGCCGGGAAACATTGGCCCGGTTGCAAGCGGCCGGTGTTGAACCGAAAATTGTTAAATATCTTGAAACACCACCAACCGAGAACGGTTTACGGGATTTGGCCCAAAAGCTGAATCTTCGTCCAAAAGATTTTATCCGGCGGGGTGAGGCCGACTATAAAACGCTGAACCTGAAGGAAAAACTGGATGACGACGATGCCCTGTTTCACGCCATGGCCACCCACCCGAAACTCATTGAGCGCCCCATTGTTGTAAAAGGCAACCGGGCGATTCTGGGTCGTCCTCCGGAAAAAGTGGATACGCTGCTGCCATAATGTCCGAAAAACCAATATCCATTTTTATCACTGGCGGGACCTTTGATAAAGAATACGATGAAATTCACGGCACTCTGTATTTTACAAAGACGCACATGTCGGAAATTCTGGCTTTGGGACGAAGCCGGGTTAATGTTGAAATAACGAAACTCATGCTGATTGACAGTCTGGACATGACCCCGGCCAACCGTAATCTCATCCTGGAGCGGTGTCAGCAAACCACCGGCGATAGAATCGTGATTACCCACGGTACCGATACCATGGTTGAAACCGCCCGGGTCATTGCCGCCGCCGATCTTCCCAAAACGATTATTCTGACGGGAGCGATGATTCCCTATAAATTCGGTAGCTCCGACGGACTGTTCAACCTGGGAAGTGCCCTGGCATTTGCCCAGTGCTTACCCTCCGGTGTTTACATTGCCATGAATGGACGATATTTTGACTGGGATAAGGTGCGTAAAAACCGGGAAACGGGTATTTTCGAGGAGATACAGAACTAATTCTCAGCTCCGCCACGGAAAACAAGCGCCAGCGACAAGCTACGCCCGGGTCGGAGAATATCCCCCCAATCCAGATGTTCATGATAGGAGACATTTGTCAGGTTTTCGATACCCGCCTTCAATGAAAAACGTTGGAAAAAGTGTAACTCCCCCTTCAGAGCATATACCAAAAATCCAGCCGTCGCATTTTCACCCCCCAGCCGAGAAAAACGGGTTTGTTTTCCGGCTCCTCTGATTTCACCCTGTATCCAGAATGTTTTCTGTTGCCAGGTGATTGTGGCGTGGGCTTCAAACGGTGAAATCATGGGGATGTAATCACGTAAATCCACCAACCTTCCCACCTGAAAATTCATTCCGCCGGCCAGCACCCAGGTTGCATTAAGATTCACGACAAAAGACAATTCGGCCCCGGTTAGGGTGGCACGACCACCGTCAGAAAATAATTTCCAGCCGTTGGCATAGCCCAGCGTTGTGGTCGTATCCATCACCGCTCCGACCGTGTAATGCTGGAAGCGGTAGCGAAAGAGATTGGTTGACAGATCGATCCGGTCGGTGGAAATATGATTGCGAATTTCAATCTGATAACTTGTTTCGACCGGTATGTCGGGATTTCCCAGGTAGAGATATCCGTCTACAGGATTATAGAGATAATAACCATAGGCTTCTGTCACGGTGGGTAACCGCTGTCCCCGCCCTGCAGCCAGCGTGAATTGATAATAAGTATTTACCCGGTGAATCAGGGCCACGTTGCCGGTGATCAGGCGGTCGGTACGGGAAAATGAATTATCCGGATAATAAATGCGTAGAAAATCTTTTCCCATGGCATGATGGATGGCCGATGAGTAATAATCATAACGCAGGGCGGATTTCAGAGTCGTACGAGGCGAGATGGAGCGTTGATACACCAGATAATGTCCCAGATTCCAGCGATGCATATCAGGCCAGGTAATGATTTTCATGGGCGTGGAAGCCTGGGGATACATGACCATGTCAGCATAACTGGAGTTCCAGAAAAATTCACTGCGGAGCGTCAAGGAGGATGATCCGTCCGGCGTGAATACCATATCCAAAAAGGATCCGGCGGTGCGGGTTTTTCCCGGCATATCCATGGTCATATTCATAAACCGGTCCCGGCGCCTGGAATCATCCATCCAGTGATCCACCAGGTTGCCATACACCTTCCATTCGGCGCGTGGCAACCAGGACGCAAGGCGGGACATCTTCAGAGTTAATCCGACCAATCTCATCCGGGCATATCCCACATCCATGGGCAGGGCGGAATATCCCACATTCCAGGCGTCGTCACTCACGATTTCCAGTAATAATCGGGCGGCACTACGAAACTGTCGTAGGTAACCAGCATTGATGCTGATTTTTTCATATCCGGAAAAGGGGATTGATTTACCGTTGGCCGCCGTATAGTCTTTCGCGGCACGGTACGTTCCGTGCAGTAATAGACCCTCTTTAGGCCGGCTTCGCTGCCAGTTGGCACTGAAACGCTTTTCCTTCAGTGCGCTGCGGATACCTCCTCCCAAGGACCAGATCGATCGAAGTTGTGGTGAGAAATCAGGATGAAGAAATGTCATATTCAACGACCCACCAACGGTGGCGCCCTCTCGGAGAGACAGGGAACCTTTCCCGATTTCCACCGATCCCAGGGCATCGGGTTCAACATATGCAGAAATCGGATCCATGCGATCCGTACAGGCTCCAAAACTCTTCATTCCATTTATTGTCATATTGATCTGTCCGCCGGAAAGTCCCCGGATGACCGGTTCCTGCGCAAAATTTCCCCGCCGGATCAGGGAAACGCCTTCAACCAGGGAAATCATGGATTCGGTTGTGGATAGGTTGGTTTTCTGAATATGTTGAAGGGCCCGCTCTCGCTCCCGCCCGAAAACCACGATACCCAGATTGGACTCTAGAATGACGGGTTTCAAATACCAGGCTGGCAGGTGGTGGTGTCCGCCCACTATTTCCACCCGTCGCGTTTCCCGGGCAAAACCAATCATGCTGACAACAACGGTGTACTGACCCGGCGGGAGGGAATCAAGACGAAACGCGCCATCGGAATTGGAAACGGCACCCGTTCCGGTTTCTAAAACAACAATATTTACTCCCGTCAGCGGCAGCCCGGTTGCAGCATCAAAAACAATCCCGGAAATGTCTCCCTGGCGGGCGGCGAGAAAACCACCCAGCCACAGGAAGAACAGAGCCCTAAAAGTTGATTTCATATTGCACGGTACCCAGCGTGTCGCCATTCTCCGCGAAGGTGAAATCAATGGTCCAGTATCCCGTCATATTGAAAACGACGACGCCGGAATATTGTCCGTTTCCATCATATACGGGATTGATATTGCCGGTGGAACCATGCCCCATATCCGGCATTAAGGGATTCATGACAATATCCAGTCCGCCGACCTCCGGAATATTCATCATACTTTCTTTGTGATGGACGGTGAGAATAATATCATTAGTACCGGCTTGCGGGTTTTCCAGACCATTCAGAGTGACGATATAGCTGGTCTGATTGGAGTCGGCATCAAAAAATACCAGATCCTTTTTCATCATGGTTTCAGTCACAGTCAGACCGGAAAACACGAGTTTATGGGTTTGACCGCTGCTTTCATTGATGACGACAAGAGTGTCGTCCCAAGTGCCCATCATTCCACTGGCCATGATAAAAACAACCTCTCCCGTGAACAGGCCATCCGCATTAGCCATGACATCCGGATCTGTCACGGGGCAGGAATGTTTCATACCGTCCATGTTCATGACAGGTTGTTGTGTAATACGAGCTTCGGTGATGTTGACACCGAGGTTGTCATCGGTTAATTGAAAATACAGTGTATTGAGACCGACATGAAGTTCGGCATCAGAATACAAATCCAGGGTGATTCCGTTATCATTCTCTGTGCCGATATGGACCAGATTGTCGGTAGGATCTATCGTTGTGTTGTCAGAATCTTCACAGCTTGCCAGGACCAACAGGAATCCGGACAGCAGGAAGGCAATAAATTTTGGTTTCATTATACCTCCGGTTATTGATAGACACCGTTTCCACGGCGTCCGTGATTAATGGTGCGGCAATCTGTGATTGCCGGATTCAGGTTAACCGAAGGTTGTTTTAGGCGGTGGGCTGGGGATTTCCAGAAGGGCGGAATGAAGGACGGCGACCGAACATCCGGCATATTGTTGTGTCGAAAATACCGGTAAAAATGAAAATTGGTAATGCACGTCCAGATCAAGAATCTTATGAGGAGCGACTACTACCTGGGATGTTTTGGTCTGCTGGTGTTGGCAGGAGCAATCAACCGCAGCTATGGTCAGGGATTGATGGGAAGCGGCGCAAACCGCTACCGTATGACCGCAACCGCAGGTACAGACATCTTCTCCTCCTACCATGATGGTTTCATGATGAGGAATGGATTGGGCGATCCATTGCACCAGAAACAGGGCCGTGATAAAAAATGCTATTTTACGGTATTTTTTCATTGCTATTTAAGGCCTGGAAGTTATAAAACATAATGAGAAAATATAATATTTCGGAAGTGAGAAATGTTGGTCCCAATGAGAGATCGCGTGATAGGGAGGCTAGCGGTCATCACCCTCCGGTTGTGGAATTTCAAGATAAAAGATATTACCCTTTGGCTCATTAGGCTCTGACCAGACCCGGCCGCCGTGTGCACGAGCGATTTTGGCGGCGATGGCCAACCCTAAACCCTGTCCCCGCCCCTTGTTTACCTGAAAATTCCGCTTGAAGATTTTCTCCCGTAATTCGGCGGCAATCGTTTTACCCCAATCCGCCACAGAAAACAAGACTCTTCCCGGACGCTGTTCGACAGCAATGACAATTCGCTTACCATCGTTGGCATATTTCATCGCATTCCCAATATAGTTTCGTAATACCTCTTCGATAATTGGGTTAGCCCGGATGGTAAAATCTTCCGGAATATGATTATCGATTGTCAGGTCTCGGTGCTGGAGAGAGAACTCCTTTGCCTGCCAATAGACCCGCTCGCCGATAGGTACCGTTTCCAGGGGCAGTTCTTCATCTTTTTCCAGGCGAATGAGAGTGCTTGCATTTTTCACCATATTGATTAATTGCGCACTGGCATCACGAATGTATTTTAATTCTTCAATTTTTGGGTATTCTTCCAGGAGTAAATCACTAAAACCGAGAATCGCGCTGGCCGGATTTTTAACATCATGTGAAATGATATCTAATAATAAATCTTTGGTGGAGACGGTCTGGGCCAGTTTTTTTGAAAGCTGGCGATGTTCTTTTTCCGATTTTTCCAGCGCTTTAGTGGCCCGGATCTGTTCGGTTACATCCCGCAGCACACCCCGGAATCCAATGATTTTCCCGTTGCTGTCCATGCGCGGCGAAACGGATGATTCGGCAATGCACATTTCTCCTGTTTTGGTTTGAATTTCCCAGCGAACATTATGGAGGGCCTTTCCGGAGCGAAAAACAGTATTCACATCCTTATAGATCCGGGATGCGGCATCCGGCGACATGAAATCGCGATTGGTCATTCCCAGTAATTCCTGGCGGGAATAACCGAAAATGCGTTCCATGGCTATATTGACAAAGGTAAATGTTCCCCTGATGTCTGTTTCAAAACACCCTTCTTCCATGTGATCGATAATATCATGGAATTTCTTATATTCTCGTGTTTCGGCTTCCAGAAAAGCCTGCTGGCGCTGACCCCGCAGAAAAAGAAAGATTACACCGCCGAAAACTATCAGGAGTAGAGACATATCAATAAAGATACTTTGGGCGGTGTTGTGGGATGCCGTAAGAATATCATCATAAGGACCTTCGGCGCAGAGCACCCAGTTTTCGTTTAAAAACGGCATGGCCACCAGGGACCGCAAGTCGATATTACCCTTGGCGTAACGATGGATACGGCAGGAAAGCGAGTCTGTTACATCCTGAAAATAATCAAATTCACCGGGGCTGTGACAGGGCTGGCAACGGGGTCCGAGATGATAAATATTTCCTCGTACCATGTATTGTATACTGTCACATTCCGCGTTATAAAGACTTAGAATTTCGCCGGAACGGTTAACCAGAAAAAAGGAATGGTTTGTTTCCTGCCAGCGGTTTATACAGGAGCGCGTGAATTGGCCGATGCGTATTCCCGTCACAAGATAAAACCGGGCATCATGCAATACCATTGGTTTAATTAACAGAACAAGAGATTCACCGTTTTTTGCAAACAAACGGGACGATACATACCCGTATTCAGGAATGGCGGCCGTATCAAGAATCACTTTAATGTTGCGATCGTCAACCGCGATTTGCTCCGGTCCGGGTGAAATATGGAGCCGATTGAAATGGTCGTCGTAGAGTGCCGAAAAAGCCAGCGCTTCCTTTTCCGTGGCCGCCAGAAAATCAAACTGTTCCAAGGTATGATCAACACCAAACTTTTGAAAATGACGATCAAGCTGTTCAAGTGTTGTGGAAAAAGCAGCCATTAGATATTGATAATTCACGGTAAAGGTGTGAACCAGTAGCCGTTGATCCGTTTTGTAATTGTGGATTAGGCCCAGCTTATATTTTTTGAACTCATGAATTTCATGGCTAAGAATGGCCAGCAAAAGAATAAAGGCGAGAATAAAATAACCGACTTGTCGAGAAATGGAAAGTTTCATCCTGTGAAACATTTTTCGATAACGCACCAACAGACAATAACGTGTTTAACAAGCCCCATATGATTCCCCTTACTGCTGCATGTTTAGATAAATTTATCGCGAATGGCATACAAAACAAAAGTCAAAAAAGTTTGAAGAACAGATTGGGCCCTCTTCCCGTTGCGCCCATAATGCGCGAACGGTAAATTGTTAACCGTATTTCAGGAAAGGGCAACCATGCAACAACGAATTTGTGGCTTAATTTCATTCTTATTTCTCATGTCATGTGCACCATACCCGGAGCCGCTCCCGGCACCAATACAACCGGTTGCTGATCAAAAAGGATCGGAAATCTTATCCCGGGGGATGGCAGACAGTACTGGGTTTGCCCGGCTAGCAACCTTGTGCGATACCTTCGGTCATCGTTTGAGCGGGTCGCAAAACCTAGAAGCCGCCATCGACTGGGTGGTGAGGGAAATGAAAAAAGACGGTTTTACTGCCGTACGCACCGAACCGGTCATGGTGCCCCACTGGGTCCGCGGCAAAGAATCGCTGACCATGATAGTCCCCTGGACGGAATCTCTGGACATCCTGGGATTGGGTGGCAGCATCGCCACACCGCCGGACGGAATAACTGCTTCGGTTATGGTGGTAAGCGATTTTGATGAACTGGAACGACGTCAAACTGAGGCCAGGGGAAAAATCGTCGTTTTTGATGCGCCTTTTACCACTTACGGTGAAACGGTACGATATCGTTACCGGGGAGCCATCGAAGCGGCCCGCTATGGTGCCGTCGCCAGTCTGATCCGGTCCGTCACACCCTTTTCTATGAATACACCCCATACCGGGGGAATGGCCTATGCCGACACCATTCCTCCCATTCCCCATGCCGCCATTACCATTGAAGCAGCCGAAATGCTGCACCGAATGACTCGTCGGGGCCAGGTTCCCGAATTAAACCTGAAAATGGAAGCAAAAACATTA
The DNA here is from genome assembly GCA_046861395.1 of Fidelibacterota bacterium. Classification (GTDB taxonomy): domain Bacteria; phylum Fidelibacterota; class Marinisomatia; order Marinisomatales; family JABMOV01; genus JBHHUC01. Next base: position 80,481 of record JBHHUC010000001.1, read on the forward strand.
CCGGATGCTGAATCCCGGAATATTATCGTGGAAATACCCGGGAGTGAAAAACCGGAAGAGATTATTGTGATGGGCGGCCATATTGATTCCTGGGATGTGGGCCAGGGCGCCATGGATGATGCCGGCGGCTGTGTCGCAAGTTGGGAAGCGCTGCGTCTCATCAAAAATCTGGGACTGAAACCGAAGCGGACCATTCGCGTTGTTTTCTGGACGAACGAAGAAAACGGGCTGCGGGGCGGAAAGACGTATTATGAAAATCACAAGAATGAAAACCATGTGATGGCGATTGAATCAGACGGAGGCGTTTTTGCTCCCCGGGGATTTGGTTTTTCGGGACCGGATACGTTGCGGAATAAATTGAAGGAAATTGCCCGGGGATTGAAGGTTATCGGGGCTGACAGTATTTTTGCTCAGGGCGGCGGAGCCGATATTTCTCCCCTCATGGGAGCCGGGGTTCCCGGCATGGGACTGAAGGTTGAAGACTCAACCTATTTCTGGTATCATCACACCCGGGCCGATATGATTACGGTGCTTAACCGGGACGATTTCAACCGGTGCGTCGTAGCCCTGGCTTATATGGTATATAGCATTTCTGAAATGGAATAAAGGACAATTTGCGACGAACGATTATAAAACGCTAGTTTGCGTTTTCCGTAACATTTCTTATCAGTTGAACATAAAAACCGATCAACTGGGCGTAATTTTCTTTCGTGATATATTCATTAATACCATGCATGCCGTCCAGCTGTCCCGGTGCAAATTGAAGGGGCAGAAAGCGATAAATCTGGTCCGACATACCCGCGTAATATTTCGTATCCGTACCACCCACCGTTAAATAGGGACTGACAATGACATCGGGAAAGGTTCGCCGGATGCTGGTGGCAATAGCATCATATTGCGGTGAATGATAATTGCTGACGACGGAAGGTTCATTTTGAAATGTCCCCACCGGCTTTACAGAAACATCGGGATTATCAATGACTTTTTCCACATGACGGATGACATCGGCCGTGGTATCGCCGGGTTTGAGACGGAAATTGATCACTGCGGTTGCTTTCTGGGGCAATTGATTATCCTTGACACCGGCATGAAACATGGTGGGGGCCGTGGTTGTCCGGATCAAGGCATTGGATTTCGGCGAAGCGGCCAACTGGCCTTCGATGATTCCACCGAAAGCCCAGAGATTGGAAAAAAGAAGATTAAAGGGGAAATGCGATTCCGGTGCCAGCGTGATCAACATTTCCCGAATGGGACCCTCCAACGAACCGGGCATGGGATGATCACTGACGGCTGCGACCGCCTTGCTTAAAACGGTAATAGCTGTTTCCGGAGGGGGCATGCTGGAATGCCCACCCGTACCTGTTGCGGATAATTCCAGACTGACGTACCCCTTTTCGGCAATCCCCACCAAGGCGACGGGAGCGGAAATACCCGGAACGCCTTCCGTTACAATCGCACCGCCTTCATCCAGAATAAGCCAGGGTGTTATCTGGCGTTGCTTCAATACATCGGCAATCCGGGCCGCGCCGGCATGTCCGGAAATTTCCTCATCATGGCCAAAGGCCAGCAGAATTGTCCGTTCCGGCTGGTATCCTTGCCCTAATAAATATTCCACAGCCTCCAGGATGCCCAACAGGGCCGATTTATTATCCACGGCGCCGCGGCCAAACAATACATCATTTACGATTTTACCCTGAAACGGGTCGTGGTCCCAGCGGCTCTGATCCGAATTATCGGCCGGAACAACATCGGAATGAGCCATGAGCAATAGGGGCGGAAGATCAGAGCGGCGTCCCGACCAAGTGTATAGCAGGCTGAATTGATTAATGGTTTCACGGTTCAGATTCCGGTGGACCCGGGGAAAATGTTCAACCAGAAACCGGTGGAATGTTAAAAATGCTTCTGCCTCGGTGGCAGCCGTATCCGACCAGGAAACGGTGGGGATACTCAACGCCCCAGCCAGACGCTGCAGTGCCATATCACCGGGAGGACCTTGCGGTGGAATCAATTCTGTTTGGATTTGTCGTGAAGGCCCGGCGCATCCAATCAGGATGAAAACAATCGTTGTCAGGATTTTTTTCATGTTATTCCTCAATAATCAAAGGTTCGGGTTCCAGTATAATGCCGAAACGATCTTCAACGGAACGCTGTATTTCCTGGGCCAGGGCCCAGATTTCGGCCCCGGTGGCACCACCGAAATTCACTAGAATTAAAGCATGCTTGTCGTAAACACCGCAATGTTTGCGACGAACGCCTTTCCAGCCACATTTTTCCACCAGCCAGGCTGCCGGAACCTTTACCTTGCCCGGTTCATCGGGATAAAAAGGGATTGTCGGATAATCGGATTTTAGCCTATCAACCGTTTCTGCGGGTACGACAGGATTGCGGAAGAAACTGCCGGCATTGCCCAGTTGTTCGGGATCGGGAAGTTTACTGCGGCGGATATCCCGGATAATGGCCGAAATCTCTTCCGGAGCAGGATTGGTGAGATGGTGGTGGTCCAATACGCGCCGCAGGGCAGGATAGGCGATATTCGGTTTGGGAGTGCGGGAAAGGGAAAAGATAACAGACGTAATTAGAAAACGAGATTCTTCTTTAAACCGGCTGGTGCGGTAACCGAAGCGACAATCGTCACGGGTGAAAATATGTTTCGTTCCCCGTTTCAGGTCCAGCGCTTCCAGCGAGACAAAAACATCTGCTAGTTCGACACCATAGGCTCCAATGTTCTGAACTGGCGCTGCCCCCACCGTGCCAGGAATCAGTACCAGGTTTTCTAAACCATACCAGCCCCTGGAAAGGGTGTATTCCACCAGCGCGTTCCAGCCGAAACCAGCACCCACGGAAAGGGTAACGGTATCCGGAGATTGATTGCGAACAACACACTCCTTAAATACAGGATGAAGAACCAGGCCGCGCCAGGAAGATACAAATAGGATGTTACTTCCACCGCCCAGGACAAGACGGGGTATATCGGGGTCCGGCAATGATGATAATATACGGTCCAGGTCATCGGGCCGGCGCAATTCGGCGAAGTATCGCGCCCGGGAAGGAACAGCAAAACTGGTATGGCGGGTCAGGTCTTTATACTCTTCGACGTTCATTCTGGTATGTCTCCGGGGGAGAATTTGCCGAATTATTCCGTAAGAACAAAAGGCCGGTTTGGTTCTTTTCCTATCCCGGCTGTACCTTCTTCCACATTATGAGGAGCCTAATGAAAAAATTACAGCATTTTCTTCTTCCTTTTTTGGTCATATTCCTGTCCTGCGACCCCCTCGTTACCGAGTTTGGAGACATAGAGGACGCCATCATGTATGAGGCCAAAACGATTGTAGACACGCCGGCAAAAGACACGATCGACGTAATGACCTGGAATATTCGTTTCGGGGCGGCCCGAATGCCCTGGTTCGGTGATGCCTGTGGGGACCGGGTGATTCTTAGCGACGATGAAGTGCTGACAAATCTGGAAAATATCGCCAATTATCTGACGGAAACCGACCCTGATATTGTATTTCTGCAGGAAGTGGACCGGGAGAGTAAACGTACTGCCTACCGGGACGAAGCCCAGTGGTTATTGGATCATACGCCCTTTAATTATGCGGCCTATGCCTCCATCTGGCAGTCGCAGTTTATTCCCAGTGACGGCCTGGGACGAATGGATCTGGGGAATGTCATTTTAAGTAAATGGCCGATTAAGGATGCGATTCGCCACCCCCTGCCCTTACGTGGGGACCAGGATGCCCTGGTTCAACTGTTTTACCTGCGGCGGAATATCCTGGAGGCGAAAATTGAAATGGGCGCGACGACATTTTACGCAGTAAATATCCATGCCACGGCCTTTGCGACCGACGATACCAAACAAAAACATATCCGGCAATATAAAGAATTGCTGGATCGCATCGATGCCGAAGGCGCCGCTTTCATATCCGGCGGGGATCTGAATTCCCTGCCCACGACGGCTGTGAAAACAGATTATTGTCTGGAAGACATGTGTGCCGGAGAATCGTTTCATCAACCCGGCGACGATCCGGAACATAAAGAAGGCAGCCTGTTCAGCGGCCAGGACCTCAGCCCGCTCTATGACAGTGATTATGAACCGGCGGTTCCCCTGGCGGATTACACCGCTGACGAAGCCGCCTATTTCACACATACACCGGATTATGACAATCCAGATGGTTTTGACCGGAAACTGGATTATCTCTGGACAAATCGCCATTGGGTTCCCGGGTCCGACCGAACCCACCGGGCGGCCAAATCGTATAGCGACCATCTACCGGTCACAGCCCGCTGGGAGGTGGGACAATGAGAAAAATCATCTTCCTTTCCTGTCTCTTTGTTTTCCTGTCCGCCAAGGAAATTGCTCAGCCCTGGTCCACCGGATCAGCCTATGTCACCCCTCACCATCGTTGGGAAATCGGTTTATTCCAGCCCCTGAAATATGGTCTGGCTCCCGGCCTGGAGGTGGCAACCCATCCGCTGGCAATGGCGGTCATCCCTAATTTGACCATAAAACGAACGCTGAATCTGCCGGCCACGGGTGTCTGGGCCACCGTTCATTCCCTGACCTATCCTACGCCCTTGATGAATATGCTGGCGCGGGAAGGAACCGGGGGACTGGTTTCACCGGAGTTTGAATTTCCGGCCGCCGTTATTTTCTATAATGAAATTCGTGTATCGCGAACGATAAAGAAAAATATTCTCATGACCAGCAAGGTCGGATTGGCGCTGGGAAAAACCTTCGGCGATCTGGACAACAGAACCACCATCGACTTCCCGCTGATATTTCAACGGCTTTCTCCTCTGTATGATGGAGCTTATCTTCGCATTGGCGCCGACCTGGAATTTAAAAAGCTGAATATCTTCGGCTGGCACCTCTCCGATCGCTGGCAACTTTTACTGGATGACGATTTATTTCTCATTGCCGGGAAAGAGCACCGCATCGGGCTGGAGCACAAGGGGTTGTTGATCTGGAATAAAACGGAAAAATTCCGCTTTACCGTAGGGTATAAAATCGTTTTCGGTCAATATCCCTTCGGCACCCAGTGGAATATCATGCCGCCCCATATCCAGCTTCTGCCGGTGTGGCTGCCCCTGTTTGATATTCAATGGGCCTGGTAGGGTGCTACAGCACCAACGTAAACGTCAGACGGTTTACCATGTTCAGGATGCCCATGTCCGACACGGAATAGTCGACATGTAAATCATAGGGTATCAAGGGGAAGTTCTTACTGGATAGGCCGACACCCCAGGATAACCGTGGTACATACCCCTTTTCAGTTGTGAGTGCATCATAGATCGCTTCATCGGCCAGGGATTCGTCAAAGCGCAGGAATTGATATGTTTGGCCAATCCGGATGAAAATCAGATCCATGACCGCCACCTCCGTGGCAATGACGTAATAGGGATTGAAATCCCGCGGATCAATGTATTCCACATTGAGGACGGCGGTGGCCGGTCCGGGATTCACAACGCCCTTTTCCCCCAATAATTGCATGGATAAACCGAACCGGAAAACCATGGGCAGAGGCCAGTCCTTGGTATCCAACCGGCCGTTGACCTGAGGATTGGCTCCCAGATCGGGGTCCACGTCCACATCAATGAGCTGGTCGGTTCCGAACAGGCGCATTTTAGAGCCGAAATTGGACAGGGACATACCGATTTTCAGACCATGAAACCCGGTGAGATACTGCGATCCGGCATCCATGGCAATGGCCGAAGCCGAAGAAAACGATATGGTTTCACGGATGTATTTTCCCTGGATTCCGAACACGAAATGATCACTGACCCTCCGGGCAAAACCCAGACTCAGGGCCAGGTCGGAGGATGTAATTTTCCGTCCCGTGCCATCCGGATCGGCCAGCGTCGTTTCTTTAATTTCTCCCATGGTCAGGTAACTGATACTCAACCCCAGCTTGCCAAACCCGGCGGGAAACACGGCCGCGAAGAATTGATGCTGCACATCAAAAATCCAGTCCGTGGAATTGAATTGAATTTCCGGTTTATCAATCATACCCATGCCGGCCGGATTCCAGTACAGCGCGGAAGCATCTTCAACCTGAGCCGAATAGGCGCCGCCCAGAGCCGAACCCCGGGCGCCCACGTTTATTTTCAGGAAATTGGCAGCGGATGTGCCCACATTGTCAAATTGTCCCCAAAGGACACTGATGAGGATGATGTATAATATTTTCTTCATCGTATCACCGCGAACTTTCCGATGACCTCCTGGCCATCTGCTGTAACATGGAAATAATAAACCCCAAAAGCGACCTCCTGATCGTTGTAGGTCCGGAGATTCCAGGCCTCAATGCTGGGTCCGCGATATCCGTCACTTCCCGGTTCATGTTTCAGGATCTGCACCGTTTCCCCGGCCAAATTGAAAATGCGAATCACACATACATCCGGTAAATGGGTGAACTGGATTTCCTTAACTTCAATATTGGTTTCATACGCCGATGTCACGGCGTAGGGATTGGGAACTACCAGGATTTCATCCAGATCTCCCTTTTCTACGGCGAGGTTCGGGGCCGTCGTGCGGATGACATACGCATCTTCATACGGCAGGAGCGGTTTGGTACTGTAAACCTTGAATTGGATAACATTTCCCGTTTCCCATTCATTGGCCGTCCGGTTGAAATAAATCATCCACCCCAGCTTGGGTGCGTCGGCGGAATAGTCGTGGGGCAGCACACCGAGATCGTAAGGCTCATTGGCCGGGATTACGTAGAGATTTTTACTGAAGACGAAGGTGGAATCGGTGTTGGGGCCGAACAGCGGCTTGCCGGGTGAAGTGGGATAAACGGCACAGTTGACCTGGCGATTTTCATCCACATCCCACACTTCAAAAGGCAGGAGCACCGTGTCGGCGGAACTCAAGTTTGGCATAAAATACGTTCCGATGGACCCGGATTCGGTAAACCGGATTTCATAGGTTTTGTCCAGGCCGGAGTATTCGGCATTGCCTTCCGGAGGTGTAACCGGGATGGCTTTAATGAACCCGGCCCAGGTAGCATCGATACCGCTGGTATGACCGACGGTGAAAGCCAGCGCTGTATTGGGATCGGAATCGGTGATATCCTGGAAGACCGAATCCACCCGCAACACCCATGAAGCATTTTCAAACAAGGGAATGAAACCGTCGATCAGGTAATTGTAGGCGGCGCTGATATCCGATTCATTTTTTACCAACGTATCTCCCGTGGTGGAATCCACCAGGGACCAGACGGGAGTATCCGCCACGCTGTCGTAGTCAATGGAAACAAAATAGGTGTTGTCACGATCAGTGGAAAAGTCCGATTCCACCATCTCCACGGCGCCAGAAAAGAGGAAAGATTCCATCTCGCTATCATCGCTGAAAGGATCGGCGGGTATGGTTTCGATGGTGGCGGAAGCGGCTCCAGAAACATGTTGGACGGAAGATACATTCCCGGCATCGAACCCAGCCGGATCGGCCTGGGGAATGACAGCCACGGTATTATCATCCGGAACAAAAGCATTGGCGGAACGGGCATTTTCCAGCGGCTGCACCGGGGAACCGGCCCAGATATCCTCGCCATCAAAAGCACAAACCGAATACCAATATTCATAACCATTGATGACGGTCCGGTCGATATAGGAATATTTCAAGCCGGAATTATTTCCCAGGTTAAAATAGAAATCACCCATGGGATAGACACCGCTGACATCATCCGATTTATCATAGATAGCCTGGGGGAGGTAATAACCGGAGGGGTTGCCGTCGGCATTGGTAATGACCTTGCCCCAGGTGCGTCCGCGGTCAGTACTGCGATAAATCCGGTACCCCTGAAAAGCATTATTCAGTGTCACGGGATCAATGGAATATTCCGAGGGGTCTTCCGACCAGAACAAGGCTACCTGTCCGTCCGAAGCAATGGCCTGGACCACGGGCGGATCGGGCGGTTTCGGGGTCCGGAATTGATTGTCATAATAGGATTGGAACAACTTGGCGTTGGCAATCACATCCGCTTCATTGATCCCCATGAAGTCGGCAAAAGTAAAGATGACCCGTTCGCCCGGCGCCACATCCATGGGACCGGCAGCAATGACCCAGGTAATGTCAGGACCGTAGCTGTAAGGTTTTTGGAAAAGATCGGAGGGGTGGGGAGTCGTATTGTGAGGGGGCTGGATTCCGGCGGTTAATTGTGTGTTATAGGCATCGGCATCGCTCTGGGCATCCTGACTGTATTCAAAAGAATAAACGGTCGATACATCGTAGGATTCTTCCGTCCCGTCCGATGCAATCTTCGTGGCTTCCAGAAATTTTAAACCGATCCAGCCAATGCCGGAGGATTTGAAACCCTGGGATTTATCATCCGGATCCCAGACGATGGCCAGGTTGTCCAGCAATTCTGCGTCTGTCGTATCGGACAGTTTTTCCGCCAGGTGAGGATCGTTGGCTTCAATGAACATGGCCAGATCATCCGTCCACTCCGCGCCACCCTGTTCCGGCGTATCCGGATCACCTGCGATTCCCATGTATAAATCCTTCAGGGTGTCCGTCCCCACGTTTGTCATGAGCTGGATAAAGATCAGGCCGTCATTAGCAAAAACGGAGGCGTCGTTGACAACCCAGATATCAAAACGAACGTTCAGAGGACCGATGCCATTGCTTTCCAATGTATTTCCATCATCGGGATCATTATCTGTTGCTACGAAATAGCCGATGCGTTTATCGGGATCGTTGGCAGGAAAAGTTTCCTGCATGAAGGGTGGAACCGGAAAACGGATATCGCTGTGGAGGGGAGCTTCAATGCCCGGAAAGGTTTCACCGGTCTGAGGGTCAGTATAATTACCGCTGGGATCTTTTTCAATGGGCCATTGCGCCGGCCAGGATTCGGGGATATCGCTGAACGCTATACCGATATTTTTTTCCGTATCTGTCTGTCCGGCGTCATAACCAGGCAGCGGTTGAAATTCCTCTTCATGATCCCGGGTTGTTCCCCTTACACCGACGGCTACGGATGGTTGTCCATTTATTTTTGCCCCGACGATGGGTGATTGCGTCCAGTAATAGGTACAGCAACCATCCTGCAACATACTGCCGGCAGGAAATTCATGGTTCAAGCCCCAGCGGTCATAACCATAGACGGCACCGTTGGAAAGACGTAACACCATGTTTCCCCGGTTCAGAACACTCCGCTTCCGGTCGCTGAAGGAAAATGTTTTTTCCAGGAGCCCGCTTTCACTCAGGGATTTGCCGGTGAGACTTTCATAGTATTCGGCCTTGGTCAAATCCTGGCTTGTTGCCAGAGACAGGAACATAAAAGACAGGATAAACTTCTTCATTATTTCACCCCCACACTGATACCCAGCTCAATATGGCGCGGTGCCCCGAAGTAATACGGCCTGGCTTCCCACATGGGGGAGGTGCCGGGATTAAGGCTTTCATCCGGCTTCCCGCTGTTATCGAAAACATTCAACACATTTCGTTTGTTGAAGAGATTGGTAATGTCAGCATAAAACCGGACATTAACCCAGGGAGCGGGCAAATCATAATACGCTTTCAGATCGAAAGAAGATGTGGCGGGCATGCGTCCGGAATTACTTTCATCCAAGGGTCGACCGCGATTGTCGGATGGCGTATAGGGCAGGCCGCTACCCCAGTTCCCGATGAGATTGGCTCCGAAGCCGGAAGGATGAGTATAATTCATGGTTACATTGATGGTGTGGGGTTGATCCCAGGGCATGGTAATGGTTTTTCGGGCCGGGACCGTTCCGTAGACTGAAGCGGAATAGGCATCATCCCAATGCTGGAATTCGTTAGAGGCGTTTCCTTCCGCCCGGGAGAAGGTATAGTTTATACCCCAGGACAGGCCGTTGGTCGGCAATTGTTGCAGTGAAATTTCAATCCCTTTGGAATTTCCGTAATCCATATTTTCAAATACGGAAAATTCGGTGGGGTCAGCGTCGTAAATCACTGCCGCGATGTAATCATAGACATCTTTGTAGAATACGGCCGTACCCAGGACAAAGCGATCGCTGAGCTGGGTACGCAATCCCATTTCATACTGGACCGTCGTTTCCGGTTTCAGATTGGGGCTGCCCACCGGTGGGATATACCAATCACCCAGATTGTAGGGGAATGGATAGAGGGCATTGCCAAAGGTTCCGACTCCCACCTGATTGGATATACCGGCCAATTCATTCGGTAATCCCGTATATCCGTTGGAATTGGACAGGCGGTACATGTTCTGGTATTCAGGATACTGGAAAAAATGTCCGTAGGAGAAATGAAACGCCATCCGGTCACTGATGGGATAACCAAAGGCAATGCGGGGACTCCATTGTTTCTTGATATCGGTTTGTGGCGCCGGTGTGAAGACCGTATCCGTTCCGTTGATTTCAAGGTATCCCCACTCAGCCCCTGGTGTATTGGGCGGAACAAACTGGCCGTCCAGGAAATAGGCCAGTTTTTTAGTGGGATCGGCATAACGGCTATTGGGATCCATATAATCCCACCGGATGCCTAGGTTTACCACCAGGTCGGTGAATTCGATCTTATCCTGGATATAGAAAGCCCGTTGTTCAGGGCGTTTTTCCCAGATGACGAAGGCCGGTTCCGATGCAATCCCATACGGCCCGCCACCCAGACCGGAAGCAAGGAAGTTGTTCAAAACATATTTCTTTACCTCAAAACCGGTTTTTAACTGATTGGCATCGCTAAACTGCCAGGTCAAGGACGCCTGATAAGTTTCTGTGACGGACCGGTAATGTTCATAACTGTAATAGTCTGATGTGGCCGTTCGCACCGTATCGCCCTGGGCGTTAATAATCGGGTATTCGCCGTAGAATTCATAATTGGATGTATTATCATATGCGTCACCCTCCCGCAACGGTACGGTGACCCCGTAGCTGTAATTTCCGTCGCCATCCAGATCAGAATAGGGTTCCGTGTCGGGAATTCCGTCATTATTGGAGTCGGCAAAGATGTCCCAGACACCATTATTGTTCCAGTCGTGCCACCGTTCCCCTTCTCCGGGATTCCAGACACTGTCCTGATTGGCGTCGGTCCAGTTCAGGATTCCGTCTCCGTTGACATCCTGCCACCACTCAGCCGCGTAGGGGCTCCATTGTCCGTCTTCGTTCAGGTCATTATATGGTTCGGCGTAATGACTGAACCAGACCCATGATTCTCCCGGTTCCAGTATGGAATGGTCCCAGTCGTCGGGAATGGTATGAGCCTTAGCAAATAATTCATGGTTCTTATTGAGGTGCCGTGGATTACCGGTCCAGTTCTCATTTCTGAAATTGGAGTAACGCAACGTCCCGAACATATTCTTGGAAAAGGTAATATTGGCCGTGGCATAATAAAGGTCGCTTTCCAGCCAGTCCTGCGAACTGTGATCGGGGATTTGTCGATAGCTGAGGCTGTAGTCCCGGTTTTCCCGATGAAGAAGATTGGTACCGAAGGATACTTTCACATTTCTCAGGGGTCGTATAACCAGTTTTCCGGTCAGCCGTCTATCATCGCGAAAAGTATCAAAAGTATTCAGGGCACCTTTTTTCATTTCTTCCAGGTTGCCGTCAAAATCCAGATCGGCCATGGCATAGGTGTCACCCTCATCAAACACCCCGTCACCATCCAGGTCAACGGTAAGAACATCCTTGGGCAAATAGGTTTTGGATAAATAGGTATTGGAACTATACAGGTCACCGGTAACGAAGAACGTTGCCAGATTGCGGGCAAAAGGCAGCACCGGCCCACTGAAGGTGCCTTCCAGGCGGGATGTACCCCAATCGTTTTTCTGTATTCCGAATTGATCGGTAGAGGTGCGCAAATTCCATTCGTATCCAGTGTTTCCTTCTTTGGTAATGATATTCACGACACCGCTCATGGCTTCCCCGTATTCAGCATTGAAAGAACCGGTAATCACCGATAATTCGGAAATACCATTGCGGGCTACGTCCGTCCCCATACCACCGAAAATTGCGTCTTCTACGAAAAAGCCGTCCACCATATAAGCAATTTCTCCCGACCGTCCCCCGCGAATATGGATGCCATTGTCACCACCGCCGTTATCGTTATCAATGACACCAGCCATATTGTCCATGATATCGAGATAGGAATTTACCGGCATATTCACAATTTCCTCTTCCGTGACGGTAATTGTCGTAGCCGTCTGGTCCCGCTCAATCACAGGACGGGCGGCTTCCACGACCACTTCATCTCCTTCGACCACGGAGACCTCCAGTGCCACATCGAGGCGTGTCGTACGGTCGGCATAGATTCTCACATCGGCGATGGTAGTTGTTTTATAACCGATATAGGAAATTTTGACGGAATAGGTAGCCGGGGGAATATTCAACAGGAAGAAATTTCCCCTGGCATCCGACATGGTTCCCATGACGGTGTTTTCCAGTAGAACATTGCCACCCGCCAACGGTTTTCCGGTTGTTTTATTGGTGAGCGTTCCCACTAGCTTCCCGGTTTCGCCGGCAAAGATGCAGGCGGGTACGAGAAGCCATAAAAGGGGTCTGAGCGACTTCATGATGCTTCCTCCAATGACAAAAGAAGCTATGATCAGTAGAAATAAAATTCAAGAGCGAGTTGATTGAAAGGTTAAGGCGATGTAACTTCTGACCGACCGGTCGGTCAGAACAGAATAACTATGGCTAAAACACAAAAAATCATTGAAGCCGCCATCACCGTTTTTTCCCGGGACGGACTTGAAAAAGGCAAGATTGCCGACATTGCCGTTGAGGCCGGAATCGGAAAAGGTACAATATATGAGTACTTTTCCAGTAAAGAGGATATCTTTGCCGCTATCGAAACCCATATGGTTGATCATCTTGTGACATCGGTTTTCACGGCGGCACAACAGGCCGGATCGGCTGAAGAAAAACTGAAAACCATCTTCGATTTAAGCGTCAAAGGAATGTTACATCTTGGCGATGCCCTGTTAATTGTTACTGAAATCCTGACGCGCAATGCCCGCGGACACATATTCTCTGATCGTCAGTCACCCATGAGTGAAATGTATACCCGCTATCGTCAGGCGGTAGAAACCATATTGCAGGAAGGAATGGAATCCGGGGAATTTCGGACCTTGAATCCGGCCGGGTCCGCCGCTTTGTTTATGGCCTTTATCGATGGAATTGTCTGGCAATATGTTTTCATGCCCGACAAAGACCTGTTTAATCGCATGCTCCGGGAAAGCCTAGAATCCTACTTGAGAGGAATAAGAAAATGAAATATCAAGTCCTGCCCCTCCTGTTCTGTACCACTCTGGCGTGGTCCCAGGATGCACAAAGCATTATTGACCGGATGACAGCGACCCTTACACAGGCCACCAGCCGTGCCCGTATGACGCAAACCGTGGAGACGACATCGGGAAAAACGCGAACATTGGAATTTGAAATGTTTTCCGCCGATTCCGGATCCAGTGTCCTCATTCGCTATATAAAACCCAGTAGCGTAAAAGGCCAAAGTTTTCTCATGCTGAACGATGCCAATGATATCTGGACCTACTTTCCCCGTACACGGCGAGTGCGTAAACTGGCATCTTCCGCCAAGAATCAAAAAGTACAGGGCAGCGATTTTTCCTATAGTGATTTTTCCTCTTCGGATACCTGGCAGGAGGATTATATATCTACCTTGGACGGAAGCGTCCGCCTGAAGGACGAAGCGTGCTGGAAGCTCACCGCCACCGAGACGGAAAAAAACGACTCCGACTACCCCCGGGTGGTGCTGTTTATCCGAAAATCAGACTATTCTCCGCTGCAGATGGATTTTTATAATGAAAACAATCAACACGAAAAAACATTGACGTTTGAAAACATTACGAACATTGAAGGTGTCCCGACAGCGATGAGGATGATAATGGAAAATGTATTGGAGGGCTCAAAAACGGTCATGGAAATCAAGGAAATGACCTATGCATGGACACCGCCTAAGGGCTTTTTCAGTGAAAGGAACCTGCAGCAATGAAAGGTGGAATGTTTTTAACCTGTCTCCTGGGGTTACTCATGGGACAGGTGGACTGGTTCGGCTACCTGGAAAGCGAATTCGACCGCTTTGCCCTCAATGATAAAACCTATCATTTCGGCTATCATAAATTACGGCTGGACATGGAAACCCGCCCGGCGGAAACCGTTCTGGTGGCTGCCAACCTCAATCTCCATCAGTATGTAGGACAAACACACTGGAATTTCCTGGATTTCATTCCACCACGTTACTGGAACATTATTTTATTTGCCCCTGGAAATGACAGCGCCATGAGCATTAATCCGGAAATCCCCTATGATTACCGGGATACATTGTATCTTGACAATGCTTATCTTCGTGCGGCCTTTCCGGCCGTGGATTTAATTGTAGGAAAACAGCCGCTGTCCTTGGGCACGGGTTATGCCTGGAATCCTGTGGATATTTTCAACAAGAAAGATCCCGTGGATCCTACCTATGAGCAGACCGGAATCCAGGCCTTGCGGTTCGATGTCCCCCTGACCAGTCGCGGTGGATTGACGCTGGTGGTGACGCCGGCAGCAACCTGGCAGGAAGCCACCCGGTATGTTCAGGTCAAGGCTGGACTGGCGAGTTTTGATATCACCCTGAACGCAGCGAAATATATGAGCTTGTACCGCTACTGGGATTATGTCACTTATTCGGGAAGATTGCCGACGAAAACAGAATATACAGCCTATGGTGGAACCTTCGTGGGACAGGTATTGGGCGTCGGAATTTGGGGTGAAACCTGGCAAAAAAAACATACAGTTGTATCTGGAAAAACGTTCCGGGAAACCATTCTCGGTTTTGATTATACCTTTGAAAACGGGTTTATGGTTCTGTCAGAATTTCTTTTCAATGAACAGGGCGCAGCCACGAACAATCTGTCACTGAATGATTATTTCGCCTATTTTTCGGGGGAGACCCACAGCCTGATGCAGCACTACCAATTCCTATATGCATCCTATCCTGTCAGTGATTTCGTCCGCGCAGGTTTCCTGTCCATCATAAACTATGACGATATCAGCGCCATGATCAGCCCGCAAGTGGATTGGGATATTTTCGAAAACGGCACCCTCTCGATCTGGTATACCTTCCCCTATGGCAACAAAGAGACAGAATTCGGATACCAGGAAGACGGTTGGCGGATTCGCCTGCGGAGCTATTTCTAATATGTCAGTAGTTTTTATCCTGGGAGGAAGTGGCAATACCGGCCGGCGTATCGCAAAATTGTTGCTGGAGTATACCGACGCCAGGATTATCCTGGGTGCTCGGAATGAACTACGCTTGAAGGAAACCGCTGAAGAACTCCATGCTCACACACGGGTATCTTGGCACACCGTGGATGCCAGTCGGCCCGGGGAACTAAGTAAGTACCTGGAGCCAGTGGATCTCCTGGTAGTAGCCAGTCCCCTCAGCGGGAACTTCGGTGAACTGGCGCAGGAGGCCATGAGGGCGGAGTGTGATGTACTGGACACCATCTACTCGTCGCGGAAATTGGCGCAATTGACAGAACTCGCTGGGGACTTGGAAGCTGCCGGACGGTGTTTCATTACGGATGCGGGTTTTCACCCCGGACTGCCCGCTGCCCTGGTGCGGTATGCCGCGGGGAAAATGGACACCCTCAGTCGAGCGGATGTCTATAGCGTTATCCGGGATGACTGGGCTCACCGCCAGGTCGCATCATCGACACGGCGCGAATTTGTTGAAGAACTCCTTTCCATGGATATGACGGTTTTCCAGGATGGTACCTGGCGAAAGGCAGGAATGACATCCACGCGATACTACCGCAAGGAGTTCTTTGCATCCGTCCCTGGGACATTCTTATGCGCTCCTATGATGTTCGAGGAAATGAGAACGCTGCCCCATGACATCCCGGGGCTGGCAGACACCGGCTTTTACATTGCCGGATTCCACTGGTACGTGGATTATGTGGTGATGCCCCTGGTGTTACTCGGATTGAAAACCCTGCCTTCATCTTGCCATCCTTTTCTGGCTTCCTGGTTTTTCCGCAGCCTGTGCCGGGTTAGTAAACCACCCTTTTGCACTGCGCTGAAGCTGGTGGCTGAAGGTTTCAAAAATGGAGCACCATACCGTTTTTCTCTGGAGCTATCCCATGAAGATGGTTACTGGTTTACCGCGACTCCAGTCACGTCATGTATCAAACAATACCTGGACGGATCGCTAAAAAAACCCGGATTGAATTTCATGGGCCGGGTCGTTGATCCGGATCGCACATTAAGGGACCTTGGTTCCTGGGGAATCTCCAGCCAAGAAAACGATTTAACCTAAAAGGATTTCTCATGCGTCAGAAACTGCTTGTTGGATTGTCACATTTCATTACCCGTTATCCCGGACGGATGCTGGGTATCTTGCTCTTAATAACTGCCGTTTTCATGGTGATGATGACCCAGTTGGAATTTTCCACCTCCATGACGAACCTCATGCCCCAGGACGATCCCAAGGTTGTGGAATTCGACCGGATCATGGAGGAATACAACGGCGCCGCGTCGCTACTGATCGTAGCCGAGGGTGACCCGGAGCACCTGCTGACCTTCGCCGATGAAGTTTCACCGCGGATTGAAGCCATCAAGGACTATGTGAAAAAAGTGGATTATAAGCAGCCACGGGAACTCATCGAAAACCACGCCCTGATGCTGATGAAATCACAGGATCTGGAAAACATTGGTGATGTGTTCACGGACCCCAACCTCACTCGTTTTTTAGCAAACCTAAATGACAGTTTTGAAAAAGAATATATCCAGAGTGACGAAAAAATTTCCGGCCAGGAACAGGAACAGAGTGTTATTCGCTTCATGGACGGGATTCAGACGTTCGTAACCACAACAACAGACTTCCTTCAGGATCAGGGCACTGGGGCAGGGGCCGAAACCGCTGCCGACCGCGCCGTGGATGCCGTCCTGCTGGGAGACCTGTATTACCGCAGCTGGGACCGGGAAATGCTCATCATGCAAATTATACCTGACTTCAACTGGATGGACGTGGAAAAAAGCGTTTTTATTACCGACACCGTGGAAACCATCATCAAGGATGTCGCGGCGCAGGAAGGTATCTCGGCTGGACTGACGGGGGTCATACCCCTTTCACGCGATGAAATGCGAGCCATGGAAAACGATTCCTTTGTCATCACCACCGTGGCCGTCATTGCCATTTTCATCCTGTTTATGATTGCCTTCCGGATGTTTACCAGCCCCTTCTTGGCCATTCTCACATTGATTCTGGGTGTCATCTGGGCCATGGGCCTGGCCTGGGTCATCGTAGGCTCCTTGAATATTATGACTTCCATGATGTCGGTTATCCTGGTGGGACTCGGTATCGATTTTTCCGTGCACTTGATTGCTGGCTATTCCGAACGGAGGGCGGCAGGAGAGAGCATAGAGTCCTCCCTCACTGACACCCTGACCAAGAGCGGAATGGGTATCATTACCGGCGGTTTCACTACAGCAGCTGCCTTCTTTACCATGGTGATTTCCCGAACGGAAGGCATGCGGGAATTCGGACTGGTGCTGGGCGAAGGCATTGTAATCATCATGGTGGCAACGTTGCTCATTCTCCCCACACTCCTGGTCTTGAAGGATCGCTTATGGGGTAAGCTCCGTAAAGTACCTTCCCGGCAGCGCGATATTTCCTACCGTTTTCTGGGAGCCAGCGCCACCGCTTTGGCCAAGAATAAATATATTGGCTTGGCGGCGCTGATTGTTGTCACCCTGTTTCTGGGTTACCGCGGTTTCCATCTCACCATGGATTACAATTACCTTAACATGGAGCCGGCGGGCTTGGAGAGCGTGTTTTTACAGGATCGCATCATCGACAAGATGGATATTTCCGCCGATTATTGCTATATCACGGTGAAGGATCTCAATGAGGCGGAAGCGGTTACCGAAAAAGCGAAGGCTATGTCCACTTCCGGAATGGTCCAGTCGATTGTGGATTTCCTGCCGCCCCCGGAAGAACAACAGCGCCGGACCGAGAAGATTCACGCTTTGAGGACAAAGCTTGATGGAGTGGATTTGAAAACGGCCCTGACTCCGGCAGACAGGGAGTTGCTGCTGGCTGAAATTGAACGACTGGAGATGAATGTCATGGAAATTCAGGACATGGCTGTCATTGGGGGTCAGGATAAAATTTACCTGAAAACGGGTCTGCTGGTCGGCGTGGTTCCCGAGGAAGAAGATGCCTCTATCATGGCGCTTCAAG
Organism: Fidelibacterota bacterium; assembly: GCA_046861395.1. GTDB lineage: Bacteria > Fidelibacterota > Marinisomatia > Marinisomatales > JABMOV01 > JBHHUC01. The sequence goes on from JBHHUC010000001.1 coordinate 98,656, forward strand.
AAGAACTGGTCACCAAACAACCGTCCCTGGAGCGAGGCCTGCTCACTGAATTGCGTGAAACCGTGGCGGGACTTTCGACCCCCGGCTGGCAGAAGATGGATTCCTTTCAACAGGCGTTTGCCGCCGAGTTTAAGGCTGTCGCCCGGCGCATGACCAACACAGAACCCATCACCATAGCCACCCTTCCTCCTTCCATCCGAGCCCAGTTTGTAGGGAAGTCCGGCGACAGTTTCCTGGTAACTGTATTTCCCAAGGATAATGTCTGGGATATTGATTTCTTGGAACGATTCACCCGGGAACTTGAAGACGTCAGCCCGCGGGTGACGGGAATTCCACCGGTGTTCAAAAGACTCATGGAATATTTTGCAGCCGACGGGAAGCAGGCCACCTATCTGGCTTTAGTGGTGATCTTTATCATCCTGGTGCTGGATTTTCACAGCTGGCGTAAGTCGGCCCTGGCCATGGCACCCCTTATCATCGGCGTTTTCTGGATGATCGGATTGATGCAGCTGACCGGCTTGCAATTAACGATGGTGAATATCATGGCCATACCCCTGATCATTGGTATCGGGATCGATGATGGCGTCCATGTCATGCACCGCTACAATATCGAAGGCCGGGATAAGCATTTTATTGTGTTCTCTACAACTGGCCGGGCCATCCTGTTGACATCCTTGACTACGATGCTGGGTTTTGGCTCCCTGATCTTTGCCACCTACCGTGGGCTGGGGTCCATGGGTAGTGCACTTTTCATCGGTGTGGGCACCTGTTTTCTGGCAACGGTTCTGGTTATACCGGCCCTCATGGGAGTATATCATGCCTGGCATACGAAAAAGTCTACCTGAGGAAAATATACCGAATAACACCGGAAAGACGGTTTGGATCAGCTGTGTCAGGGGGAATAAAGTGAGAACTTTGCTTTGCTTCCGGCGATAAGCCGGCCCAATTTTGTTTATGTTTCAACGGTTATTATTTCTGTTTATTGCCATCCCGCTCATGGAAATCCTGATTCTTATCCGCCTGGGCGAACTCATGGGGTTCTGGGCGACGGTCATTCTGGTTATAGGTACTGGTATCATCGGGGCGGGATTAGCCCGGCTCTACGGCTGGACCCTGTGGGTAGAAATCCAGCATGAATTACAAATGGGTCGGATGCCCACCGATAAAATGATGGACGGATTGTTGATCCTCATTGGCGGCATTGTTCTGCTTACACCCGGGCTCCTGACCGATATCGCCGGCTTTTTATTGCTTATTCCGATCACCCGAAAAATGGCCAAACGTTGGTTGCAAAAAATCTTTGCCAACCAAATTGCCGTATATCCAGAGGATGAAAACGAAATATTTCGCGGATAAATACCGAATTCCCACACCGCATTTCCTTGAAAATAATTCCTGTGATTTTACCGGAATTTTGATAGATTCCATCCATGATTTCTTCCGACGATAAAAGCGCTGTTATCCAAACTTTTTCCCGGCACGTCTCCAGCGGAAAAGCAGCCTTCTTCAAAAAATACGGAATGGATTTTGTCATGGGAAACCGGGACGGCAATTGGCTAGTGGACAAGGACGGGAATAAACGTCTATTTAATCTTCACTGTAATGGTGGTGTATTTAACCTCGGCCACCGCAATCCTCAAATTATTGCCACCTTGAAAGCGGCTTTGGAAGAGCTGGATATCGGCAACCATCATCTTATGAGCGAAGAAAGGGCTCGGCTGGCCAGGCAATTAAGCGATCTCATGCCCGGGGATTTATCCTGCACCGTATTTGGTGTTAGCGGCGGAGAAGCCGTTGATCTGGCTCTGAAGGTGGCTCGCTCACACACCCGCCGCACCAGAATAATTTCCGCCCGGGGCGGCTATCACGGCCACACCGGCCTTGCTCTGGCCGCCGGTGACGAAAAATATCGTCGGCCGTTCGGTCCCATGGCACCGGGCTTTCTGCAGGTTCCCTTCGGTGATGCGGAAGCCCTGAACGATGCCCTGGATGACAATACGGCCGCCGTGATCCTGGAAACCATTCCAGCGACCCTGGGGATGGTTATACCCACCAAGGAGTATATGCAGGAGGTGCGTCGTCTCTGCGATCACTGGGGCGCCCTGCTCATTTTGGATGAAGTCCAGAGCGGCCTGGGTCGGACGGGAAAACTATGGGCCTTCGAACATTATGATATTATTCCGGATATTGTTGTGCTGGGAAAAGGGCTGTCCGGCGGTCTTTATCCCATCACTGCCACCGTATTACGCCAGCCGCTGGAACAGGTTTTTCATGACGATCCATTCATTCATATTTCCACCTTCGGGGGTGCCGAAATCGGATGTCGTGTGGCCCGTAAAGTCCTGGATATCACCGCTGATCCGGACTTTTTATCGGAAGTAAACGATATGGCAGACCGGACAGGGAAGCATCTGGAATTATTGATCACAAAACATCGTCCTTTTTTCAGCGGTGTGCGGCAACTGGGGCTCATGATGGGTCTGGAATTACAGGATGAAATTGCCGGGCCGGTTCTCACCAAAGCCGCCTATGACAAGGACCTTCTCATGGTGTACGCCAATAATGATCAGTCCGTGTGTCAATTTCTACCACCGCTAACCATGAAGAAGGAAGATCTGCCTTTCATAATTGATCGACTAGAGAATGCCTTGACCCAGGCCCGCCGGTTACGGAAACTCTATCAAGCCAAGACAATGGTAACGTCTCTGTTCCGTAAAAAAAAGAATACATGATGAATCCCGACTTTTCCTTTTTAACATCCTTTGAAGAAGGCCTGGTTCCTTGGGCCTTGGACAGCTCGGCTGCACCGGTATCAGTATTGGGATATGGTGAAATATCCACGGTTTTTCGTTTGACACAGGATGAGAATTGGGCCTTTAAGCGAATGCCGCTATTTGATACCAGGGCCGCCGCCGAAATATACTTGGAACATTATACGGCCTATTGTTCATATCTAACGGAGGCCGGATTAAATCTCCCTGAAAGTCATGGCCATATAGTGGATCTTCCGGGCCGACCCATTGTACTGTATCTGGTCCAAAGAAGCCTGCCATCGGACCGGTTTTGTCACACCCTTATCAAGACGGCTGCGGCCGATGAAAACCGGGAAATGATTGCCGCAATCGTATCGGCATTGGAAGGGGTGTGGACTTTTAATGATAAGCTTCAACCAGACCTAGAAATCGCCATCGACGGTCAACTGTCGAATTGGGCTTGGTTGCCACAGGAGAATGGTGTGAAAAAATTACTCTATATTGACACATCAACACCGTTATACCGGAAAAATGGCAAGGAACAACTGGACCCGGAACTGTTCCTGAAAAGCGCCCCGTCCTTTTTGCGCTGGCTGATTCGATGGCAGTTCCTGGATGAGGTCATGGAGCGCTACTATCTGCGACGGGAAGTTTACACGGACCTGGCGGCGAACTGTTTCAAGGAACAGGCGGAGGAATGGATTCAGCCCATCGTGGAAATGGCAAATCAACATCTTGATTCGCCCCTGACATTTGCTGATATTGACAAATATTATAAAAATGACAAAGTAATTTGGGCCCTATTTCTAGCCCTGCGGAAAATGGATCGCTGGTTACAGCGTCGGATCTTCCGCCATCGATATGAATATATTCTTCCGGAAATCGAACACCGCTGATGTGTGATACTTTCGTAGCCCTGCCTCCGCAGACTGCGGATGGATCCACCATCCTGGGCAAAAACAGTGACCGGGAACCGAATGAAGCGCAACTTCTGACCTGGATTCCTCCCCGGACATATTCGGCAGATGAAACGGTTACCTGTACCTATTTAACGATACCTCAGGTTAAGGAGACGCGCGGTATTTTGTTGAGTCGTCCATTTTGGCTGTGGGGCGCGGAAATGGGGACCAATGATGCCGGGGTCGCTATCGGAAATGAAGCCGTATTTACCCGGGAACCACAAGCCAAGAAAAAAAAGCTGCTGGGCATGGATATGCTCCGGTTGGCACTGGAACGATCGGGAACCGCGGAACAGGCGCTGGAAACCATCATTGCTCTCCTTCACGATTATGGTCAGGGCGGACCCTGTGGTTTCGAAGACACGTTGTATTATCACAACAGTTTTCTCATTGCCGACCCCGAAACCGCCTGGGTACTCGAAACCGCCGGTGAATTCTGGGCGGCAAAACAGGTGAAAGAGTCATATGCTATTAGCAACGGTTTGACCATCGGAACAAACTTCGATCGTTCCCATCCGGACTTAATCAGCCACGCCCGGAAGAAAGGCTGGTTGAAAAAGGGTCAGACCTTTGATTTCGCCGGTTGTTATTCCGATTGGTTCTACACGACATTTTCCGGTAGTCGTCGACGACGATCCTGCTCTTTGAGCCATCTGCAGAAGCCATTGTCCGTCGGCGCGGCCATGATCGCCTTACAGGACCACAATGATGATCAGTATTCTCCATCAAGGCATTTATTTATGCATAAAGTGTGTGCTCACGCCGCCTATCCAATCACGCGTCATGCCGTCCAGAGTACCGGATCGATGGTGGCTCATCTGTCGCAGGATCCCGTGGTTTGGGTAACGGGCACGTCGGCTCCCTGCACATCACTATATAAACCCATCTGGCCTTTAGATCCTTATTCTCCAGATTCGGCAGACAAAGGTGAAGGAACCTATTCCGCAACGTCTCTTTGGTGGCAGCATGAACGCCTGCACCGGGCGATATTAGAAGATTATATTCCCCGCCTGAATCGTATAAAGGCGGAACGTGATCAATGGCAGGAAACCTGGATCCGGGAAGCCAGAAGTCTGCCTTCTCATCAAAGGCGATTCTTCACCCAACAGACATTTACCACGGCTACCGAACAGGAATCGGAATGGCTGGATAAAATTCGGCAGACACCGCCGCAAAATAAACCAAACCGGTTCTATCGATCATACTGGAAAAAACAAAACGAAAAGGCCAATCTGCCATAAAGTTGAGGGACAATACATCATGGAAGATATACACGTAAACATTGAAAAAACCTGGGAACGCCAACAGCTGCTTAAAGCCGAAGTCAATCGTTCCACCCCACAACAACGGATTGAAAAACTGCGTCGGTTACACCAGTGGATTCTAGATAACCGGCAGCGTATTCACGAAGCAGTTACGGCCGATTATTTTAAACCGCCGGAAGAGATCGATTTAACGGAAATTTGGGTCAATACCACGGAATTGAAGAGCGTCATGCGTCATTTGAAGTCCTGGTTGCGTCCGAAACCTGTTCCCCGAACACTGGCAACGCTCACTGCAAAAGCCTGGGTGCAATATGAGCCCAAGGGGGTGGTTCTGATTATTTCCCCCTGGAATTATCCCATCAATTTATCTCTTGGGCCCCTGATTTCCGCCGTGGCGGCCGGGAATTGCGTTGTATTGAAACCATCCGAATTCACGCCGAACAGTTCGCATTTATTACGCACTATGTTGGATGAAGTATTTCCGAATGGAGAAGCAGTAGTTATTGAGGGTGATTACCGGGTAGCCGAAGCGCTGGAAGAAAAACCGTTCGATCATATATTCTTCACCGGCAGTCCCGCCGTGGGCAAAAAGGTAATGGCGGCGGCAGCGCAACATTTAACATCAGTTACTCTTGAGTTGGGCGGCAAGTCTCCAACGATTATTGATCGTTCGGCTCGCCTGAAGGATACCGTTCGGAAAATTGTTTTCAGTAAATATCTCAACAACGCCCAGACGTGTATTGCGCCGGATTATATTCTGATACACGCTGATGTTGAAGCGGAATTTATTGCTTTCTTGAAAAAAGAAATAAGACGGGTTTATGGCAAGACGGCAGAAAAACAGAAACAGTCCACAAATTACGGTCGGCTGGTAAATAGAAACCATTTTTCCCGAATACACGATTTATTGGATCGCACGCAAGACGCCGGTGCAACCGTTATCATCGGCGGTGATTATGATGAGGAATCTTGCTGGTTTTCTCCCACGGTAATTAAAGATGTCCACTCCGATCATGCGGTCATGGAATCGGAAATTTTCGGACCTCTCCTGCCGCTGATCCGATATAATACACTAGACGAGGCATTGACAATAATCAACGGCCGCCCCAAACCGCTGGCTCTGTATATTTTCAGCCAGGATAATCATGTCACCGATACCATTCTGCAGGAAACCAGTGCCGGCGGCACATGCATCAATGATTGTATCATGCATTTTCTCCAGATGAACCTTCCCTTTGGTGGCGTGAATAACAGCGGAATCGGAAAGACCCATGGCATTTTCGGCCTGGAAGCCTTTTCCAACCGCCGGGCGATTCTGAAACAATCTCGCTGGAACCCCATTCTGCTTATTACACCACCCTATAACGGATTTAAACGAAGGTTAATCCGGATCATTATAAAGTATATTTAAGGAACGTTACATCTTTTTTCACCGCCAGGTCAATCACAATAACATGATCCGTTTCCAGCGTGTAATTCTATTCATCTTTATTGTTTCGATTCCGCTCTTGGGACAGCGTCCCCAATATGTTCAGCGGCACATGACGGTGGGTGACGGTCTTTCGCAAAATTTGGTTCGCACCCTGGCCATGGATGATTACGGATTTCTCTGGTGCGGCACGGCCGACGGTCTGGATCGCTACGATGGTTATATGTTCCGAGAATTCCATTATCGTCCCAACGACAGCACGGCTCTGGCCGATAACGCCATTCAGGTCATCCGGAAAGACAGGGAAGGTTATCTGTGGATTGGAACAGAACAGGGTGGCCTGGATCGATATGATCCCGAAAATGAACGGTTTGATCATTTCGGTTTGCCCGGTGAATTATCCCTACTGACGGAAAAACCAGAAATCACTTCATTGGCACCCGGAGGAGATTCGGTGTGGGTTGGGATGTCAACCGGACTCTGGATTCTTTATCCGCAAGGTAAAACATGGGAATCACGACCCTTAACCAACAATGAAAGCGGAATAATTAAATCTTTATTACTGGACCGGGATAATACATTATGGATCGGCACCGACCATGGCTTGTATCGCCGATTCCTTTCCAGTGGAGAGACAGAGGCTGTTTTCAACGCTTCCGGTGAAATTTTTAATAATAATGTTTTTTCTCTTTACCGCGATTCCATGAACCAACTCTGGGCCGCATGCCGTGGCGGTCTGTATTCAGTAGATGAAAACCAGTTGATCATGAAACGTCTGGATTTAGGGCCTGAAGAGGATGACTGGGAAGTGTTTTCCCTGATCGAGGATAATCACGGTAAGCTGTGGATCGGTACCGACCGGTTAGGATTATTCGGCCTGGATCTGAAATCGCGAAGGAGGTTCGCTGTTCGGCTGGATGAACAAAAAAAGGAAGAAATGAATCCCGCGGGAATATATTCCCTGTTAATTGACAATGACGATTTACTGTGGGTCGGCACCCGGGGAAACGGTCTATTTGTCTTTAATACGCAACCTCTGTTCACGTATTACCCCGCCATTCCGGACGATAATTACAGTTTGGCTGGTAACAGCGTCCGCGGAATTTATCTGAACCGGGATTCCGTACTGTGGGTGGGGGGATATACGGGATTAAAGGCCTTTGACCGGAAAAGAGGCACAGCACGACATTATCGCTATGATGCCGATGAAAAAGGCGGGCTTCCCAGCCCTGATATTTATTGTTTTGTGGAAGACGAAACCGGACAACTGTGGATTGGAACGGAAGGGAAAGGACTCACCCGCCTAAACCCCCGGACCGGAGAATTTAAGCGTTTTCCCTCCCGGAAGGATGATCCCGGGTCCTGGAAAGGGGATTTTGTATTTGTTGCTTTTCTTACAAGCAAGGGAGATTTATGGTTTGGTACCGATCGGGGTGCAGTTCTCCTGAAAAAGGAAAATCGCATCCGGGAACGGTTTGAACATTTTGATTTGAAAGATCCTGACCTTCTTGGGCACGACGTTACCGCAATTACTGAGGATAAAGATGGTAATATTTGGATAGGAACGGAAAACAGCGGATTAAAATTATTCAATCCGTTTACAAATAATTTTATCACATTGAGCCATTCAAACAGTCGGCCCCAGTCCCTCAGCGATAATCGGATTTTATGTCTCCTGCCCACCGAGGGTGGTGATTTGTGGATTGGGACCAAGGGCGGCGGATTGAATCGTTTGCTGGGCAATGATTTTAATCCTCTGAACCCGGCGACCACTCGTTTCAAACATTATGGCGAAGAGGAAGGGCTACTGAACAGCGTGGTATACGGTATCATGGAAGACAGTAATGGGCTCCTATGGCTTAGCACCAATGCCGGTATATGGCGATTTGATCCGGCAAGGGAAACGTTTCGGGATTTTCCTCTGATGGCGGGACAACAAAGCCGTGAATTTAACCGGGGGTCCTGGCATAAAGGCTGGAACGGCGAAATGTTTTTTGGCGGGATTAACGGCTTGAATAGTTTTTTCCCCGAAAAATTCACGATTCCCTATAAGCCTCCTCCGCTGGCTTTCACCGATATCAGTGTATTTAATGCTGATATGCAATTGAGTAAAACCGGACAGAATGCCTGGCGCTCACTGTCAGCACCCAATCATATGCAGGAATTAACCGTCAACCACAAGAATATTTCCACAACGTTTGAAATCTCCGCCCTGAGTTTTATCGATCCCCCCGGCAACCGTTATCGTTACCGTATTACCGGATTGATTGATGACTGGTTAACCCTGCCGCCCAATAAACGGGACATTATTCTGACGCATTTACCTTCGGGAACCTATCAGGTTGAAATCCAGGCCGCCAATGCCTACGGAATCTGGAACAAATCGGGGAAATCCTTGACACTGCGCGTGTCTCCACCTCCCTGGCTGAGCTGGTGGGCCCTCACCGGTTATGTCATGGCGATTCTGGGGATGTTCTGGTTTATTCGATGGTATGAATTGAAACGTTTACGTTTACGCAATCAATTAAAGGATCAGGAATTCATCACAAAAAGCCTGGAAGAAGTCAACCGCCTGAAATCGGAATTCTTTGCCAATATATCCCATGAATTTCGAACCCCGCTGACCTTGATCAAGGGACGTCTGTCAGATATCCAATTGGCCCTGTCCAGTCATCAGCAAAAAAATCTGGATCGTCATTTTAAGGTTACCATGCGGAATTTGGACAATCTGGAAGATTTGATGAATCAAATGCTGGAATTATCCCGGATAGAAGCGGGGACCATCACGCTTGATCTCCGAACCGGCGATCTGGTTCAATTTATCAAACACATCGAAACAACCCTTCGTCCGCTCGCTGAAAAGGCTGGCCTTTCCTTCTTTGTCCGTCTGCCGGATCATCCGGTCTTCGCCCGGTTTGATGAAATCAGGCTGGAACGTGTCGTACATAATCTGATTGTAAATGCGGTGGATTTTACTCCTGAGGGGGGCGAGGTCAACCTGAATCTGGATATCCCGACTTCAGAAAAGGCCGTGATTACGGTGGCTGATACCGGCACGGGTATACCGGCGGAAAAAATAGACCGAATATTCGAACGTTTTTACCAGGTGGATTCCTCTCTCACCCGGTCTCATGGCGGAACCGGTATCGGACTGGCCCTGGTAAAAGAATTAACGGAACTGCACGGCGGCACAGTGTCCGTTTCCAGCCGGGAAAGAGAAGGGACGGTGTTTCGACTGGAATTGCCGGCCATTCCCGGAAAGGAACAGACAGCCGCAACTTTTCAGGTCAACGACGAAAAACGCCGTGGCCGCACGGGTCTGTTGATTGTAGAGGACAATCGGGACATGGCTGAATATATCGCCGATTGTTTTGATGATAAGTTCATCACAGAATGGGCTGGTGACGGAATTAACGGTTTGGAAAAAGCCCGGGGTTTTCTGCCGGATATTATTATTTCTGATGTAATGATGCCGCGCATGGATGGTTTTACCATGGTACGGGAAATCCGTTCCGACAAGATTTTGAGCCACGTTCCAATTATCATGCTGACGGCCAAATCCGACCGCAAAGACCGAATGGAAGGATTGGTATCTCTGGCCGATGCTTATGTGACCAAACCATTTAATCCCGAAGAATTACTGAGCCAAGTCAATAACTTATTACAGAACCGCCGCCTTTTGATCAAGAAATTCTCTGACACTTGGATGATTAACCGGGATATTTCTCCCTATGATGGCCCGGACCAGGATTTTTTAGTCCAGCTCCAGGACGATATTCATTCCCACCTGGCTGATTCGGCCTATACCGTTGACAATATGGCTCGGGCTGTTTTTCTCAGCCGCAGGCAACTTGAGCGCCGCCTGCGGGACCTGGCTGGCATTACACCCAATGAACTGCTCCGCAAGACCCGTCTCGCCCAGGCTCGGACTCTCCTGGAAGAAAACACATCCCTTACTGTCGGGGAAGTGGCCCAACGTGTGGGTTTCCAGGACACCCGTTATTTTTCCCGCCTGTTCCGCCGGGAATTCGGCGCCACCCCCAGCGCTGTCAAGTCACAATCGTAGAAAATTGCGACCGATTGGGGGTACATTTGCGACATATCACCCCCGCTTCCTTCTTTTTCTAATCCTGCCCTCCTAATCTCCCCGTGCCCGCAGACGAATGGGGAGCTGTTTTTATAGGGATTGAACGGCTGCGGGAGAAAATAATCAGGCAACCAAGAAGGAGTATGCGATGTTAAAGTCATTGACGAAAATCTTATCTGTAACATTCATTATGTTTTCTATTTCCATGGCCCAGGTTTCACCAGGGGCAACCATCACAACGAATCTGACACTTACAGGCAATTTGGATGCATCGGCCTATGCCGGGTCCGCGTTAAAAATAGGTGCGGATAATATCACCATTGATGGTGCCGGTTATACCATCACTGTTAATGGGAATAATACAGCATTTGAATTGTATAATCATCATCATGTGATTATCAAAAATGTAAACGTGGTTAGTTCTGTAGCCGGGCAGGGATATGGTATAAGGTTGCAGAATGCAAATTTTAACAAGATTACTGGGAACACATTTACAAATCTGGTTACTGGAATTTATACTTCTGGCACTAATTCTAATGACACGCTGGCCAGCAATTCAATCACAAATTCTTCGGGTACAGCTTTCGAATCCTATGTTCATAATTGCAATAATGTAGACTGGATTATCACTGGCAACACAGTAACCGGTGGTAGCGGTTGGGGTATTCAATACCAGGGTCG
>JBHHUC010000113.1:0-3633 GCA_046861395.1 Fidelibacterota bacterium
AAGACTGATTCCGCCATTCGCATTACTCACCTCCCTACAGGTATTGTCGTCCAGTGTCAAAACGAACGTTCCCAACACAAAAATAAATCCCAGGCCATGAAAGTTCTGAAATCCCGGTTGATCAAACTGGAAAAGGAAAAAGAGCAGGAAGCCGTAAAAGAGCTGGAAAGTTCTAAAATGGATATTGCCTGGGGCAGCCAGATCCGTTCCTATGTGTTTCATCCTTATAACATGGTCAAAGATCATCGCACCAGCATGGAGACAGGAAACATCCAGGCCGTCATGGACGGTAAACTGGATGAATTTATCCGAGCTTACTTGATTTCACAAATACAATAAAAGAATACTCATGACCGAACCACATAACAGTCTGCAACAAATTATTGATTTTCGGATCCAAAAATTAAACGCTTTACGGGAAGCCGGGGTCAATCCCTATCCTCACAATTACAATCCTACCCATTCCAGCGAGGAAATCCTCAGCCATTATGACGCACTGGAAAGTCAAACGGTAAACATCGCCGGGCGGATTATGTCATTGCGGAAAATGGGAAAGGCGGCTTTTTGCCATCTCCAGGATGCCAAGGGGCGCATCCAGGTCTATGTCCGCCGGGATGATGTTGGTGAAGAAGAATATTCTCATTTTAAACTGCTGGACATTGGGGATTTCCTGGGAATAAAAGGCTACGTTTTCAAAACGCGTACGGGTGAAACTTCCGTTCATGCCGAGGAAATGACCATTCTCTCCAAGAGTATCAGACCCTTGCCCATAGTCAAGGAAAAAGACGGCGAAACATTCGATGCCTTTGCCGATAAAGAACAACGTTACCGCAACCGACATCTGGATTTGATTGTAAATCCCGACGTGCGCCAGACCTTTATTCACCGGGCCAAAATCATAACGGAAATCCGGAAATACCTTGATAACCGAGACTACTTGGAAGTAGAAACGCCCGTTCTGCAACCGCTATACGGTGGTGCTAATGCCCGGCCATTTACCACCCATTACCATTCTCTGGATCAAACATTTTATCTGCGCATCGCCGATGAACTCTATCTTAAACGGTTAATCATCGGCGGGTTCGATAAGGTGTATGAAATGTCGAAAATTTTCCGCAACGAAGGGATCGATCGTAATCATAACCCCGAGTTTACGATGTTGGAATTTTATGAAGCTTATGCCGACATCTATACCATGATGGACCTGGTGGAAGATATGATAAAAACTGTGGCCAATGTTATTGGAAAAACGCAGGTTGTGTGGGGTGAGGATGAAATCAACCTGGTTCAGCCTTTCGCCCGGAAACCGATATTAACATTGCTGCAGGATGCCACAGGAAAGGATCTCTCCCAAGCCACGACGCAGGACCTGGTCGATCTCTGTCGGACTCATGGATTGGCCATACCAGATCAGGTTAATTATGGTCGCCTGTTGGATGAGTTAATGCGGCGACTGGTGGAGCCCAAACTGATTCAACCGACATTCGTGACCGATTATCCCAAAGAAATCTCTCCCCTGGCTAAACCACACAGAAATGAAATTCCCGGTTTAGTGGAACGATTTGAATTATTCATTGGGGGATCTGAATTCGCCAATGCTTTTACCGAATTAAACGATCCTATAGACCAGCGGGAACGGTTCGAGCATCAGGAACGCCTAAAACTGGAAGGGGAGGACGAAGCTCATCCTGTGGATGAAAACTTCCTACAGTCCGTGGAATGCGGTATGCCTCCTACTGGCGGTGTGGGTATGGGGATTGATCGGTTGGTGATGTTGCTAACCGGAAACCGCTGGATAAAAGATGTGATTTTATTTCCAGCCTTGAGAACGATTGATCAATAGACGCCGTATACCGCAACCCATATCGGTTCCCAGCTCTGGGGAGGTGATGGATTGCATTTAATTCCAGACATTGCCCGGCGCCTGATCAGATCACCGTTGCCACATAGTTTTACGTCCTTGGCCAGTTGGCTTTCTGTGGCTGGACTGGCTGTGGGAATCGCAGCTCTTGCCATTACGCTGAGTATACTGAGTGGCTTCGAAACCACATTGTCGAATAAAATTGCCGGTTTTGACGGCCATATCCGGGTAGAACATTTTCTAAATTCACCCCTGTCGGAGAAAATCGATCCATTGGATTCTCTGGGCCGACAGGAAGGAATTCGAGTCATTTCCTTTATTCAAAAACCGGCCCTTTTACGTCTGGGAAGCCGGGCTGAAGGTGTACTGGTGGAAGCCATTCGGATCGAAGACCTGGATATCTTGTCCCCGCTGGGCGTTACTGGACTCCGGGACAAACACACCCCCTGGATCATATTGGGTGATCGTCTTGCATCCCAGCTAAACATTGCCATCGGTGACCATGTTGTCCTGTTCGATATGGAATCCCTGGCTCAACCCGGAACGGAAAACAGGTTAAGGGGATTTCGTGTGGCGGCGTTTTTCCATTCCGGTCTGTTCGAATATGACAAGACGGTGGCTTACATTGGACTGAACAATGCTCAGGTCCTGTTTCGAATGGAAGGGAACATCACTGGGAAAAAAATCATCCTGAATAACAGCAAATTAACCGTTCCTCTATACCAGTCTCTGGATGAGGAACTGGGTTATCCGTATTATGTCATGACCTGGAAAGAAAAACATCATATCTTGTATCAGTGGATCAACACGCAACGCATCCCGATTCTGGTTATATTCGGTCTAATAACTTTAGTGGGTGTCATCAATATCCTGGCGGCGATTACCATGATAATCGTAGAAAAAGTCCGTGAAATCGGCATTTTGCAGGCCATGGGTTTCCCGACACGTTCCATTGTCATGGTGTTCAGTCTGGAGGGTTTCATGATCGGTTGCATTGGTTCCGCGTTGGGACTCATGCTGGCCGGGATCATGGTGTATTTGCAGACGACTTTTCAACTCATCCAAATACCTGAAGATATTTATTTTATGGATCAGGTTCCGTTTCAGATTTCCACTATCGTTATTGTGAGCCTCATGCTGGCCGGTGTAACGGCCGCGACCCTTGCGTCGGTATTTCCTGCTCTCCAAGCCAGCAAGATACCACCGGCCCAGGCCGTGAGGTATGAATGAATATTGCCACTGAAATCGCCCGCAAGTTCGCCCTGGGAGGAAAGGGGTCCAGTGCCAGCCGGGTGACGGGGTGGATTGCCATTCTCGGCATGGGTATTGGCGGATTTGCATTGATAGTTTCGGTGGCAGTCATGCAGGGGTTTGAATCTCAGGTCATTGCGAAAATCGTCGGTTTTGAAGGTGATATCCGGGTTATTGGAAACATCAATATGAACAAGCCGGATCATCCGGCGGTCAAAATGGTCATGCCCTTCATGGAGCGAAAGGGACTGGTGCTGAATCAGGTTGGCGAAAGGCGGTTGGTGCAGCTTAAGGCGGTCGCGATTGATCAGGTTGCTCGCTTCTATACATTGCAATGGACGGAAAGGGATACCAGCGTACATCAACCAGTATTCGTGGGACAGACACTGGCCCGGCGTCTGCAATTACAGGTCGGCGATAAATTGCGATTATTAAGTCCGGTCGACAGTCGGGATATTTTTGGTCTGCCAAGAATGGTGACCGCAACGATTGGAGGCATATTTCAGGCCGAGGTTCTGCAG
>JBHHUC010000009.1:0-55260 GCA_046861395.1 Fidelibacterota bacterium
GTCGCCTTCAGAAAGATTTCCAGGAAGGACAAACCACCATGGGCGGAATGATTACCGCCACCAACCGTAACCTGGAAGCGGATCATTTAAAATGGCTCCACCGGGATGCCTACGCGATCGGTTTCGATGCGAACCACCGCTTCTATAATAACCAGTTCCTGATAATGGCGTCTTTTTCAGCAACCCAAGTCGCCGGACACCCCGACGCAATGAGGGAAACCCAGTCATCTAGTATCCACTATTTTCAGCGTCCCGACGCAACCCATCTTACGCTGGATACCACGAGGACAATGCTACGTGGGTATGCCCATACTTTTTTACTGACCAAAATTCAGGGTGACTGGCGCGGTGGAGTGGGGGAATGGACTTTCTCACCCGGATTTGAAGCCAATGATCTGGGGTATCACCGGGATGTGGACAGCAAAATACGCTTTTTGTGGATTAATTACAGGGAGAATGATCCCGGCCAGGTTGTTCGTCGATACAATATAAATCACAACATCTGGTATGGCGAAACATTTGATCACGAGCGTCTGGCTCTGGGTGGCAACCTGAACGGAAACATGACCCTGATGAATTACTGGCGTTTGGGTGGTGGTTTGAATATCGAGGGCCCGGCGTATCATCGTACGGCGCTGTGGGGGGGACCAAAAGTCATGAATGACCCCAGTGTTAACGGCTGGTTTTTTATCGGCAGTGACAACCGGGACGAAATCAATATTGCGGTGAATGGCTGGAAGGGGAGGAATCGAAACGGCAGTTACTGGCATGGACTATTTTCGGATATCGAATGGCAGGCAACGGACTACCTGTCCCTGGTATTGTCGGGTTCGGTAAACCAGTCCTTTGATACTTGGTCATCCTGGTACGATTATTCAGCTTCCATCGATCAGGAAACGGGAGAGAAGACCTACATCTTGGCCGATATGATTCAAAATACTTTGCAAACCACTCTACGCGTCGATTATACCATTACCGCCAATCTGACACTGCAGTTTTATGGACAACCGTTTGTGACGGCTGGACGATATGACGGATTTAAGGCATTGGTGGATCCTGAAGCGACGGAATTTTCCGACCGTTACTTATCCTTTAATGAGGCACAACTCCGATTCAATGAGACATCGAATGTCTGGGAAATTGATTCCGATCTGAATACAGTTCCGAATTATATTATCGATAATTACGATTTCAACTATAAAGCATTCAATTCCAATCTGGTCTTACGCTGGGAATTCAAACCTGGATCATTGTTCTACTTGGTATGGTCCCGAGGCATGACAGACTACATATCGGACGGATCGTATTATGGTTTACGTGATCTACAGCGGATATTTCGCCGCCCGACCAATGATGTATTATTGGTTAAATATAATTATTTGTTCAACCTGTAAAGCCGGTCATTTTCCCTTTCGCAAGGCCCGGAGCCCCTTCCAGGCAACTTTGGGAATAATATCCAGGCCGTTAAACTGACCGGCGCCCTTTAACCATTCACCTCCGTCGATGGTTATGACTTCGCCATTGATATAGCCGGCTTCCTCACTCATGAGATAGACGACCAGATTGGCCAGCTCGTGGTGTTCGCCAAACCGTTTGAGGGGAATACGATTCTTCATGGCCCGCTCGATCCCCAGTCCCGGCGGTACCAGACGTTTCCACGCGCCCTCAGTGGGGAAGGGACCGGGGGCAATGGCATTGCTGCGAATACCGTACTTGGCCCATTCCACAGCCAGGGAACGCGTCAGGGCCAGGACACCGGCCTTGGCGGCCGCGGAAGGGACAACATAGCCGCTGCCCGTCCAGGCATAAGTCGTTATGATATTCAGAATGGAACCTCGATTTTGTTTTCGCATCACCGCGCCGATGCTTTGGGTCGTATTAAATGTTCCGTTCAGTACAATATCAACGATCACTTTAAATCCGCCGGGCGTGAGATTTTCGGTTGGGGAAATAAAATTCCCGGCGGCATTATTGATGAGTCCGTCGATCTGACCGAATTCCTTAACGACGGCGTTGGTCATGGTTTCCACCATGGCCGGTTTGCGCACATCGCAGGCCACGGGGAATACGGGATGACCAGTGGCTGATGAAATTTCAGTTGCAGTTTTTTCCAGGGTATCCATTTTCCGGCTGGTAATGGCGATGGAGGCCCCCAATTCGGATAAGCGCCGAGCCATGGATTTGCCCAAACCAGTTCCCCCGCCGGTAATGACCATGGTCTGGCCTTGCATTAAGTCTTCTTTAAACATAGCAGCCTCAGGTTTTTCAGAAAATTACAACCGGGAATTCCCGGTTCCCTGATGAAATCATCTCAATTGTCAGGAATTCTGTGTATTTTACGTGGCTTATGGAACCATTGATTCAGGAAGAAATACCGTCCTCCTATTTACCGGAGTCAGCCTGTCTGAAAAAGGAAATCCTGGGGCCGGATCCTATACCGGAGGCTGGGATGGAGGAAGCCTGGACCCGGGCTTATGATCAATTCCGGTCCCTGTCTTGTCCGCGGATAATTTACCGCGCCCTGTCGCAAGATGAGTTCACCTCCGCTTTTTTAACACCTATCGCCGATCCCGAAGCAACCCCGCTATTCGACATTCTGTCCCGGGTGCAGGAATTATTTCTGTTCTGTGGAACGGTGGGAAAGGAACCGGGGGAAAGTGCCGATCGTTGGTTTCAGGAGGGGGATTTTTTAAGTGGTTATTTGCTGGATCGCCTCGCGGCATTTGGAGCCGAACAACTCAGTCGCTATTTGGAAAGAAAATTACAGCAAAAGTATATGACGGTATTTCTGGCCTATAGTCCGGGGTATTGTGGCTGGCCGGTCGAACATCAGGAACAGTTATTTGGCATGCTGCATCCGGAAAAAATCGGCGTTCATCTTTCCGAATCCTTTGTAATGCATCCTATGAAATCCGTTTCCGGCGCTCTGGTGGGAGGAAGCTCCCGAACCCATATTTTCCCTTTGCATTATGTTTGCTGCCAGACATGCACTACCCGAACCTGCCTTGACCGGATGCGGGAGATCAGGATGCGCAATGAATAAATTCCTCACGTCACTGGTAGAAAAACAGGTCATCGTGGCGGATGGGGCCTGGGGGACCATGCTGCAGTCAGACGGCCTGGTAGCTGGGAGCTGTCCGGAAATGGTGGCCCTTGACCAACCGGAGATGCTGCTGGATATTGCCCGTCGTTATGTTGCCGCCGGCGCGGAAATGATTGAAACCAATACTTTCGGTGCCTCCCCGCTGAAACTCGCCAATTACGGTAGGGAGGCGGATACGGAAAAAATCAATCAGGCCGCAGCTTCTCTCCTGAAAAAGAATCTGCCGGAGACTGTTCTGGTGTCCGGTTCCTGTGGACCAACGGGAAAACTACTCCAACCTTATGGCACACTGGATCCCGACGATGCATTCCAGGGCTTTCTACGCCAGGTTACCGGATTGGCAGCTGGTGGTGTGGATTTGATTTGCGTCGAAACCATGATGGATTTAACAGAGGCGGTATTGGCGGTACAGGCCGGCCGGCAATGCGATATGACCGTGATCGCAACGATGACATTTACTTCCGGCCCCAACGGTTACCACACCATGATGGGACAATCGGTCGAGGAATGTATATCTGTCCTGACGAAGGAAGGTGTGGCTGCCGTAGGAACCAACTGCGGTTTTGGCATAAAGGATATGGTGAAGCTGGTCGATGAAATTTCTGCCGTCAGTACGATCCCGGTGATGATTCAGGCTAATGCTGGAACACCGAAAATGCGTCAGGGAGAAATCCACTTTCCCGAATCTCCGGAGGAGTATGGGGCGTACATTCCTACATTACTGGAGAGAAAAGTGCGAATTATCGGTGGCTGTTGCGGAACAACACCGGAATATATTGCCCGGATCCGGCAGGAAGTGGATCGTTTTTTAATGGGATAAGCAGGACCGGACGAAATCCACGCCATCCTGCGCCGTATCAGCCCAGAAATCAGCTCCGATGTCATTGGCATAGTCCCGAGAAGTAGGCGCTCCGCCGATGAGGACCGGCAAACGAATGTCATGTTCCCGCAGCAGGGAGACGGTTTTTCCCATGTTGAGCATGGTCGTGGTCAGTAGAGCGGACAAACCCAGAAAATCGGGATTTTCCTTTTCCACCGCCGTGAGAAACTGGTCCGGCTTCACATCTGTTCCCAGATCGATGACCTGAAATCCAGCTCCTTTGAATAAAATCCCGGCCAGAGTCTTCCCAATATCATGCAAATCGCCAGCCACTGTTCCCAAAATAATTTTACCGCAGGCCTGAAATCCGGCGGCCGCAAGATGAGGCTCCAGCAGGGCGATACCCTGATTCATGGCACGGGCCGCCAGGAGAACATTGGGAATGAAATATTCGCCCCGTTTAAATTTTTCGCCGACCACATCCATTCCGGGGATGAGTCCCTGGTTCAGAATATATTCGGGGGACAGTCCGACCTCCAGTGCCTCCCGGACCAGGCGGAGTACCATATCCTGGTCGCCTCGATCAATATTTTCGGCAATCGTTTCAAGTGTCGGCATAATCTAAATTACGACAGGCACGAATTCTGTCACCATGAGAGTTTTACCATGATTAATTTCCCCTTCCCAATCGATGCACACATTCATGCGACCGGATAAAACACAATTGATTAAAACATTGTGGGGCGAAAAGGGCGAATATGTTCCCCTAATGGAGCTGGGAATCCATCCCTCTGTGAAGGACGCCATCTTGGGCCGGCCCGTACGGTCTTTGGAAGACGATGTTGCCTTTTGGGCCACGGCCGGTTACGACTTTATCAAATTACAGCCGGAAGCCGATTTTCATGTTCCCGGCTACATCAGCGATGAAAGTATTACGGCTTCCCTGACCTGGGCTCCGGAAACCCGGGGCATCATCCACGATTGGGCCGATTTTGAAGCATTTCCCTTTCTCAAACCGAATGAAATCAACTATGGAAAATTTGATCGGGTGAGGTCATTGCTGCCGGAAGGAATGGGAATTATCGGACAATATGGCGATATTTTCACCATGAGCTGGGAATTGATGGGATTCGAAACCTTTTCCCTGGCCTTGTTTGAAAACCCGGATCTGGTGGCGGCGGTGGTAGATCGGATCGGAAGCACCGTATTGTCCATGTTTGAAACCATGGTCGATTATGAGGATGTTATCGCGCTCTGGTACAGTGATGATATTGCCTACAGTACGGGATTGATGATATCTCCGGTGGATCTGGAAAAGTATTTTTTCCCCTGGTTGGAAAAAATCGGGACTCTGGCCAAAGCCCGGAACAAGCCTTTCATCTATCATTCCGACGGTGTGTTGTGGGACGTCCTTCCCGAGCTCCGGGAATGTGGCATCAATGCCCTTCATCCCATCGAACCACGGGCCATGGATATTATAGAAGTTCGGGAAAAGGTGGGGAGAACATTATGTCTGGTAGGCAATATCGATGTGGGCGAAATCCTATCCCGCGGGACTCCCGAAGATGTGTGCCGGGCGGTTCGGAGAACCATCGAAAGCGTGGGGCAGGAAGGAGCCTATTGTTGCGGGTCCAGTAACAGTATCCCTGATTATGTGTGCTTGGAAAATTACCGCGCCATGATTGACGCCGTGCGATCCCATTCCCTATGAATAAGCACCGCTCGAAGGCTTGAACTGTCCTGAGCCAGCGGTTAAATTCATACCGAATGAGAGTGTATCAATTAAGAAAACGTTGACGTGTGACCCCACCCAATAAACCAAAACTCTTTGTCCTGGACACTAATGTCATTCTGCATGATTCATCCTGTCTGAATCAGTTTGAAGAAAACAATATTGCCCTACCTATTGCCGTTCTGGAGGAACTTGACCACTTCAAACGGGGCAATGAAATGATCAATTTTCATGCCCGGGAATTTCTGCGTCAGCTGGACCGGGTCACCGGTGATATCATATCGGACGACGGCGTTTCCATCGGTGAGGGAAAAGGAAATGTCAGGGTGATTGTCCATGGCGAACTGGAAGAAGCCATCCAGCGAATTTTCCAGAAAGACACACCGGATCATCGCATTCTTTCCTGTGCCCTTTATTTATCAGAAACACGATCGGAAGACGTGATTCTTGTTTCCAAGGATACGAATTTGCGAATGAAAGCCAAGGCGGTGGGAATTCAAGCTCAGGATTACACCACCGACAAGGTGGAAAGCATTGAAAAAATCTATCGCGGCATCCGCTGGTTGGAGGATGTTGACAACGCCCTGATCGATGCCCTGTATACCGAACCTTATTCCGTTTCAGTAGCCAAATTCTCTCAGATTGAAAACCCCATCCCCAATGAGAATTATATTGTAAAAAACGGTCAGAAATCCGCGCTGTGCACCTATAGGCACCAGGAACAGGTGTTAGCGCGAGTGGATAAGACCCAGGCTTACGGCATCCTGCCGCGCAATGCCGAACAATCCTTTGCCTTGTCGGCGTTAACCAATCCCGATATTTCGCTGGTGACTCTTTCCGGGAAAGCGGGAACGGGAAAAACATTGCTGGCTCTGGCCGGGGCCCTGGAAACCCGTTCCAAGTATCGTCAGGTTTTTCTGGCCCGGCCCATCATTCCTCTAAGTAATCGCGATCTGGGCTATTTACCGGGGGATATTCATTCCAAGATCGACCCTTACATGCAGCCTCTCTTCGACAACCTCAGTGTAATCAAACATCAATTTCACGAGGATGATGACCGATTTCAGCGCATTAACGACATGGTGGAATCAGAAAAACTGATTATTACACCTTTGGCCTACATTCGCGGACGCAGCTTCCAGAAAGTCTATTTTATCGTCGATGAAGCACAGAACCTCACACCGCATGAAATCAAGACCATTATCACGCGGGCCGGTGAAGGTACAAAAATCGTATTTACCGGCGATATCGAACAGATCGATCAGCCCTACCTGGACAGCCTGTCCAACGGTTTGAGTTATTTGATCAACCGGATGGTGGGACAACCGGTGTATGCCCATATAACGCTACAAAAGGGTGAGCGGTCGGCTCTGGCCGAATTAGCCAGTGATTTACTGTAAATGGGACTTTATATGGTAGACGAAATAACAGATACAAATCAGACGCCGGAAGAAACACCTGTCCTGAACATTCCTATCCACGATAGTCATTTACTCCGGCTGGAACGCCTGGCCCGCTGGAGCTGGATTCTGGGAAGTATTACCATTGTCATGGGTTTATTGAACCTACTGACGCTTTTTACTTTCGAAGGAAACATCCTCTGGCTGATTCCTGTCATGCTCTTCAGTCTGTTTTTTATTTATCTCGGGACGCGACTGACTGCGGCAACAGCCTTTCTACGCCAAAGTTTTCAGACCAGGGACAGCCGTGATTTTCTGACAGCAATGGATGAATTCTATAAATATTTCTTCCTGGTGGCACTACTCTACATAGTGGCATTTGTTTTTGTCATTGTCGGAATGGTCATTGTTGCTGCCTTGGGAAATGCCGTAAACGAATTTGCCGTCCTGTAATTGCCGTAAGGATTCGCTTCCTTGATTCGTCAACTGCTGCAAATCAAATCGGGGGAAGGAAAATCAGTACTACTGCTGTTTCTGCTATCCTTTTTTCTGGTGTCAGCCAGTATATCCGGGAAAACAGCCCGCGACACGTTCTTTCTGAATCAGTTTGATATTTCCTACCTGCCGTTGATGTTTGTCCTGGCCGCCATCGGGGTTGGCATTTTTGTCCCCCTTTATTCCCGCTTATTGCAGCGCCGCGGTCCGTATAAAACATTGTTGATTACCGGACTGGTTGCCATCGTTCCCCTTATTCCCATCCAGGTGGTGATGGAACGATGGATGATTCCCGTCCTCTATGTCTGGATTGAAGTTGTGGCGACTATCCTGGCCTTTCAGATCTGGACTATTGCCGGAGACTTGTTTGACTCCCGCCAGGCCAAACGGTTATTCAGTATTTTCGCTGCCGGCGGTTCCATTTCCTTCATCGCCATCGGGCTATGGCTGCAACCGTTTATTTTACAGTTCGGCTCACGTTTTATTCTCCTCGTAACCATGGCCTTCATCGCTGGAGCCATCGGGTTGTCGCTATGGATTAACCGCCTACCGCATCCGGCCGCCAGAAAAAAGAGAGCCAGTGAATCCCGTAAGAAGGATGAACCGTTATTCACGCCATATTTAAAACATATTGCCTTCATGACTATCACCATGGGGATAGCTGCTACCATCGTGGATTATCAATTCAAATTTATGGCCGGGACCACGTACCAGGATGCCGACCAACTGGCCGTATTTTTCGGGAAATTCTATGCCGTAAGCGGATTGGCGTCCCTGATGATTCAGTTATTCATCACCGGTCGCTTATTGTCCACCGTTGGTGTCTTGGCCGGACTCATGATCCTGCCCGTGTCATTGCTGGGTGGCTTTGGCCTGTTCATTTTCAATCCCGTACTGCTGTCAGCCTTCATCGGAAAATTCGCTGAACAGACATTTACTTTTACGATTCATCAACCGACGGTCCAGCTTTTGTGGTTACCCGTGAGAAAATGGCGGAAACAATTCGGTAAACCGCTGATAGATGGAACGTTGCGAACCACCGTGGATGGACTGACCGGATTCATTACCTTTTTCCTTGTCAAACTGATTTCCCTGGCGGCCCTGAGTATTTTTGCGATACTGGCGGTAATAGGTTGGATGTACAGTGCAGTGCGCATCCGGCGGGGATATATCCACACCCTGAATGAAGCGCTTTCAGCCCGGCGTTTGAATTTCGAGGATCTCCAATTGGACTCCCTGAACCATGCCATGGTGGAAACCATCGATAAAACACTGAAAAAGGGAACGGTCTTTGAACAATTATTTATTCTGGAGCTCATCCAGAGTTTCCCGCCCGATGCCTGGAAAGAAACACTGGAAGAACTCCTGGTATCGGGTACCCGTCAAGTTCGTCGGGAAGTCCTGAAATACGCCGCCGACTTGTTCAATGACCAGGTTATCATGGATCTGGTAAGGGAACCCTTTGTGGATGCCATTCCGCTGGCGGGGCAACGAAAAATTCAGGAATCTATCCCAGATCTGAACAGTCTCCTCGATTATAGTGACGACCGGATTCGGGCCGCGGCGGCCGGGGCCATTCTGCAGATTGGCCAAGGACCGGAAGAGAAGGCTCAGGCCATCCTACGGGAATTTCTGGATAGTGACGATCCCAACCGAATTTGTCTGGGTATAGAATTCAGCTATGACCATGAAAGCCTGCCGGTAAAGAGCCGCATCCCTGAATATTTGTCGCATGATGATCTACGGGTTCGGAAGGCCGGCATTCAATTTGCCGAACGATACCCTGCCACTGAATTTCTGGCGTCGATCATTGAAAACCTGGGATTACCCGGCGCAGCCAAGACGGCCGGGAAAGCATTGCGCAGTTACCAGCGGGATGACATTCTGGATGTGATTCAATCCCTGGTGAATACACCGCCATTGACGGATAATCTGAAACGGGGCATTATTGCTGCCCTGAGAACTATTCCCGGTGAACGCAGTCAGCAAATACTGTTATCCTTTTTTGATGCTCTGATATTGCCAATCTATAACCTGGCTGTGGACGCTCTCCTGGATATCGGTCGTAAAGACCGAATCACTAGGAAGACGAACCGGGCCGTTAAATCGTCGATTCGCTTTCTGGCCCGGCGGGTGTATTCCCATTATCAGGTCCTCTACCTGATCAAAGATTATCCAGAGGCTACATTACTGAAAGATTATCTCCGGAATGAAATTCAAATGGCCATTCCGATCCTAGTTAAACTGGGAGCGATCGATGACCTGTCCGTGCCCGTCAATCAATGCATAAAATCACTGCAATCGGGGGACCCGGAACAATTTTCCTACGGACTTGAATTGCTGGAAACAATTTTCTCTAGGGAAGAACGGGACCTCGTTACCCCCCTGATTGATCGATTATCCATGTACGAACGAGTTCAGGCCGGGCGGAAACTTTTTTCCAACTTACCCACCCGTCTCGATACGGTACTGGAAGATTTTCTTTATAGTAAAAATGATTGGCTGGTGGTCATTTCCTTGGCCTTTGCACTGACGCAGCACACTACCACATTACAAAAGATCGATTGGACAGGCATCAGGCTGACGCCGCTCATGGCCGAAATCCTTTCCCGCCTGGAAAAAGAAAATGCACCATGGATTGGTACATTAACGGAATCTCTGAGTAAATTTGATATTCCTGAGACCATGTATACCACACTTGAAAAAACCATCTTTCTGAAATCGGTATCCCTGTTTAAGAAGATACCGGCTGAAATTATTTCGCGCATCGCCATGATTGCCGAAGAAGTTTCCGTTCTCCAGGGCGATGTGATCTTCAAGGAAGGGGATGATGGTGATGCCATGTATGTGATCGTAGAAGGAAAGATTTCCATTCAGAAGGGCCGCAAACAAATTGCATCACTGGGGAAATGGGATTGTATGGGAGAAATGGCGCTGCTGGAAGATGAGCCGCGTTCGGCTGACGCCGCAGCTGAGGAAGACAGTATTTTATTACGAATATCTCAGGAGAGCTTTTCCGAATTACTTAATCAGAATCCGGGTATTATGTTCAGTTTATTGCGTCTGCTTTCCGGACGCCTACGAAAAGCCATCCAGTAATTACTGTTTGTCCAGGATATTCCGCACGGTTTCATTGACCGCATCATCCTGGAGAGTTTCCACCTTTTCCGTCAGTTTTCCGGTTGCTTTACCAAGATCCTTCTGGATGGTTTCCATTGATACTTCTTTACCCTGCCACATCATGTAGCCAATGTAAATGACCAGTATGGCAAGAACAACCAGCACCATTTTGAACATTTTCTTTATGAAACTGAATAACACCATAATTGCCAGGATTCCGGCAATGCCCATATAAATAGGGTTGGATTGCAGCAATGTTAAAAGATTATCCATCTTACCTTCTTTGTAGCCGCAATTTGCGACGATTAATTATACCGGTTTGTGTTTCAAATTCTTCTATCAGACGCATCACAAAAGGATCGTCGGGTAAATCTAAGGTCATGGGTTCCAGCCGGGCAATGAAATTTACGGTTTTACTTCCAGATAAAACGGTCCCGGAAAGAATTCCGACATAATAGCCTTCTTTGCCGGCCTGAACAATGGTTGTGCGTCCAACCTGAATGGTACTATCGATTCGAGATTGACTGTGAGCCCCGATTATTATATCAATATCCAGGTTTTTCTGCGCCAGTTTCCGGTCCTGGTCCAAACCTTGATGGGAAAGGACAATGACAAAATCACATTGTTCCCGCATTTCCGGAATAATCTGACCCAGGACCTTGGCAGGAGGCAGAAGAGTGATACGGTTTTTAAGTGTTTCGGGATAGTATTTCAGGGCTGAAGAACCGATGATGCCCGTAATGCCGATTCGGGTTGATCCGACTGTTATTATTTTATAAGACCGTTTTCCGGGCAGTTCGGGTGCGGCCAGGTTGGCGACGACGATGTCAGCCTTCAAATCAGAAAGCCAGGATAATCCCTGTTGTGCGGTTCGGGTAATTTCCTGATCTCCGGGTAGAATTGCATCGTAGCCGATTTGGGCATAGGCCGCAGTTACCAGGGAATCCTTCAGCAGCAGGCGATCGGTCACGCCCCAGAAATCACCGGCATCCAATACCAGGGTCTGGGGGTGCTTCTGGCGAAATTCCCGAATGAATACCGATCGTTTTTCCAGTGACCCCAGAGGATGATCGGGACAATAACAATTTTCCAGGGCACCGTTGGTGTTGTTGGTATATAGGATATGCAATGTGTCCTGTGCCGATACCCGGGTGAGGAAACAATAAATCAGTAAAACCAAAATATGGTGGCAGTATCGAATCATACCCTGTAGTTTCATGGTCCTGGAAATTGATCAACGATTGTACAATATTACCATGAAAAATTGGAAACGTGTAATGATTTTCGCATGGTTTGGGATGAGACTTCTTTCCGCGCAAATATCCTATCCAGCCGATTCCCTGCTGATTGACAAGGAAGTGTCATGGCCCAGGAAGCTGACATTGCTTCCCATTGCCGGCTGGCAACGCATATCTTATAATACCGAATTCCTGAACTGCCAGTTCTATCCATCCTGCAGTAATTATGGGGCCCTGGCCATTCGTGATTTCGGTCTCCTGCCCGGAATATTTGTCGCAAGCGACCGGATTGTGCGGTGTAATCCCGGTGCCTATCATTATCACCGGCTTGCCGGCGGCGTGATAAATGAAGCCGGCTTTCTGATTGATCCGGTCCGACCATCGGCGGGCAAATCCAGCCAGCGACCGCTTAAGGCTGCCCTGTTATCGGCGATTCTGCCCGGGGTGGGACGAATCTATGCGGGACGCTGGTACGAAGGATTACTAAGCGGATGCCTGACTATTGGTACTGGCCGCGCGGCCTACCTGATGTATAAATATAATCATCACGTTCGGGCGGCGGTTTACAGCCTATTATTTCTGGCGTATTACGGCGGCGAAATCTATGGTGCCTGGCGGACTGCAAAATATTATGTTCCAGACGGAAATGACAGGAGGAAGGGCGGCTGAACCCTAGCCCTATATTCCCGCCAAAACGGACGCAAGGATGGATCAGATCGCTTTTATCAGTAAAAAAAAAATTGTAGTTTTCGCCGCTTTTTCAGACCCCGAATGCCACCGTAGCTCAGCTGGTAGAGCAGCTCATTCGTAATGAGCGGGTCGGAGGTTCGAGTCCTCTCGGTGGCTCTTTATTTATTGGAACGAAAACGTACCGCGGCACCGACAAATTGACGAAACAGGGGATGAGCGGCGGTGACTCTGGATTTTAATTCGGGATGAAACTGTGACGCCACAAACCAGGGATGATCCTTCAGTTCAATAATTTCCACCAGATTCAATTCAGGATTAAATCCGGAAATGACCATTCCATATTTTTCCAACCGGGCCCGGTACCGGTTGTTTACTTCCCAGCGATGGCGGTGCCGTTCGGTGATGCGACGTTTGCCATAGGCCGCGTAGGCCTTTGTCCCGGGTACCAATTCGCATTCATAGGCCCCTAGACGCATGGTACCACCCTTGGCCTTGATGGCCCGTTGGGATTCCATAAGGTCAATGACAGGATAGCGGGTATCCTTGACAAATTCGGTACTATTAGCTCCTGTCAGGCCGCATACATTGCGGGCGAAATCAATGGTGGCGCACTGCAACCCCAGACAAATACCCAGGTAGGGAATTTTCTTTTCCCGGGCGTATTTACTGGTGAGAATCTTTCCTTCCGATCCCCGGGAACCGAACCCGGGCAAGAGCAGAATGCCATCTACGTCACCGTACCAGTGTTCGGCGGCATTTTCATCCGTAATATCTTCGCTCTGGACCCATTTCAGATTCACGCGGGTATTGTTTTCCACGCCGGCATGGACAAAGGATTCCATTACACTTTTATAGGCATCGGGTAATTCGATATATTTACCGGACATGGCAATGGTAACCGTATGCTGTGGTTTGCGGTAACGGGCTATGAATGTTTCCAGCGGTTCGATATGAGGCTGCTGGTCGATTTGAAAGCGTTCCAGAATGAACTGTTCCACTTTCTGTCGATGAAATACTAGCGGTACTTCATAGATACTATGAACATCCTTGGCTTCGACGACATGGGTGGACGGGACGTTGCAAAACAGGGCGATTTTCTCCCGGACGGACTTGGTCACCGGTCGTTCAGAACGACACATGATGATGTCAGGGGCCAGACCGATTTCCCGCAGCTTCATGACGGAATGCTGCGTGGGCTTGGTTTTCAATTCTTCACTGGCTTTGATATAGGGCACTAGGGTTAAATGCACAATGAGATGATTGTGGTATCCCACCGAGACTGAAAGCTGACGGATGGCTTCTAGGAAAGGGAGACTTTCAATGTCACCCACCGTACCTCCGACTTCACATATGACAACATCATATTTCTTCGGAGTATTGACGGCTTTAATCCTATTCTTGATTTCGTCGGTAATATGAGGAATAACCTGAATCGTGGCGCCGAGGTAATCCCCCGCCCGTTCCTGCTCCAGTACGGTACTGTAAATTTGCCCCGTAGTGGCATTATTCTCCTTGCCCATATTGACATCGATGAAACGTTCATAATGTCCCAAATCAAGGTCCGTTTCCGAACCATCGTCAAGGACGAATACTTCGCCATGCTGATAGGGATTCATCGTTCCCGGATCCACATTCAGGTAGGGATCAAGTTTCAGAATAGTGACCCGGAGTCCGGCACTTTTAAGCAGGTAACCGATGGATGCGGCAGCAATGCCTTTTCCCAGGCCGGATATGACACCGCCAAGGACAAAGATATATTTTACAGGACATTTAGGAGTCATAATGCTTTAAATCTTTCCATTGTGTTAATACATATTCCATGTCGTCCGGTGTATCCACACCATGATGGGGATAATCGGTAATAACAGCGGAAATGGTTATTCCGTTTTCCAGGGCTCTCCACTGCTCCAGACGCAGGGCTTGTTCTACTTTCCCCGGTGGCAGTGAAACAAATTTTTCCAACGTGTTCCAGCGATACCCATACAACCCCAGATGCTTGTAGCATCCGCCTATTTCATAACGATTGACTTCTCGGACAAAATCAATGGCGTGATCGGCAGGGTTCAGAAATGCTTTGACAATATGGGGATTAACATAATCACCGGGAGAAAAGGCGGTAGATACGGCCGTGGTCATTTCAACTTTCGGCCGGTTAAACAAGGCCACCATTGCATCAATAATGGCGGGATCCATTAATGGTTCATCCCCCTGAATATTGATGACAATGTCCGGTGAGAAGACGCGGGCAGCTTCATATATGCGGTCGGTGCCGGAACGATGCTGAGGATGAGTCATGATCCAGGGAATATTGTATTCATCAAGAACGGCGGCCACTTTCTGGTTATCAATGGCAACCAACAGCCGATCAATTTTCCTTGCTTTTTGGGTCTGCTCCGCGACACGCACAATCATGGGTTTACCATGGATATCGGCTAAGATTTTTTCTGGGAAACGGGTGGAACCCAACCGGGCCGGAATGATACCGTAACAGCTCATCGCCCGATGATTCCGGAGCATGATTTTGGAGTCCCGGAACGGTGGTGATTGAGAAAACAATCACCAGGGACGTGGCCCGGGAAGTGGAGATGATCCGTCATTGATCTTATCAGTTTAAGAAATTTAGGCCGACTTGCCCGGCGGGTTCAAGCGGGATATGATTGGGAAAAGAAATATTCCCAGCGATGAAATTATTCGAACCGCAGCGATTCAATGGGATCAAGTTTTGAGGCCCGCCAGGCTGGATAACTGCCGAATCCAATCCCGATAATAGAGCAAATCAGGAGACCAGCGAGGGCCCAGTCGATGGGAATAACCGCTGGAATATGAAAAATCATGGATACGGCATTGCCGCCCAGAATTCCCAGGAGGACACCAGTGATGCCGCCGAATTCACTGAGGAAAACAGCTTCCGACAGAAATTGGAAAAGAATATCCTGTCGTGTGGCACCGATGGCTTTGCGAATCCCGATTTCCTTGATCCGTTCCGTTACGGAAACCAGCATGATATTCATAATTCCTATCCCAGCCACCAGTAGCGCGATGATGCTGATGGCAAAGGCAAACAGTTTTACCCCCTGGGTAAAACCGCCGAAGGTTTCCAGCAATTCGGCATTGGATGTGACTTCGAAATCGTTTTCAGCTCCCGGCTCCACTTTGCGGATGACACGCAACAGTCCAATCACTTCGTCTCGAGTTTTATCATACAGCTCTGCCGATGGGGCCTCCACTGTAATATCCAATGAAGTCCAGCGGCTGCCATACCGGTTCAGATAGGTGGTAATGGGGATGAGGAGATAATTGTCCTGGCTCTCACCGAACATTTCTCCCTTACGTTCGGCGACTCCGACTACCGTATAGCGAATGCCATCAATGGTGATATTTTTCCCCAGGGGATCTTCAAAGGGAAATAACTGATCCACAGCATCCATTCCCAGGACGACAACACGGCGGGAGAAATCCACATCTTGCTGTGTAAGGTTCCGACCTTCCCCGAGAAACGTATTATAAAGACGAAGGGTCCACTCATCCGCGCCGGCGACATAAAGGTTGGGTTTGGCCGTCTTATCCTTATATTTGATGGACCGTCCCCCCGTGCCCGTAGAAGCGCTCACCAGAGCCGGGAGCTTGGCCCGCCGTTTGAGTTCTTCGAACTGACGGTAGGTAAAATTCTTGCGATTCCGGTATTTATTCCGGGTATGGCCTCCGATCCGAATCGCGGGGTATTTCTGAATGTTGAAGGTATTGGTGCCGAATACATTCAGCCCGCTGTTAATGGATGATTCCAGCGTACTGATGGCTGTCATGCTTCCAATGACAGAAAAAACACCGATGGTAATCCCCAGCAGAGTGAGGCTGCTGCGCAGTTTATTATCCCGGATCGCTTCCAATGCCATGCGGAAGCTCTCCTTCAATGTATTTTTCAGATGGCTTCGTTTCGTCTTACTCATAACGCAGTGCTTCGATGGGATCCAGGCGGGCGGCTTTAAAGGAAGGGGCAATTCCCGAAATAATTCCTACGATTAAGGATAATACCAGGGAGAGAATGGCCAGCCAGACCGGCATAGCGGAAGGAAAAACATATTTGTCGATTAATGCGCTGCCAACCCAGGCCAGTGCCAAACCAAACAATCCCCCCACCAAACAGATAAACACGGCCTCAATCAGGAACTGTCCCAGAATCATGTTGCGGGTGGCACCGATGGCTTTCCGGACACCGATTTCCCGGGTTCGCTCTTTTACGGAAACAAACATGATGTTCATGATACCGATTCCACCCACAACGAGAGACAGGACGGTGATAAAAATTCCAGTTCCGCCAATGGCCAGTTTGATTCCGTTGTAGGTATCCCGGAAGGCTTCCTGTTCATTGATGGCAAAATTATTTTTCTCACCCGGTCGCAGTCCCCGCAACCGGCGCATCAGTCCCGTCAGTTCTTCCTTGGCTTCCCGAATGTGGTCCGCATCCACTTTCACATTCAGCTGAACCCAGCCCCGCCGGGAAAATAGTCGTAAATAGGTTCCGACCGGAATGGTCACACGATTGTCCATGCTGAATAATCCCAGGAATTTTCCCTGCTTCTCCACAACACCAATTACGCGGAACTTATACGGTCCAATTTTCAGATATTGACCAATGGGATCGAGATTTTTGAATAAATTTTCGGCTATGTCATAACCGATGACGACAACACGGGAGCCGGAACGGTCATCGCCCGGAGTAATAAATCTTCCCTCAACCACGTTGGTCGAAGATGTCAGCATATAATCCGCCGTGGTCCCCTGCAGGGCAACGCCAGTGAGACTTTCGTCACCGTAGGCCACATCCACTCCCCGCTGCAAAGTGGGGGATACGGCCTGGACGTAAGGGGAATATTGATTAATCTTTTCCACGTAACTCAACCGGATATCGGGTCGGTTACGGACCTCCCACCAACTATCATTCGAAAACCATTGATGCTTGGATATGAATAATACGTCACGACCCAAAAAGGACATACTTTTTTCAAAGGATTGGTCCAGACCGGAGATCAGCGTTCCCATCAGGGTCACGGCCAGAATACCGATCACAATGCCCAGGGTCGTGAGGAGAGCCCGCATTTTATTGGCAAAGACAGCCGTGAGGGCGATAATCATATTTTCCGAGAAAAGTTTAATCATTGGCGCCTGATGAGTCCAGTTTACTCCGGTCCACGTTGATTTTTCCATCCAGGATGGTAATAATCCGGTCGGCATGTTCGGCGATATACGATTCATGGGTAACAAGAATGATAGTATTACCGGCCTCATGCAGGGCGTCAAATAATTTCATGATATCTTCCCCGCTTTTTGAGTCCAGATTCCCGGTCGGTTCATCGGCTAGAATTATATCCGGTTTTGTTACCAGGGCTCGGGCAATGGCCACCCGCTGTCGCTGACCGCCTGATAATTCATTCGGTTTATGTTTGATCCGGTCACCCAGACCGACGTTCTCCAGAGCCTTTCGTGCCAGTGCCAGTCGTTCCTGTCGGATAACATTGGCATAGATGAGTGGTAATTCCACATTCTTAAGGGCAGAGAGCTTAGGCAGCAGATTAAAGGTCTGGAAAACGAAACCGATCCGGCGGTTCCGGATTGCCGCCAGCTGATTATCATCCATGGCATGGACCGGATCCCCGCCGAAGGTGTATAATCCGGCAGTGGGGGAATCGAGACAGCCGATAATATTCATCAGGGTCGATTTTCCAGACCCGGAAGGCCCCATGATGGAAACATATTCGTTCTGATGAATGTCCAGATCGATACCGGCCAGGGCAAATACTTTTTCTTCGCCTACCTCATACATGCGTTCGATACCCCGAAGGGAAATTAGGCTCTGCTGTGTCATTGGCTATCCTGGTCCCGGTCCGATGATCCCGTGGTGATTTCCATGTTCTGTTGTAAATCTCGACTGATGGCCCGGTAACCACCGGTAATGATTTCATCGCCTTCCCTGAGACCGGACAGGACTTCATAATGAGTTTCGCTTGAAATTCCGATTTTTACGGGACGGATCAGGGCAAACCGGGTTCCTTTTTTTGTCCCTTTGGGATTTCCTCCATAAGCCGTGTCCGATACGACAAAAACTACCTCCATCATCTCTGTTTTCTTCAATTTGTCCGAATCACCCTTCATATCCTGGCCGCGATTTGATTTCCGGCGACGGTGTTTTTTCCCTTTTTCCAGTTTTTCTGTTTCAGCGCCCTTCTTACGCACGGTCAGGGCCTGGATCGGAATGGCCAAAACATCATGGCGGACGTCGGTAATAATGTTGGCCGTGGCGCTCATTCCCGGTCGGATTCCGGCCGGGACATCCAGCATGCGTATACGGACTTCGAAATTAGTTACCTGTTCCTGGGTCCCGAAACCGGTGGTCTGGGCAATGTGGGCGATTTCGCTGACGACACTATAGAAAACGGTGTCCTGAAAAGCATCGATTTCAATTTCCGATGTATCGCCCACCACCACCGATATCACGTCATTTTCATTGACCTCAACCACGGCTTCCATATTGGATAAATCAGCCGTGACCATCAGGACATCGGCCTGGAAAACCGATCCCAATGCCATTTCACCCACTTCCTTGTAAATCTTGGTGACGGTACCGGACTGGGGTGCCAGGATCTGTGTTTTGTCCAGTTCATCCCGGCGTTGCTCCAGGGCGGCCTGGGCTTGTTCCAGGCGGCTTTCCGCCAGTTCGAATTCCGCCACGATGGCCTCCAGCTCCTGATCGGAAACCAGCCCCTGATCATACAATTGCTGTATGCGATTCCGCTGAGCCTGGATCTTCCGCAAGGTAGCCTCTGCCGATTTCACCGAGGATTGGGCCTGGAGAAAGGAAGCCCGGATCTGTTTCTCATCGAGTGAAATAAGGTGTTGTCCCTTTTCCACGTAATCACCTTCTTCCACCGTGATTTCCGTAATCCAGGCTGAAATGGTAGCACTGATCTTCACTTCCACTTCCGGTTGAATCGTCCCGCTGGCGTTGACTTTATGTATGATGGTCTGCCGCTTGACTTTTTCCGTTTCCACTCGCAGGGCATTGGAATCGGAATTGAGCAGGGTAAGGGCAACCAGACTGCCAAGGACGATGATCAGCACCAGTGCCGCGATCCATTTCTTTTTTGATGATATTTTTTGTTTAGCCAAGACTGACCTCATGTGGTAGGGTTAAAGTGTTCCTAACAATGTTTTCAATGCCACTTCCTGCAGGAGAGCATCGTACCGTGTATTGATCAGGGTGGTGCGGGCCTGGGTTACCGATACCTGCGCATCCAGGACTTCCAGTATGATGGCTGCGCCCAGCCGGTATCGTTCATTCGCCAGTTTTAAATCTTCTTCGGCCGCCATCAGAATATCCTCCAGAATGGGCAGGATATCCTGATAATTATTCAGATCATTGATGATCGTTTTCAGCTGCACCGTCAGGTCATCCTCCAGATTGGTATACAGATTTTGTGTGATCATCCAGCGGTATTTTGCCTGCTGCGTTTGCGAAGACAATGCATAGCCGGTAAACAGGGGATATGACAGGGACAGGCCGAAGGACCAATCCCAGTTCTTGTTGTAATCCTGCAATAAGCCGCCGGCTTTATCAGCCCTGGTCGTATAGCCGCCACGCGCCGAAAGGGAAGGGAGTCGAGCCCCACCGGCCACTTTATAATTGAGGGCGCTGGTTGTGACCAGAATCTTCTGGCGGAGAAGGCTGGGATTGTGCTGTTTCATTTCATTCAAGGCGGACGGAAAATCCGGTACATTGACAGGATGACCGGGCAGGTCGGCAATCGTGAAATCCTCCAGGGACTGTACAATGCCCATGGCATTGGCCAGGCGGCGTTTGGCATTATCCACGGCTATTTGTTTTGACAGAAAGGCCGCCCTGGCCTGGCCATACTTCACTTCGGCTTTCAGGGCATCGGTTTTCTTGACAGCTCCCAGGTCAAATTGTAGATTGGCCAGATCCAGTTGTTCCCGGGCCAGATCCAGATCCTCCTGAGCCGACTGCAGGAGATGCCGGGCTTTCAGCGCTTGATAATAGGCACTGTACACATCTGATTTGACTTTGAGGACGGTTTCCGTATGGGCAATTTCGGCGGCGGCAACATTGAATTTATCAATACGGGCCTGACGCCAGGTATTCCCGCCGTCATAGAGCGTGGAAGACAGCGCCAGACCGGCTGACCAGGTCGTCTGTCCGGCTGTGATACCAGCCACCGTTGTTTCACCGTCATTCAGGCCCGAACTCAGCGTGGCACGGGGCAGCAAGGAACTGAAGGACGCTTTTCTGCCGGCCACTGCGGATTGAACATCCAATTCGGCCGACTGTACCGTTACCTTATTTTTCAGGGCAATGTCGACACATTGCTCCAGGGTATAGGTCTGGGCCAGGACAAGATTGAAAAGAAGGATGAACAGGACGTTTTTCATCAGACAAACAATGCTCCCAGTCCGGCGGTGAAGGCATTTTGCAGAATCCAGTAGATAAACAAAGCTACAATGAACCCGCCCGGTTTTTTCTGATATAAATACCCTGCTCCCAGACCCAGCAGGACGATGCGCCAGGCGGCGAAGAAATCCATGCCGTTCATGAAATAATAAAGAAAAGAACCCGGTTCACCCAAACCCAGAATTCCCAGTCCGGTGTGAATGTCAATGGACCACTGATTCAGCATGAGGGGTATTTTTACCAGTAATTCCAGAATGCAGACCATATAGACCAGGGCCGTCATGTTGAGGATGGTTGCGAATTTTTCCCTCCCGCCGAAAATGAAATTTCCAATCATCATCACGATGAAAGCCATGAACAAAACACGGATGGGATAGCTGATCGCATTGGTGAGCCACATGATGCCAATTGCGGCCGGGGAGGGATTCTCAAAGCGATCTTCCATATCCAAAATTAACTGCTCTTTCTGGTCTTCCGGAATCCGGCTTGAATTTTCAATCCGTTCGACGGTCTGTTCATATTGTACTTCGGCATACAGGTCTTTCAGGACCGCCAGATTGATCAATCCAAGAAAAATGAGAATGCCTAGAAATATGCTGCGTGTCTGGGCCGAATCTTTTTCCCGGAGAATGGGAAATGCTTCCGATGGCGCTAAAAAAATATTAACAATGGCTGTCAATATTGACATATATCCTCCAACATGAGTGAAAAAAATCGAAGTGTGGGCAACGGGAGTTTCATTTCACATTGATTTCACGTGCCCGCTATTGGTGAAATCCATTATATTGTTTTGGGGTGTTTCTGATGGTAGTCTTCAGACATCAAACCAATACGTGACTTTGATTGCAATGAGATTGCTGGCTGTCAGTGACAGGAGATTATTGAGGCCGGAATTAAGATCGAGTTTGCCCTGGGTATTCCATTCACTTGCATTGCGGGTCCAGACGAAATACAGTGTGGAGCCGGGCCGGAATTCCCAGCGCAAGACGGCGTTGGCGATGAAGGATGAATAACGGAAGCGCGGATCCAGATCATGGTCCCCGCCGGATCCGATATAATATTCATATGTTTCATCATTGAATTTTATACGCTGTCCGGTGGAATCGTAATGAGTGAATTCATAGGACCGGGGCCGGGCAAATTCCTTGTAATCGGTATAATACCCGCTGCTGACAAAGGGTTGGATGTAGGCCTGCAGGGACAATCGCGGTGTAAAGGTATAGTTCAGGCGGATACTGGCGGAAAAGGTTTCATTATCCAGCTGTGCCACGATATAGCGCTTGCCATACATCTCGACGCGGGAAGAGTCATCGATGGTCATGATGTATTGATCCAGAGTGCGGTTGAAGCGATAACCGGGTTCGACTTTCATGGAAAAGCGGGTTCCGATTTTAAGATTCGCCCATAGGTTGAATCCATAGGAATAGGCCCCGTAACTGGTTCCTCCGCCTCGGACGCTGGTGCCGTACACCAGGTTTTTTCTGAAATCCGAACTCACGGAGAGATTTCCGAAATACCCGGCTGGTGAAACAACGGAAGGTCCGCCGCGCAACTGGGAATCATTGATGGTCCGGGGGCCGATACCGGAAAAGAGATGGAAGTTCCAGTAATTCAGCAGCTGGGTTCCGCCGAAGAAAAAGTACATTTCATTGATCTTTTCACCAACAAAATTATGATTGGTGGAATGAGCCAGATTGATGTAGGCACTGCGGAGGACTTTGCCGGGATCGCGCCAGGCGTACCCAATGACCTGATGGGCATTGATGCGGTCGGTGCGGAACGTCAGCCCCATATCATTGGAATCAAAGAAAGGATCGATAAAACCGAAGCCCAGATTGAAAATGACGTCGCCTTTTTCCTTGTTCAGCAGGAAACGTCCCGCCCAGCCTGACATGGTGGTCAGGGTTGTATCCACGGCCACATGATCCGCATCCGGTTTCTGAAAATAATGCTGTGATGATTGCTGCAGGTTTTCCAGGTAGGTCGTTGTGCCGGAAACCCGGGTATGTCCCAGCCAGCCGGACGCCGCCCAACCGCGATCTTGGCCAAAAAAGGTCCAGACATCCACACCCAGGCCGTAGGATTGTTCGGCAAGGATGTCCTGTAAATAATCGGCCTTGAAAGAGCGATTCAGGCCGGTGGCGATGATGCCCAGTCCCTGATCGCCTTTATTGTATTCCTTTAGGCTGCGGATCAGGCTGTAGGTGGTCAGGGGCTCGATTTCATCGCGACGATGTTCCCCCGATTCATTGATTTTCGCGAATTCCCGATCCGTAACGGCAAACAGACCGCCAACGGAAATATCATTCCCTATTTTTCCGCTTAATTTGGTCGCACCCAGGATGGTCGAATTGGTAGGCGCCTTAACCCAGCCGCTGGTATTGGCCCATCCATGAGGCGGTTGGCCAATGCGCCGGCTGTAGAAGAAGTCCGGCTCGGAAAAATTGAAGCCATACTGATTCCGGGGTCCACCGGAGCCGAAATTGAATATGGATGATCCTTCCACGAAAAAGGGTCTCTTTTCACTGTAATAGGTTTCAAAATCGGAGAGGTTCAGGGTGGCAGGGTCGGATTCCACCTGGCCGAAGTCCGGATTAAAGGTGGCATCGATGGTCAGGTTACTGCCCAGACCGATCTTGATGTCTCCGCCCAGGCGCCGGTAAATATCCTTTCCATGATAAAAGGGATTGTCATTCTGGGCCGGCAGATGATCGTAGCCGGACGTGATATAGGGAATGAATTCCAGGCGTCGGGGAGGATTAATGTTGGCGATTCCCTCCAGGTAGGCAAATTTTGATACAATACCGTACTCGTCCCGAGGTGACCAGGTAATGAGAGCATGTTCGCTTTTCCGCTGGATCCGGCGCCCCAGGCCGATACCCCAGACATATTCCTTTTGCTTATTGAAGCGCAACTGGGAAAAGGGAATCCGCATTTCCACCGTCCACCCCTGATCATCGATCCGGGTATGGGCGTCCCAAATTCCGTCCCAATTGTCGTCAAAACGGCTGTCGTTTGAAATGGTCCCGTCCTTGACGGCACCGGAAGGGTTGACGACAAAGAAATAACCGGACCGGTTATCGTTATAGGCATCGATGGCGACCTGGAATTCATCCGAATTCTGGAAATTATCCCGTCGGCCCAACAGGCCGACAATGGAATCGGGCTGCGAATCCCAGCAACGGGCCCCCACATACAGGGCATCGTCATCGTACCCGATCCAGACTTCGGTCTTTTCTGTGGCCGGTGAACCGTTATCCGGATCAATCTGAATAAAATTTGTAATGGCGGGTTGTTGGTAAATGGCTTCATTCAGCTGTGCGTCAACTCGCAGGGGATGATCCAGGCGATGGGCTGTGAATGACCGAAAGCGAAAATCCTCCGGGTTTATCGATTCGGACTGGGCCCGGACCATGACCAGAGCCAGCAGAATAAATGTAACGTATTTCAATGGTTCTCCAATTATGATATGATTGATTCCAAAAACCGTGTCAGGAAAGCACCCAGCAATGAATAAAGCAGGACGGTGATTACAATGGCAATCGCCATGAAAGGCAGGGGCGTTATACGGAATTCCTGAGCGTAGGGATTATCTTTTTGCATTCGTTGATAGATGTGTTTGGCGGATGTCACCAGCCACCAGGTAATGCCGCAGGCCAGAGCGAATAATCCCAGGATCACAACATGATCCAGGAATGTCAATGAATTGAGCCATTGTCCGGCCGTCATGACCATTCTCCCAGCCAGGCGGCACCGATAACGCCGGCGGAATCACCCAGATGATTTCGCCGGACAGGGGTAACGGGATGATCGGAAAATACATATTGATGCACAGCAGTGACACCCTCCGTGTACAGGAAGGATACATTGGAAACGCCACCGCCCAGGATGACCACTTCAGGATCTAATATATTGATTACGTTTGCCAATCCAATTCCAAACCAGGTGAGAAAATCATTTTTCCATTGTTGATAATACGGATGATCCGCTGCCCGGCATATTGCGGGCAGGGACAGGGCCTGACCCGTTAATTCCACCCAATGTTTCTCCAGGGCCGGCCCGCTGATGTAGGTCTCAACGCACCCCCGCTGGCCACAATAACATCGGCGACCTGCCAGGTGAATCTTATGATGCCCCCATTCTCCGGCAATACGGTCCGATCCCGTCCAGATTTTTTCTTGCATGACGATTC
The DNA here is from genome assembly GCA_046861395.1 of Fidelibacterota bacterium. GTDB lineage: Bacteria > Fidelibacterota > Marinisomatia > Marinisomatales > JABMOV01 > JBHHUC01. Next base: position 25,252 of record JBHHUC010000009.1, read on the forward strand.
CACCGCCTACTCCGGTTCCCATGATAACGCCAAAAACGGTTTGATAGCCTTTTCCTGCACCCCGAATAGACTCCGCTAGGGCAAAACAGTTGGCATCATTATCTAAAAAAATCGCTTGTTCCAGAATTTGTTCCAAATCCTGTTGTAATGTTCGACCATTCAGGCAGCGGGTATTCGAATTCTTCATACATCCGGTGCGGGAAGAAATAGTCCCGGGCGTGCAGATTCCAATCGTACAGGGACCGTCGGCACGGCTGCGTAAAGTATTAACACATTGACCGATGGCAGCAAGAATGGCATCATAACCATCCGCTTGTGGCGTGGTAAATCGTACGCGATGTATTTCCTCACCGTTGGGCGCGATGATAATCCCTTCTGTTTTGGTACCGCCTAAATCAATCCCAATTCGGTGCATAATGCTTTTGTATCAATACTTTAAATTCAGAGAGAATCATGGCCGTCGCCCCCCATACTTTGGCTGATTCGAACTGAAAAAACGGAACGGCCAGGGGGAATCTGTTGATCTTCATATCTTCGTGCCGGACGGTTATGTCATCCAGCAACTGTGCCAGTGGGACGGAAAATACGTCTTCCACTTCCTCCGGGGACGGTGTAATCATCGGTTCAAAATCCATCCACCCAACGAAGGGATGAATATTGTATCCTGATACCTTGACCTGCAGGGGAGATAATTGCCCCAGAATCGTGATATGATCCGGAGGAACGCCAATTTCTTCCCATGTTTCCCGCAAGGCTGTTGCTTTCAGATCTTCACCTTCATTTTGCACGCCACCGGGGAGTGAAATTTGTCCCTTGTGCTGATCCACGGTCTGGCTCCGACGGGTCAGGATGAAACGAATCTGATCTTCTGTGGGGTAAAGAAGGATCAGAGTTGCGGCCGGTGTTCTCCTGGAATTGAATACCGTTTCCGGGACCGGGATTTTCGGCCGGGCAATCATGCGTCGTTGCGCCGCCTTTCCTGGCAGTTCACCGCTCAGCAGGTCCCGGACAAGTTGTTGAAAATTTTCCATCATTTTCATCATAAAAGTTATCGCTTTTTTTCTCATTCTGCCCGATGTTTACGGCCTGATATGAAAGTAAAACACATTATTTGGGACTGGAACGGCACTCTGCTGGATGATCTCTGGCTGAGTATTGAGGCCATAAATTGTGTTCTCCGCCGCTATGATCTTCCGGAAATAAGCAGGGAGAAATATCTGGAGATATTCACGTTTCCCGTAATTGACTATTACCGGCAGCTGGGTTTTGATTTTGACCGGCATCCATTCGAACAAGTGGGAACCGAATTCATTGCCGAGTACACCAGACGGCAATTGGAACCGGCGCTACACTCTGATGCCCGTTCTACGCTGGCCCGTTTTGCCTGGGAGGGAGGCCTGGGCCAGTCGCTGTTAACGGCGGCGACGCAGGAGATGGCCGAAACATTAGTGGACTATCATGAGTTGGGACCCTGGTTTGATCGGGTGGTGGGGCAGGATAACCATTATGCCTACGGGAAGGAAAAAGCCGGAGCAGCCTTGCTCAATGAGCTGGGATTAAGGCATGATGAAGTCATGTTTATTGGTGATACGGTTCATGACCTGGATGTTGCCAGGGCCATGGATGTATCCTGTCTACTGGTATCGCGGGGGCACACCAGTCATGAACGGCTGGTGGCCACAAAGGCTCCTGTTTTTTATTCCCTTTCCCAATGTGCTGATTATATTTTCCACCATGCCCAAAATGAATAATCCATCCCGAAAACCCGATGCGCAGGCCATGATTGCGGAATACCGCCGACAGATTGACCAGATTGATGAATCATTGCTGGACCTGTTGATTACCCGGATGGATGTGGCGGTCAAGGTTGGTGAGGTAAAGGCCCGGACCGGTATGGCCGTGGCCGATTCGGACCGGGAAAAAGCCATTCTGGATCGGTTGATCGCTCTGACCAACAATCCATTGTCCCGGAAACATATCAAGCGGATATTTCAGGAAATATTTCGGGCGGCGAAAGATGTTCAGCGCAAAATCGGAGGTTGAACCGACATGATCTCCGTGGTAACTTCGCAACGATGATTCGCGCTTACACCTTTTATTATTTTAAACGTACTTGGGGCTATTCCTGAGACGCGGTGTAAGACTGTATTCTCAACTGGCCCCGGAATTGGGGCTTTTTTTTTACGGTAAAGAGAGGAGTTTAGATTCATGGTCACAATTGGTATTCAAGGCGCCCAGGGCAGTTTCTCGGAAGAATCGGCACGAATATTTGCCCAGCACCATGGCATAGAAGATTTTAAGCTGGCCTATTTAATAACATCGGAAAATGTATTACGGGCTGTGGAAGAAGGCCAGGCGAAATACGGAATCTTTGCCATGGAAAATGCCCAGGGCGGTGTGGTGATTGAAAGCGTTACTGCTCTGGCCGAGCATCGCTGTACCATCGTGGAAATGTTTCATGTTGCCGTCCGGCAATGCTTACTGGCCCGTCGGGGAGTTCACCTGGGCGATATTACCGAAATTCATTCTCACCAACAGGCCCTGCGCCAATGTCGTGATTACCTGGCGGAGCATTTCTGGACCAGGCCCCTCATCGAAGCCGATGATACGGCGGAATCAGCCCGGCGACTGAAGGAGGGAAAACTGCCTTCCCAGGCAGCCGTCATTGCGCCCCGACACTGCGCAGAATTATACGGTCTGGTCGTTCTGGAAGAGGATATTCATGATCTGAAAAATAATCTCACACTGTTTTTGGGAGTGAAACAATATGTTACAGAATAAAACTTCCACGGTAGGAATCATCGGACTGGGGCGTTTCGGAAAAGTCCTGGCGGATATATTATCGGATGATTTTTCAATTCTGGCCTATGATCCCAATGTTTCTGATGAAATCTACGGTGTAACCTGGGCTTCCCTGGAAGATGTGTGCCGACAAGAAGCGGTATTCATTGCCGTTCCCATCCGCCGGTTCAAGGAAGTCATCCGTGAAATAACGCCCTATGTGAGACCCGGGACGACGGTATTGGATGTATGTTCAGTAAAGGTTTATCCCGTCACCGTCATGAAGGAACATCTGTCTGCCGATGTGGGAATTATCGGGACTCATCCCCTATTCGGACCAGACTCCATTCATCATCCCACGGGCCATACCATGGTCATGACCAATGTCCGTGCGGCCCGCAAATCATTTCAGTTCTGGTGGAATTATTTTGCCGGGAAATCTATTACAGTACTGGAATTATCCCCGGAGGTCCATGATCGCCAAGCAGCCCGGACTCAGGGGATCACGCATTTCATCGGACGCGTAATCCGGGAAGCGGGTATAGAAGCAACAAACATGGATACACTGGGATTCAAGGATTTAATGGATGTTGTTGATCAGACCTGTAATGATAGCTGGGAATTATTTATGGACTTGCAGAATTACAATCCTTATACTCTCACGGTGATTGATAATCTGGAAAAGTCGATCGCCAGTGTCCGCCAAAAAATAATTCAACGGGATTAACATGTTGGTAATCATGAATACAGACGCTACGTCGGACCAGATTAACCGGGTTCGGGAGCGTATTAAAGAAATGGGCTATACGGCCCACGATGTGGATTGGCATACACAACACGCCATCGGTGTTACCGGAAATAACGGATCGGAGGACCGTGTGTATCTGGAAGGGCTGCCCGGTGTAATGCAGGTCGTTCCTCTTTCACGACCCTATAAGCTGGCCAGTCGGGAAGTCCATCCTGAAAATTCCGTATATCAGATTGGCTCAGCCACCTTCGGCGACGGAAATGTAACCATGATTGCTGGACCCTGCGCCGTGGAGAGCGAAGAACAGACCTTGCGCATTGCCGAAACCATTGCCAAAATGGGAAATCAGATGCTACGCGGCGGCGCGTATAAACCAAGAACATCACCCTATTCTTTTCAGGGCCTGGGTGAACGGGGATTGGAAATCCTGGCCAAGGCCCGGGATGCAACCGGATTGCCCTTTGTGACGGAGGTTGTCGATCAGACTACGGCACCCATCGTGGCCCAATATGCGGATATGCTCCAGATCGGAACCCGCAATATGCAGAATTTTATTCTTCTCAAGGAAGTTGGTAAACTGGGGAAACCGGTTCTGCTGAAACGGGGAATGAGTGCGACCCTGGAAGAGACATTGATGTCGGCGGAATATCTTATGGCCCATGGCAGCCGGGAAGTTGTCATTTGTGAGCGGGGCGTTCGCACCTTCAGCAGTCATGCGCGGAATACGCTGGATATTTCTATCATCCCGGCTCTGAAACATGTGAGTCATTTACCCATCATTGTTGACCCTTCCCATTCCAGCGGTCGGCGCTATAGTGTGATTCCACACTCTCTGGCCGGAATCGGAGCCGGGGCCGACGGCCTTTTGGTGGATGTGCACGATCGTCCCGAAGAAGCCCTCTGTGACGGTCCCCAGGCCCTGTTGCCGGAGGAATTCAATCAATTGATGACGATTGCAAAAGGAATCTGTTCCGCTATGGGTAAATCCATCGGTCGCTAGGATGGCGCTGCGGGGAGACCTGACTTTTCCCGGGGACAAATCACTGTCCCATCGGGCCTTGATGCTGGCCGCCCTCGCTCATGGCGACTCAACCATATCCAATCTGTCCGCCGGGGCCGATGTCCGATCGACCAGACGTTGTCTGGAAGCCTGTGGTGTAGAAATCCGAACCGCCGGAAAAACAGTGCAAGTGCAGGGCGGAACCCTGACCACTCCTTCCCATCCGCTGGACTGCGGAAATTCCGGCACCACCGTACGTCTGCTGGCCGGTTTATTGGCCGGACAGGGGATAACAGCAACGTTTACCGGCGATGACTCCCTTTCCCGCCGGCCCATGCAGCGCATCATCACGCCCCTGGAGAAAATGGGTGTGACGTGCCACAGCAATTCCGGACACCTGCCGTTGACCATTGAACCCGGACCCCTCCACGGCATCGATTATACCCTGCCCGTTGCCAGTGCCCAGGTAAAATCGTCCCTGCTTCTGGCTGCTCTGGGGGCGGAAGGAGCGACTACGGTCCGGGAACCGTACACTTCCCGGGATCATACGGAACGATTGCTGACATATTTTGGACTCCCGATCCAGCGGGAAGGTCTTACAATCCGTCTCCGGGGCGGGACACATCGATGGCCTCCATTCGATTTTGCGATTCCCGGTGATCCTTCCACTGCTGCCTACTTCGCCGCCGCGGCCGCAATAATTCCGGACAGCTGTCTGACTTTAAAAAACATTTCCCTGAATCCGACCCGGACCGGGTTTTTTTCGGCCCTGGAAACCATGGGTGGAAACCTCAGCTACGAGAAGGTAAATAAACGATTAGGCGAACCGGCTGGAGATCTTGAGGTGACTTCGGCCTCGCTCCGGGGATATTCCCCGAGACGGGAGGAGATTCCGGCTCTGATAGATGAAATTCCCATCCTGGCCGTATTGGCCACTCAGGCTGAAGGTGAGACCCGAATCACAGGAGCCAGTGAATTGCGGGTGAAAGAATGTGACCGTATCCATGCCGTCGTATTTAATTTGAAGCAGATGGGGGCTGATATCCGGGAACAGGATGACGGATTCATCATAAACGGACCCACACTTCTACGCGGTGCTTCTATCCGAACCTTTCACGATCATCGCATTGCCATGGCCTTTACAGTAGCCGGGCTAATCAGCGACGGACCTACCGTCCTGGATGATCCCGCTTGTGTGCAAATTTCCAGTCCCGAATTCTTTTCATTTTTAGAGAAGATTAAGCAATGAAAAAATTTCTCGTTATCGGTAATCCCGTTCAACACAGTCTTAGTCCAATCCTCCACCGTCAGATATATAATCAATTGGGTCTGGCTGCGACGTACGAAAAGCGCACCGTCAAATCGGATGAATTGCCGGCTATCATCGCAGAATTGCGTACCCACCGCCTGGACGGCATCAATGTAACCATTCCTTATAAGGAGGAAGTCGTCCCATTGCTGGATCGCCTGTCACCGGAAGCAAACGCCATTGGGGCGGTGAACTGCATAACTCGCGAGGAAAATGACATCGTGGGATACAATACGGATTATTTTGCCTGTCGCCGCTTAATTGATGATCATGATCTGATACGGCCGGGGCGCCATGTGATTGTCCTGGGTGCCGGCGGTTCGGCCCGCAGCGTGGTGTATGCATTTCACCAGGCTGGGGCGGAAAAGGTGACAATTGTCAACCGTAATCCCGAACGAGCCCGGGACCTGGCGGATCATTTTGCCGGGGTGAACCGGGAAGCGGATTTTGACGTCGCTACATTGGCTGAAATCGATTCTTCTCATGCTCTCATCTGGGTGAATTGTACACCGGTGGGGATGGGACAACTGTCGGACCAGAGCCCGGTCCCGGAGCATCTGATTCAATCCCATCATATTGTCATGGATTTAATCTACCGGCCCTTGCGCACAACCTTTGTAAAGCAGGCGGATCAACGCAATGCGGGCATTGTTTCGGGGCTGGATTTTCTCATTGAACAGGGACTCGAGTCGAATCGTATCTGGTTTGGCGCCGACCGGATCACGGCGGTGAATCGTCAGATAATCATCATGGATTTAATCGTACGCTGACCGGCATTTATCCCACCACGGTGAGGGATTTCGTCTCGAAAAACATTCTTCTGTGAATAAGCCATTTGGTATTATTAATTTGCCGACAGCTTACACTGAAATGCATACCAGGTAATGAATCTAAATAAACTCAAATTATTAACGGCAGGCGAATCCCATGGCCCGGGATTATTGGGCATTCTGGAAGGTCTTCCGGCCGATATTCCGATCTCCGAAGATGACATTGCTCATCAGTTAAAACGACGACAGGCCGGCTATGGACGCGGCGGACGGATGAAAATCGAAACGGATCGTGCCCGAATTTATTGTGGTGTTCGCTATGGCCGAACATTGGGTTCTCCCGTGGGATTGATTCTACCTAATAAGGATGCCGCAAACTGGACGGAGACTATGGCTGTGGCCGCTACAGCGCATGAAGCAGACCCCGTTACCCTGCCGCGACCAGGACATGCGGACCTGGCCGGTATGGAAAAATATGGTTTTCGGGATATCAGGAATGTGATTGAACGATCATCGGCCCGGGAAACAGCGATGCGTGTGGCCTTGGGGACCCTGTGCCGCCGTCTGTTGGAAGAGATTGGAATCACCATTGGCAGTCGCGTGACACAGATTCATAAAGCTTGCGACAATACGCCGGTACCGCCGGATCTGTCACTGGTGGACCTGAATGAAAAGACGGATGCCAGCCCGGTGCGGGCCTTGAATGCCTCAGCCGGTGAGGCCATGGTTGCCGTGATACAAGCCGCCCAGCGCAGAGGGGATTCTGTGGGCGGTATCTTTGAAATCATGGCGCGAGGTCTGCCCTATGGTTTGGGAAGCCATGTGGATTGGGGCCGTAAACTGCACGGGCGTATTGCTCAGGCCATCATGTCGATCAATGCCTTTAAGGGGATTGAATTCGGCACCGGGTTTGCTCAGGCCGGGCAATATGGCAGTGAAGTGCATGACAGTATTGGTTATGCCAATGAAAAGTACACCAGAGAAAGCAACCATGCCGGTGGAATTGAAGGGGGAATGAGCAATGCTCAACCGCTGGTTATCCGGGTGGTCATGAAGCCCATTCCAACGCTGAGCAAACCATTAGCGTCGGTGGATATTCAAACGAAAGAAGAAAAGCCGGCGTTCAAAGAAAGAACTGATTCCTGTGCCGTTCCGGCGGCTTCGGTTATCGGCGAACACATGTTGGGGATTGTGTTAGCTGATGCCGTACTGGAGAAATTCGGGGGTGATTCGTTGACACAGCTCCGGGCGCACATGGAGGCAACGGCAAAATACTAACCAAAAGGAAGTCCATTGAGTACACAACCGAAAAACATATTCCTGATTGGCATGATGGGAGCCTGGAAATCCACGGTGGGACGGAAACTGTCCCGTGCCACGGATTTTCGGTTTCGGGATATGGATAAGGAAATCGAGCGCGAAGCGGGCTTGATTGTGTCCCATATTTTCGAAGTAATGTCAGAAAGAGAATTCAGGGAACTGGAGCGGCAGACCTTAAATCGTCTGATCCGAACCGAGCACCAGGTGATTGCGACGGGAGGAGGTGTGGTTCTGGATGATGGAAACCGTTTCATTCTTACCACGGAAGGGTATACCATTTATTTGAAAGCTCAGCCGGAAGTCCTGGATCGTCGCATTAAGAATGTTCAGAAACGCCCCATCCTGCAGCGCAGCCGAAATAAACTGGAAACACTCCGGCAAATTTATAAGGAACGGCATGCCTACTATGAAACTTCCTGTCATTACGTCATTGAGACCGATGACATTTCACCGGAAGACATTGTCGATTTAATTAAAAAGAAACTTAATATTTAATGCCTGAGATTCGCGTTGATTTGGGTCCCCGATCCTATTCCATCCGGGTGGCCAGAGGATTATCTCAACGATTGCCAGAATGCCTGGAAGAATTACAGGCTGGGCAATTGTGGGTCCTGATTACACAGGAATCACTCTATCAGACTTACGGTGAACAGATTCATCAGCTATTGCATCAGGCCGGTATGCAAACGGCAGTGATTACGATTCCCGTAGGAGAAACGGCCAAAACGCTGAAGGAAGTGAATATCATCTATAACCAATTGATCACCATTGGCAGCGACCGGAGTACAACCTTACTGGCGCTGGGCGGCGGTGTGGTGGGTGATGTAACGGGTTTTGTGGCGGCCACCTTCATGCGGGGTATTTCCTATGTTCAGCTTCCTACGACCCTATTGGCCATGGTCGATTCCGCCATCGGAGGTAAAACGGGAGTCAATCTTCCCACTGGAAAAAACCTGATAGGTGCCGTTTATCAGCCCCGGCTGGTTATTCTGGATCCGGCCTTTCTTGCCACCTTACCGGCCAGGGAATATATTTCCGGTTTGGCTGAAATTCTGAAATATGGTCTGATTTTTGACAGTCGCTTTTTCCATTACCTGGAAGAAAACATGACAAACATTCTGGAACAGACCGATGAAGGGATTCAGGAAAAAATCATTTCCCGTTCCGCAGAATTGAAAACCAATATTGTAGAACAGGATGAGTTTGAAGGTGATTTACGCCGCCTGTTGAATTTCGGCCATACCATCGGCCATGCGCTGGAAACCAGCCTGGGTTATACTACCCTGCGCCACGGGGAAGCCGTCGCTTACGGTATGATGGCTGCCGGCGCCATTTCCTACCGGCGAAATCTTTTATCCAAGGCTGAATGGGATTTTCTGCAGTCAACGCTGCGCCGGCTACCGTTGCCGGCGATTACCATTCCACCGGCGGAAGATGTATTGACCATCATCAAGCGTGATAAAAAAGTTCGTTCCGGTGTGTTGCATTTTGTCCTGCTGAATGGTATCGGACAGGGCATTATTGTGGATGATGTTACCGACGCGGAACTGACAGCGGTGCTGGAGACTCTGGAATCATTATGAAGAATATTCTGGTAATCAACGGACCCAATCTCAATCTCCTGGGTGAACGAAATCCAGAAATATATGGCCATGAAACATTGTCTGATATTGAACAATACATCATAACACATCCGCTGGCCAGGGAAGTCAATATTCAGTGTTTCCAATCCAATTCAGAGGGTGACATCATCAATGTAATCCATGAAAGTCGGGGTTGGGCTGAAGGAATCATCATCAATCCAGCGGCTTACACGCATTATTCCTATGCCATACGGGATGCCCTGGAAGCGGTCAGTATCCCGGTCGTGGAAGTGCATTTAAGTGATATTACCGCCCGCGAACCCTTTCGTGCCGGTTCGGTGATCGCACCCGTGTGTCTGGCCCAGGTCGCCGGCCATGGTAAGGAGAGTTATATCATGGGATTGAAACGGCTCCTGGCTTTTTCCAACGACTGAAGACTTAAAACCGTGGCACGGCTATCCTCATTCTCAATAATTCTATTACTGTTTACCTCATGTCTGCCGTGGCCGGACAAATATTCGGACCTGGCGGCCATCGTTCCAGAGCCACCGAAAAGGGAAATGCGGGCCGTCTGGCTGTCCCGTTTTGAGTATTGTCGCTATACATCGACCCATGACCAGGATTCCATTCGCGCTTATATTGCCGATGTCATTCGCAATGCAGCGGCCGCCAATTTCAATGTACTTTTCTTTCAAATTCGCGGGAATGGCGATGCCTATTACACTCCCGGACTCGAGCCCTGGGGAGAACTTCTTACGGGGAAGGCAGGGCAAGATCCGGGTTGGGATCCATTGCAATTTGCCTTGGATTCTGCCCGAGCCTATGGATTGGAACTTCATGCCTGGCTGAATACATTTCCCGTCTGGAGGGGACCGAAACCGCCGCCCGATTCCATTGCGCCCTTCCCACCCTACCTGCGTCATCAGGATTGGCTGGTGTGTGACTCGGCCGGGGTTCCAATGCCTTTATCGGATCATTATGTTTCCTTTTCGCCCGGTATTCCCGCCGTGCATTCCTATCTGATAGAATTGGTATCCGATATTACTTCCCGCTATGATCTGGACGGAATTCATTTCGATTATATCCGCTATCCGGAGAATGCTTCCGAGGCCGGGTATTCCCACGACTCCGTTAGCGTATCCCTGTTTCAATCTAAAGTAGGTAATCCCCTGGAATTGGACTGGGCCGACTGGCAACGAAATCAGCTGACCACCTTCGTTGCCACCATGTATAATGCCATTCAGGTCATGAACAATACGCTCAAGATGTCCGTTGCCACCATCGGTTCCTATCATCGTAATGGCTGGAATGCTTATAACGCCGTATATCAGGATCCCCGCCGCTGGACCGAATTGGGCAAAGTGGATTTTGTAGTGCCCATGATTTACTGGCCCCTGGATCATCCGTCATATGGTTTTTCCGAGCTGGCCGAGGAGTATCGTTCGCTGGGAATGGTGGAGCGGTATCTGATTCCCGGAATCGGGAGTTATAAGTATCACCGGGATGATTCAGAATATTCCTGGCAGGAAGTGGAACGGGAAATTGATTTTCTTCGCTCACATCATTTTCCCGGATTGGCTTTTTTCGGTTCCAAAAGTCTGACCAATCACTGGACTTCTTTGCAGTACGGACGCTTTCGTCATCCGGCTCTGATCCCTGCCATGACATGGAAAGACAGCCTGGCTCCCGCTGCCCCTGTGCTGCAACTGGCCGTTCGCACACTTCAGGCGGTACGATTAGCCTGGCAGTCTTCACCCTCCCGGGATGTTGAACGGTACGCCATCTATCTGGGACCATCCCTGCCGGTGGATTCGTCCCGAGCGGGAAATATCCTTTTCCTGACGCCGGCTGCCGATACGGCCTGGCAGATTCCCCTGGCCGGCTATAAGGCGGGCTATGTCGCCGTTTCCGCGCTGGATGACGCCTGGAATGAAAGTTCGCTTTCCAATCCAGTTTTCATCGGTCGCTCCGACGTTCCCTGAATCATACGACTTCCTTTCTTTTTCGGATAAAAGTTGGGAAAACTATACTATTTTCGATTTTTCTTTATAAATTTCATTCATCTATTACGGTCACGATGCTCAGTATAACATCCATAAAATAATAATACGGATTCATGTTCGTTTTTCGCATCAATCAGCCATGAAACTTTTTTTCCCAGTTAGGGGGATTCGTACCTCCCGCGCCGTTATTTCTTATCTACAATGGCAACACAATGTTAATATTGGAATAATAATTTTTTTCTGGGTTTTTTTATGTAATACGTATTTAATCGCCGATGTGATTCGGGTTGCCATTGATCGGGAAAACATTCCGTATGAATATCTGGACCTAGACGGTCAAGTCAAAGGCTATATTCCAGATTTGCTGCGAAGCTTGGAAGAAGAAACGGGATTCCAATTTATCTTTTTCTCCATGACCGGGCCGGAAGCTGTGCGAAAAATGGAAGAAGGTAAGGTGGACCTGATCAGCCTGGTGGACACACAGGAACACCGCAGCCGATACCGTTTGTCTGATCCCCATAGTCTACTTTACCAGGCTCTATTCATTAACCGACGGCAAGTGGAAATTGTTGATACATTATCCATAAGTGCCCATTTAGTTGCATTTCAGGATAATAGTCTTCCGCTGGAAAGAATGGCCCGGCGAACAGATTTTCAACGCACCCTTGTCGCGCGGAAAGAAGAGGGCTTTTATCGTCTGAATAATAATGAGGTCGGGGCCTTTATCACGGCGGAACAGGCGGGACTGTATTTTATTCGCAATCATGATTTGAGGCAGGTGGTGTTGGCACAGGGAAAACTATGGCCCCGGCAGTATTGTTTTGCCACTCGTCCGGAAAGTCAGACTTTGATCGAAAATATAAATCAGGGACTTAAAAAACTGCGTTCCGACGGGAAATACGATGAATTATATGCGAAATGGATGATTGAACGGAATCGCTGGGTAAAGATGCACACCCGTACGATTAGTTATACTTTTATCGGTCTGTTTGTCTTAACACTAGTATTCCTGGTTTTGACAATCATCTATCGCAAGGGCATACGCCAACGCCTCCGGGAATTGGCGGAATCCGAGCAATTGTTCCGTTCCCTGGCTGAAGAATCACCCAATATGGTTTTCATCAATTGCATGGGTCCGGTGGTTTATGTCAACCGGGCCTGCGTGGAAACCACCGGGTATACCAGGGAAGAACTCACCAACCAGGACTTTGACTTTATGCAATTGATTGCCCCGGAGGATCGCAATCTCATCCGGGACATGTTCGCCCGTCACCGGAAGGGGGAGGACGTCCCTCCGTACACCTATCACTTGTTACACCGGGATGGATCTCAGCGGACAGTCTTGGGCCATTATCGACGGATTCAATACTCCGGAAAGCCGGCAATCCTGGGCATTGGCACGGATATCTCAGATCTGGAGAAGGCGCAGAACCAACTGAAGGTTTCGGAACGGCGCTACCGGGAACTGGTAGAAGAGTTGCATGAGGGTTTGTATGCCGTCGATGAAAACGGGGTATTCACCTACAGCAACCGAGCCCATGATGCCATCATGGGATTTCCGGAAGGATCGTCCATCGTCGGTCGAAAACTCCTGGATTTTGTCCCCCAGGAAAGCAGGGAAGAAATTGAGAAACAGTGGAATGAAATAGTGCAATCTGGCCAAATACCGGGAAAAATTGAACTCCCAATTCTCCGCCTGGACGGGTCCCGGGGAATTATCGAGGTTCGACCCCATTTGATCACAAAGGATGGTAAAGTGCTGGGTGCCCGGGGAATGGTCCTGGATGTGACCGAAACACGTACGATCCGAGCGGCACTTACGGCAACTGAATTGCGGCTCGAATCAGCCCTGGCGGCCATCGAAGATCCTATTTTCATCTTTGATGAAGAAGGAAGGTTTACGCACTATTCGGTTTCACAATCAGATTATCTCTATCGACCACCGGAGGAATTCCTCGGACAAAAACCTCGTGAAGTTCTGCCAGACGCCGTCGGAAAAGCATTTGATGAAGCATTTGAGAAAGTCAAACAGGGTAAATCAGAGCCCGTTGATTATGATTTGGAAATATCCGGCAGAAAACGCTGGTACTCCATGCTCCTTTCACCCATGATGAACGAAGGCCGGTTCACAGGCGCCGTAGGCATCGCCCGGGATATTACCCGTCACATCGAGTTGGAACAGGAACTGATGGAATACCGGGAACGACTGGAACAAAAAGTGGAAGAACGGACAGAGGAAATAAAATCCTTTTCCTATTCCGTATCCCACGATCTGAAGGCTCCCCTGCGGGCCATCACCGGTTATACCCATATGCTGGTGGAGGATTTCGGCGATCGCCTCGGTGAAGAAGGCCACCGCATGGTTAACGTAATCGATGACAGTATCGGTCGTATGGCAGGCCTGTTGAATGGCCTCTTGGAACTTTCCCGTATCGGTCATGGCGAGTTTCACCTGATTCCCCTGGATATGAATAAAATGGTACAGGAAGTCATCACGGGTCTGGAAGAAAAGACCCGTGACCGGGAGATCATATGGATGATAAGCGCCTTGCCACAAGTGGAAGGGGATCCCCCCCTGATGCGCCAGGTCTGGATCAACCTGATTGGGAATGCAGTGAAGTTCACAGCCGGGAAATCACCGGCCCGGATTGAAATCAGCGGCGTGCGGAAAGGACCAACGGTATCCTACACCATCAAGGACAATGGAGCCGGCTACAATCCAGATTATGCCGGGAAATTATTCGGTGTTTTCGAACGGCTTCATACCCGGGATGAATTTTCCGGCCTGGGCATTGGCCTGGCCCTGGTCAAACGTATATTGAATCGCCACCGTGGAACCATTGCGGCGGAAGGCGAGGAAGGAAAAGGGGCAGCGTTTACCTTTACACTACCAAGCGGAAATGAATCAAATCAAGTGGTGTAGATTTTTGAGGTTGATTATATTAACTTTTAGCTAAACACAGGAGGATTTATCGCTTGCGAATTCTTCTCATAGAAGATTCCCCTATCGACGTCGACTTCATCCGTTCTGAATTACAAAACCTGGAGGATTCATTCACCCTTGAAGTCGTAGATACGAAACCGTCCCTCGTGAAAGCCCTCAAAGCGTTTAATCCCGAAATTGTTCTTTCCGATTTTTATTTACCGACCCTGGATGCCTTCGAAAGCCTTAAAATTGTAAGGAGGCACGACCCCGATCTGCCCTTTATTGTCGTCACCGGTTCCATCAACGAAGAAACTGCCGCCGATTGCATCAAGGCCGGGGCCAACGACTATGTGACCAAGGAGCACCTGGCCCGTCTCATCCCCGCCATTCACAACGCCCTGGACGCCGCCCAAAGCCGACGCGAGCTTGCTGTCCGCGACCAAATTCTTCATGTGGTCAATGTAGCCACCAGCACCTTCCTGAAAAACCCACCCTGGACCAAATCCATTGATTCCATACTGGCCCAGTTGGGGAATGCCGCCGGTGTTGATCGCGCCTATCTATTTCAGAATTCCACCCTGGATGATAGCACTCTGGTATCATCCCAACGCTTTGAATGGGTCTGTCCCACGGTCGAACCCCAGATTGATAATCCCGAGCTTCAGGACATTCCCTGGGAAGCGACGGGATTCGGACGCTGGTTGAAACGGTTGCAAGCCGGTCGGCCGGTTCACGGACCCATCCAGGACTTTCCAAAAACGGAGCAGCCCCTCCTGGAAGCACAGGCCATTCAATCCCTCTTGGTGGTGCCCATCATGGTGGAGGAAGAACTCTGGGGATTTATTGGTTTTGACGACTGTACAACGGCGCGGACCTGGGAGACTGCCATTATCGAAGCCTTGTACACCGCCGCCAATGCCATCGGATCAGCCATAACCAGGGAACAGACTGAAGAAGCCCTGACTGCCAGTCAAAAAAAATACGAAGATTTATACAATAATGCCCCGGACCTCTATAGCACGATTGACACAGATGGGATCATCCGCAACATCAACCGCAGCGGGGCCGAAATGCTGGGATACAGGCGGGAAGAACTGATTGGTCAACCACTCACAATGATTCTTGACCCGGAAACACAGGAGCGGTTTTATAAAGAATTTCCAACCATGGTCAGGAATAAAACGGAGGCCAACCTGATAGGCAAATACCGGCATAAATCGGGAACTGTAATCTGGTTTGATCTGCGCAACACCTGGGAGGTTAACGAGGATGGTAATGCCAGATTCAGTCATGGTATCGGACGGAACATTACGGAAACCATCGAAAACCGGGAACAGGTCCGGAAACTGAGTCAGGCCGTGGAATATAGCCCGGTAGGCGTGGCCATCACGGATAACCGGGGAGGACATATTGAATACGTCAATAAGCAATTCGTACGGAATACAGGGTACAGTCTGGAGGATATTCAGGGTCAGACCATGACAAAACTCGATTCTGGCGTTCACGATGAACAATTTTATTTGGGTATGGTGGAAGCCATCCAATCAGGAGAAACCTGGCAGGGAGAAATGTGCATCCGGCAGAAATCAGGAAACCTGTGCTGGAACGACTTACATATAGCTCCCTTATTTGATGAAGGCGGCAACATCACCCATTTTATTGCCGCGTTTACGGATATTTCGGAGCGGAAAAAAGAGGAAGAAGAACTTCGGGATTACCGCCAGAATCTGGAAAAAATGGTAAAGGACAGAACGGAGGAACTGGCCGGCGCCAATAAGGCTTTGGAAAATACCCTATCCACCATGGTTTCTGTCATGGAAAGCCCAAAGGATATTGTGATTTTCTCACTGGACCGGGCCTATTGTTACACCAGCTTCAATGAGAATCATAAGAATACTATACGCAAAATCTGGGGGGTGGATATTGCCATCGGCATGAATATGCTGGACATCATCAAGGATTCGGCGGACCGGGAAAAGGCCAAACGAAATTTTGACCGCGCCCTGAATGGGGACAAATTCACCGAAATAGAGGAATACGGCGAACCTCCTAACCGGTTTTATTATGAAGACCGGTACAATCCAATCATCGATGAACACGGAAACGTCACCGGCCTGACGCTATTTCTCAGCGACATCACAGAGCGAATCAAAGCCCAGGAGGAATTGGCCAATTATCAGTCCCGCCTGGAAGACATGGTGGCGGAACGCACCGCCGCGCTGAAGGAAAGTGAAGAGCGATACCGGGGTCTGATTGAATCCGCCCCCCTGGCCATCGGGATACACCAGAATGGGAAATGGCAATCCCTGAATGCCTATGCTCTGCGCATGCTGGGCTATGAGGATCATCCTGGTGACATCATCGGCCATTCCATATTCAAGATTGTCCATCCGGATTTCAAGGAACAGATCAAGAAACGGGTGGAACAAGAACTGAAGATGGGGCAGCCGGCCCCGCCGGTGGAAGAAAAACTGGTTCGTGCCGACGGGAGTGTGGTGGAAGCCCTGGTGACAGCCGTCCCCATTCAAATCAAGGGCAAAACAGCATTCATGGTTTCGGCTGTGGACCTGACACCGGTAAAAGAAACCCAGCGCGCCCTGGCGGAGTCGGAACACCGCTACCGGTCCATATTTGAAAATTCACAGGATGTAATAGGAATCAGTAATTTCAAGGGTCGCATGCTGGATATCAATCCGGCAGCGGAATCCATCCTGGGGTACAGTACCGAAGAAATTTTAAACATGAACATTACGGATCTTTACAATGATCCATCTGACGGTCGCCGATTTTTCCAAATAATCCGGGAAAAAGGTCACGTGAATAATTTTCACACCCTGTTCCGCCGAAAAGATGGTGCAGTCATCGAAGCGTTGATGTCGGCGGCGGCCCAATATGATGCCAGCGGGCAAATCGAAACGTTTCAGGGGGTAATCCGGGATGTTACCGCTTTCAATGAAGCCAACCGCCGCTGGGAAACACTCCGTCACCTGGTCCGTCAATTGGCCGAACCGCTGGAACTAAAGGAAATCGGCCCCATCGTGGCTCGTCGGGCTTATGAGTTGTTTGAATATGATGCGTTCAATCTTGATATGGTGGACGACGAAAATCAGATGTTGGTGGGTCTCTATAATGAAGATATTCTACCCGGGTCGGATAAGCCGGTTCCCGTCCCGACCAATGATATTCCCCTTGGTTCCGTGAGGAAAAAGTCCATTCTCAAAGGGGAGATGAAATGTATGAACCGGCGCCGGTTGCCGAAAAACTCACCCATCAATGTCTTTGGCAGCAAGAGACTTTCGCGATCCCTGCTTTATGCGCCGATAAAAAGGGAAGAGAAGGTCATCGGTGCTCTGTCGGTGCAAAGTTATACCCTGAATAAATACAGTAAAGAGGATTTACCGTTACTGGAAACATTTGCCAATCATATCACCGGGGCTATCCGGCGTGCCCGTCAGCGAAAAATCCTTATGGATGCCCTGGAGAAAGCTCAGGAGGGTGAGCGGACCAAATCCATGTTTCTGGCCAACATGAGTCATGAAATTCGCACACCGTTGAATTCCATTCTCGGTTTCACAGGGATCATAGAGGATAAATTTTCCCGCCAGGCCGAACCGGAGGAATTGGAATGGTTTGAATCGGTACGTGCCAGCGGTGAACGGCTAATGAATACGGTGCACAGTATTCTGGAAATTTCCCAGCTGGAAGCCGGAACGATGGCTATCAATAAAAAACGGATCAATCTGGTTGCGTGCATGAACCAGGTGGCCCGGGAACTCAAGTCCAGGGCCGACGAACGGAAACTCGATCTGATCATTCATACACCGGTGGACAAGGCCGTGACGGTGGCCGATGAATACTGCATCACTCAGGCGATTTCCAACCTGGTGGAAAATGCGATAAAATATACCAATCAAGGCCGGGTTGAATTATCCCTGCGGCGGGGAGAGGATAACTGGAAGGTTGTGATCAAGGATACGGGAATCGGGATTTCGAAGGACTATATGTCCCACATGTATACCGCCTTTTCTCAAGCCAGTGAAGGGTTTACCAAGAAATATCAGGGGATTGGTCTGGGCCTGGCACTGACGAAAAAATATCTGGACCTGAATGATGTTGAAATATCGGTTCGCAGTCGATTGAATGTTGGGACGACCTTTACGCTGACATTCCCGGTCAGTGATGTTGCCGGAGATAAGGCGGAAAAGCGCAAGACCGGGAAGAAAAAATTATCTCTGCCGCGGGGCATATCCCATGTTTTGGTCGTAGAAGACGATGAAATGTCCCGCCGTCTGGCAGATGTACTGTTGCGTAAGAAATTCAATTTATCCTATGCGGAATCGGTCTCGGAAGCCAAGCGGGTCCTGCAACGGAGCCCCATTGATCTTGTTTTACTCGATTTATCACTAAAAGGGGAGCAGGACGGATTGAAACTGGCGCTATGGATGCGCAAACAGAAAAAATGGGAAAAAACGCCCATCATAGTCGTATCGGCGCATGCCCTGGAGGAAGATAAAGATAAAGCGTTAGCAGCCGGATGTAATGATTTTGTCACTAAGCCGATCATGTGGGATGAACTCCACGACACGCTGGCGAAATTCGGAAAGACATCAAATAAATAGAAAAGGAATATATTACCCGATCGTTTATAACGCATTCGGGCAGAACCCGACCTGAAACATCTTACCACCCGGCGGGACGGGTCCGGCCTCCTTCCCGACGATTCCCAACTGCTGAAAAGGATACTGGGACAGTCGTCAACCACCAACGGTGGCCGTCAAACCGTATTCGGCAAACATTTCCTGTAGGTCATGCACGACATACTCATCCGGCGCCGCCAGGTCGTTCTGGTGAAACGGTTGTCCCATCTTCGCATATTTATTGCGGGCAATGTCATGGTAGGGCAACAGATTCACGGGATATGGGTTGCCGGGTAAAGAGGCTATAAAGGCGGCAGTGGCCCGTATGTTGGCTTCGTCGCAGTTAAATCCGGCCACCAGAGGGATACGGATAATGATCCCGGCACCGGTTTCAGCCAGTAATCGAAGATTGGCCAGGATACGATCATTGGTTTTTCCCGTCAGACGTTCATGCTCATTGGGGTCCATGTGTTTAATATCATAAAGCCACAGATCGGTATGGGGCGCTACGGCACGAATCACCTCTCCGGAAGCATGACCTGAGGTATCCACGGTGCGGTGCAGACCCCGTTTCCCGCAGGCTTCCAGCAGGGGCAGCAGGGTTTCATGGTGCAGGGGTTCACCTCCGGAAAAGGTGACACCACCGCCAGATGCGTCAATGAACACCTGTTCTTTTTCGATCATCGCCAGAATTTGATCGATATCGTACCGTTTCCCGCTCATTTCGATGGCCCGGGTGGGACAGACCGGGGCGCAATCCCCACAGAGGTTACAGCGGTGGACATCGGTGACGATGCCATTGGGGGTCAGGGTAAGAGCGTCGCGGGGGCAGACGGAAACACATTCCCGGGCGCCAATACAGCGGGAAGCGGTGTACAGTTTCTGAGTGAAAAATGCTTTTCCTTCCGGGTTATGGCACCAGATACAGTCCAGCGGACAGCCCTTGAAGAAAAGTGTAACACGGATACCGGGTCCATCATGGATGGCGTAGCGTTTGATGTCGAAAATTAACCCGCCGGACATGGGACGATCAGAAGGATTCGTTTTCGGTTCGGGCGATAATTTCCTGCTGCAAGTCGATGTTCATGTCATTGAAATAATCACTGTAACCAGCCATACGCACCAGGAGGTCACGGTAATCTTCCGGGTGTTTCTGAGCGGCGCGAAGAGTGGCGGTGTCCACGATATTGAATTGCACATGGTGTCCTCCCAGGTCGAAATAAGCGCGGATGAGCTGGCGGAATTTCACCCGATCGGAATCCCGTTTCAGGAGATTGGGGAGAAAGCGAAGATTCAGCAGGGTGCCACCGGACAGGGTATGGTCCAGTTTTCCCAGAGATTTCAGGACCGCCCCGGGGCCCGAAGTATCGCAACCATGGGAAGGTGATGTACCGTCTGAAATGGATTTTCCAGCCAGGCGACCGTTGGGGGTGGCGCCCAGGACTTTGCCGAAATAAATATGACAGGTTGTCGACAGCATGTTCAAATGCCAGTGACCACCCTTGCAATTGGGTTTGCCGTCGATGAGCGTAAACAGGTCCTGGTAGACACGCAGGGCAATTTCATCGGCGTAGGCATCGTCGTTTCCGAAAAAAGGTGTCCGGTTCAGGATGAGCCGGCGCAGGGCTTCCCGGTTAGTAAAATTGGTGTCACAGGCCTCCAGCAGTTCGGTCATGGGGAAGGTATGCTTTTCGAAAACGTGGTATTTCAAAACCGAAAGGGAGTCGGTGACGGTACCCAACCCGGTGCATTGGATATAGTTGGTGTTGTAGCGCGGACCCGCGTCATAATAATCACGGCCTTTTTCAATGCAATCGTCGATGACCACCGAAAGCAAGGGTGCCGGGACGTGACGGGCAAACAGGGCATCGATGCGGTTGCTCATGTCCATTTTCAATCTGATAAAGTAGGCCAGCTGCTTATGAAAAGCGGCATACAGTTCTTCAAACGTGGTGAAGTCCGCCGGGTCCCCGGTTTCCAATCCCACTCGCTTTCCCGTTTGGCTATCCCGCCCGTTGTGGAGGGTGATATCGAGGCATTTGGGTACATTGAGATACCCCGTCAATAGGAAGGCTTCCTTCCCGAAGGCGCCCACTTCTATACACCCACTGCAACCGCCTTCGTAGGCATCCCGCAGGGATTTCCCCTGGCGCCGGAGTTCCTTGACATAGATATCGGCATTGAATACGGACGGGTAACCGTGCCCCTGGCGGATGACCTTGATGGCGGCGTCCAGGAAGTCATCGGGAGTTTTCCTGCTGATATGGACGGAATTTCCCGGCTGGAGGATGTGGAGTTCTTCGATGATATCCAACATGAGATAGGACAGATCATTGACGGCGTTTTCGCCTTGGGAATCCAGACCACCGATATTGATATTGGTGAAATCATTGTAGGTCCCGCTTTCCCTGGCCGTGATTCCCACTTTGGGGGGCGCCGGCTGGTTGTTGACTTTAATCCAGAAACAGGATAACAATTCCCGGGCCTGCTCCCGGGTCAGTGTACCGGAGGCTATTTGATCCCGGTAAAACGGGTACAGGTGTTGGTCGAAGTGCCCGGGGTTCATGGCATCCCATCCGTTCAATTCCGTGATGGTGCCAAGGTGGAGGAACCAGTACATCTGAATAGCTTCGTGAAAGGTCCGAGGCGCTTGTGCCGGAACCCGGCGGCAGACCTGCGCAATGGTTTTTAGTTCTTTAGCCCGGACACGATCCTCACAGGTCTCCGCCATGGCATCGGCCAGGTCGGCATGACGCCGGGCCAGGAGGATAAGGGCATCACAGGCAATTGCCATGGCCTCCAGTTGATGGATCCGTGGTCGGGCTTTCGGATCGGACTCCAGTTCGGCCTTACGGCGCGTGATGTCCGCCTTGAAATCTTCCAGTCCCCGCTGGTAGATCTTCCCGTCCAGGGCCGTATGTCCCGGCGCCCTCTGTTCCATGAATTCCGTAAAAAGACCCGCTTCATAGGCGCGTTTCCAGGCCTCGGGTACCAGGTTAAAAATACGGTCCCGCATGGTCCGGCCCTGCCAATAGGGGATGACGTCCTTCTGATAACGACGGATGTCGTCGGGATCCACCAGGTACCGTTGCTTTTCGCGGGAATTCAGGACGCAGAAATCCTCTGCCGTATGGCAATTCAATTCGGGATAAGTGGGAACGGCTTTGGGAGCCGGACCTCGTTCGCCCACGATGAGTTCATCATCACCGATATAAATCGTTTTGCGCCGGCATAATTCCAGGAAAAACCGCGCCCGCAGGATCGGTACCGGATACGTGGTTTCGTATTGTTGGTAGAATTCTGTTTCGATGAGGGCACGCTCAATGGAGATGGACGGTTTGGTTTCCACGCTCTGGCGACGTAACCGGCGAATGCGATCGTTCATGCCAGGTTCGGTGATGACCGAAGAAAAATTTCCGGCGGAATTCGGTAACCGCTGAGGGTTCAGAGGTAAACCGGGATGGGGGCTGTTCTGGTGGGAAGAAACTGACATGTAATGAAATTACTGCCACCTCCCGTAGCCGAAAAAATGTTTTTGTCGCTGTCCATTTGTCCGATGGCTCACACTATACAAGGGTTCAGCGTGGGAATTTAGCTCTTGGACTACACGATATTTATAGCCGCAACCCTGTTCCTGTCTTGGGCTGTGAATTTTGACGTCAATAGTGCGATGTATGGGTCTTATTACAATCGTTTGGAACGATGCGAAAAGTCCTACGCGGGCCAATTGTTTCATTCCGGCACAGAATAAATCACTGTTAACTTTTCTCTTTTTAAACCATCTGAATAAACGGAGTTCAATATGTATTCCACCGAAATTTTAACCAAAGAGCATCAAACCATTCGGCAGATGCTGGGTCTATTAAATCTTATCAGTGAGAAGCTGGACGTTGGCGAATCCCTGCCGGAGGACGATTTAAACCGGGCGGTAGATTTCATCCGCGAATTTGCCGATCGCTATCACCACGGGAAAGAAGAAGATTTACTTTTCCCGGCCCTGGAAGAAGCGGGATTGCCGCGGGACGGCGGACCCGTTGCCGTCATGTTAATGGAACATGTACAGGGGAGAGAATTTGTCAAGGCCATGTCGGATGCGTTGGCTCAAAAGGATTATTCCTCTTTTACCGTCAATGCCCGGAATTATACGCGACTGCTGGATCAGCATATTTATAAGGAAGATAATATCCTCTATCCCATGGCCGACCGCATGCTTAGGCCGGAACAACAGACCCGATTGGAGCAGGACTATGCCGCCGTGGAAGAAAAGCTTAACGGTCCGCAACGCTGGCAGGAAGCCCGGGATCTGATTCAAAGCCTGACGGACCGCTATGGTGGCTAGTCGTTTCGGATTCTGACCGTCGTATCCGTCCCCTGTCTGACGGCGGAACTGATGCTGTTATCCCACAACATTCCCGAATATTTTCTATCGGGTTTATCTTTAAAAATCATTACTGGGCCCGAAAATGTCCGCGTTCTTACAGAAGGAGATCGGAATTCTTCCTGAAATTTGGGTATGATATACATGCTCTTAATTATCGCGGCCGGACTGCTGGCCTACAGCAACGGCGCAAATGACAATTTCAAAGGTGTTGCCACCCTGTTCGGTAGCAAAACCACACCTTACCGACAGGCCCTGTCTTGGGCGACGGCCACCACTTTTCTGGGGTCTCTGGCCGCCATATTTCTGGCCCAGGCTCTGATAAAAAATTTTTCCGGCAAGGGATTGGTCCCGGAAGCTCTTGTTCATTCACCGGCCTTTGCCGTGGCTGTGGCTCTTGGTGCCGGACTGACGGTTTTACTGGCTACCCGGATCGGAATGCCCGTTTCCACTACGCATGGCCTGGTCGGTGCGCTGGCCGGAGTGGGAATCGTGGCCGCCGGATCACAGTTCAATTATATGCATCTCGGGAAAGTATTCCTGTTTCCGCTGCTGGTAAGTCCTCTGATGGCCGCCACTGTCAGTCTTCTGACCTATTCCGGATTCAAGGGAATGCGTAAAGCCACGGGCGTATCGAAAGAAACCTGTGTCTGTATCGGGAATAAATATGTTCCGGTTAGGGGCCTGGAGGGATCTGCCACATTATCGGCCGCAATGCAACCGGAAATTAGGGTCTCCGATACAACGGAATGCGTGGAACGCTATCAGGGACGAATCCTGGGTATTGAATTTCAATCCCTGCTGGATTATGCCCATTATTTGAGTGCCGGTGTGGTCAGCTTTGCCCGGGGATTGAACGATACACCGAAAATTGTGGGATTATTACTGCTGGTGCCTTTCATGAATCTGCGTATCGGCTTGCTGGCCATGGGAATCGCTATTGCCCTGGGCGGGATTCTTAATGCCAAAAAAGTCGCACAAACCATCAGCCAGGATATCACGTCCATGGATCATGGACAGGGATTTTCGGCCAATATTGTGACGGGATTATTGGTGACGACAGCCAGCATTCACGGATTACCTGTTTCCACGACGCATGTATCGGTAGGATCGATTTTCGGTATCGGAACCGCCGGGGGGAAAATGGATGTCCATGTGGTCCGGAATATTGTGCTTTCCTGGGTACTCACGTTGCCGGTGGCTGCTGTGCTGGGAATGATTTCCTATGCGCTGATTAATGTATTTATTTGATGCCCCGAATTGAGCCTTTTCATGATACCAGGAATTGTCGTTATCGGATGGTTTTATTTTTTCTGCAGTAGAATACCCATTCCCCAGGTAATCGGTAACATCATAAGATAAGTAATGCCAATATCCTGAATATATTCTCCCAGACTCATTTGCATTGGGCTGGGGGATAACATCACCAGCGCATCGATGAACCAGTTTACGCCCATGAAAAGTATCCCCAGCAGGAGACCTTCCCAGGCAAAGTCAGAAGATACTAGCTCAAAGTATTTGACACTGAAAAATACCGTCGCCAAAGAGATAACAACGGGCATAATTGCTTCAAATAAAGGACGGTTACTTTCGTGGAAGGGAAAAATTAGGAATGAAGCGATAAACGCCGTGAGCCAAATGAGGAATCCAAAAAGTATTCCTTTCTTTAGAGAGACCATACAACCTCCCGGATTTATGTTGGTTGCATAAAATATACAAAATATTCTTATACCGGTATAAAAATTTCCATATTGCACAGTTGCAATTATAATATTCAAGTGAAATGGAGATTTCATCCAATGGGCGGAAACATTGGTGGAGGCGTCAAAATAATCATTAATGGTTTGAATAAAATAAAAACTACATTCGGTTCAAGTGATCCCCAGGAATTAATTTCAACCTTCCATCACACATAATCAGGGGTAGTATGTCCATCATATTCATTTTTTCCATTTTACTGACACTTGGTTTCAGTCAGGATATTTCCATTGAAAAGATTCACACCGAATTTCTGGCATCTCGCGATACGAACCGCTTATTGTTCATTGCCCACCCGGATGATTCTTCGGAAATCAATCTGAACCAGTTTCGCTTCGGAGCCTGGGTCCGGGATACAACGGCCACCGTAACGGTTCAGGGACGTTCGGTAAAGATCTGGCCCAGTGGAGCAGTGGCCGACTGGATTGAATTGGATGAAGGTTGGAATACCGTACCATTTGTCGTTCGCACATCGAATCAGAAGGAGGAAACAACCCTTCATCTATATCGCAGACCCGGACTGAAGCAACCAAACACCACACCGGCCAAAATTCTTGATACCTTGATGATCCCCGCGGGAAATCAATTGCTGTTGGGAGAAAATTTGCTGACCGTGAGTTTCCGCGGCAGTCCCGAAGGAAGTGCCACCTGCTTTATCAAGGGTTTGACACCCCAACCGATGCCTTTGGCGGAAGTTTCACCCGGAAAATATTCGACCACGTTACGAGTGCCGGGAGGGAAAGCATTGACAAACCGCAAGATAAAATTCCGTCTGAAGGACAGCCGGGGTCATTCCGATAAGGCGGTTGCTCCGGGGAAAGTGACGATACTCCCGGGCCTTCAGCCGCGTGTCGTACGGACCAATGAAGATCATACGTTGGTATATTTTACTCCGGGTGGTGAAATTTTTCTGGATCTTCAAGCCGGTATTTCGTTAGAGCTGAAAGAGGAATACCAGGGCTGGTGCCGGGTGTTGGTCGATGAAAAACACAGTGCCTACGTGGAAAAATCATCCCTGGACTATCTACCGGCGGGAGAATCGTTGCCAAAATCCTTATTGTACGGCATGTCATCATCCGAAGATGAGAACTGGGTATATTTCTCCTTTCGCACATCCGGTCCCGTACCCTATGATATCCTTCATCATCTGGCGCCGAACCGGGTGACAGTGCGTTTGTTCAGGGCTCATTTCCAGGATGAATGGTCAGTATATCCGGAATCGAATACGGTGATGGAATACCTGGACTGGGTCCAGGAAACCGATGAGACCTTACGCCTGGATTTTGTCCTGCAGCACGAACAGTCCTGGGGCTATAAGACTTATTTTTCCGGAAATCGTTTAGTGGTGGCGTTGCGTAAACCTCCCGTAATACAAGTGGATCGTCCTTTTGCCGGGTTACGGATTGCCCTGGATGCGGGTCATGGTGGCGAACACAAGGGAGCCATGGGAGCAACCGGATTACTGGAGAAAAATGTAAATCTGGTGTATACTTATTATGTGAAAGGTATCCTGGAGCAGGAAGGAGCCACGGTTATTCTGACTCGTCCCGATGACCGGACCATGGGTTTGCGGGAACGGATGGACATCGCTGAAGCGGAAGAGGCCCAGCTTTTCCTGTGGCTGCATAATAATTCCACCGGACTGTCCCGTCATCCGGAAGATCTTCGCGGGACGAGTACCTATTACACATCTTTGCAGGGATTATCATTCGCGCGGGCCATTTATCCTCATCTGAAAGCTTTGGGGCTGGAGGCGGAAGGTCTGGTACATCGTTCCTATTTCATGACTCGTCAGACGGCCATGCCGGTCATCCTGGTGGAGGGGGCGTTTCTGTCACATCCGGAGGATGAGATGTTCTTGCTGCAGGATGAAAATCTGAAGCATCTGGCTCAGGCCGTGGTTAATGGGCTACGGGACAGGTTGGTGGCCCTTAGCCGGGAATCATTCCAGGAGCCGCATTCGGTCAGCCCCATGGACCGATAATCCGGACTGGAACCTGGGAACCGAACGGTTTGTATCACGTTCTTTTCAACCGGAAAGAATTTGATTAAAATTCACCCCCAAATTTTAATGCAAAACAAAGGATTAGAGGTATAGCATGGCAAAGCATCAATTTCAAACGGAAGTCAATCAACTTCTGCATCTCATTATACACTCTCTGTACTCCCATAAAGAAATCTTTTTGCGTGAGCTGGTATCGAATGCTTCAGATGCTTTAGACAAGATGAAATATCTGACCTTGACGGATGATGCTTTCAAGTCCCGGAATTTCCAGCCACGGATCGATGTTTCCTTTTCCGAGAGCGATCCCAAACGGATAGAAATTTCCGATAATGGTATTGGAATGAATAAAGAGGATCTCATTGAGAATCTCGGTACCATTGCCCGGTCCGGCACCAAATCATTTTTATCTCATCTTTCCGGGGATGCCCAGAAGGACTCAAATCTGATCGGTCAGTTTGGGGTCGGGTTTTATTCCACCTTCATGGTGGCGGAAAAAGTGGAAGTCGTTTCCCAAAAGGCCGGTGAGGAGGAGACCTGGCGCTGGACAAGCGACGGGAAGGGTGACTATGAAATCAAGAAGGATGTGCGAAAGGAGAACGGAACAACCGTCATTGTTCATTTGAATGAAAATGGGGCGGAGTACGCCAGCCGCTGGCAAATCCAGGACATTATCAAGAAATATTCCAATCATATTGCTTTTCCCATCTTCCTGCATTTCATGGATGTGGAATATGACAAGGAAGGAAAAGAAAAAAGCAAGAAACCAAAGACGGAACAGATTAATGCCGCTTCGGCCTTTTGGAAACGATCCAAGAATGAATTGAAGAAAAAGGATTATGTGGAATTCTATAAATCCATTTCCAATGATTTTGAGGATCCCCTGCATTATATACATACCCAGGCGGAAGGGACCCTGGATTATACGACCCTGTTCTATATACCCAAGAAGGCACCCTTCGACCTCTATTATGCTGAATATAAACCAGGCGTGAAACTGTATGTGAAACGCGTCTTTATCACCGATGATGATAAAGATCTCCTTCCTTCCTGGCTACGGTTTGTGAAAGGGATCATTGATTCGGAAGATCTTCCTTTAAATGTGAGCCGGGAAATCCTGCAGCAGAACCGAATCCTGGCCAAGATCAAGACCAATTCCGTTAAGAAAATCATCAGTGAACTGAAGGATATGGCCAAGGATGAGAAGAAATACACTTCCTTCTGGCAGGAATTCGGCCGACCCATCAAGGAAGGCGTTTATTCCGACCATGAAAACAAGGAGGCGTTGCTGGACCTGATGCGGTTTAAATCCACCAAGACAGAGGGTTTGACCGGGTTTGCGGATTACACGGAACGGATGGCCACGGACCAGAAGCACATCTATTATATCACCGGTGAAAATGAAGAAGCCCTGCGGAATTCGCCCCTGCTGGAATTGTATCGCAACAAGGATCTGGAAGTACTGATCCTGGATGATGAAATCGATGATATCATCATGTCGGCAATCCCGAAGTATAAGGAATGGGATCTGAAATCGGTTAATCGCAGTGACGCGGCCGAAGACCTGAAATCCGATGCTGATAAAAAACAGGAAAACAATCTGAAACCCGTTCTCAAGAAGATCAAGAAAGTGCTGGGGGATAAGGTCAAGGATGTGGTGGCTTCCACTCGCCTGTCGGATTCGCCCTCCTGCATCGTTGCCGATGCCAACGATCCCACGGCCCAGATCCAGGAAATGATGAAAGCCATGGGACAGGTGATGGGACCGGAAGCGAAACCCATTCTTGAAATCAATCCCAAACATCCGATTGTGAAAAGGCTTACCGGCATGCGAAAAAGCAAGGCTTTTGATGATACCTGCTGGCTTTTGTATGAACAGGCCCTTCTGATCGAAGGAGTGAAGCTGGATAATCCGGCCGATTTTGTCAAACGGGTAAACAGTGTCATGGAAAAAGCCCTGGCCTGAGCCGGGATGGTGTAGAAACATCCAAAGCCTCTATCCGGAGGCTTTTTTTATTGATTAAATCCCGGGTTGTCCGGTATTAGGCGCTTCCCCAGCGTTACACAATTACTGTCGATATACCCTAGGTGGGTATAAAAATTGAAAACCTCCTGATTGTCATTTCGAACCATGAGTTGAATTTTCGGGCAACCGACAGCCCTTAACCGTCGTTCAAATTCTTCCCTCAACTGTCGGGCAAATCCCCGACCACGGAATTCCGGCAGCACACCCAGGTAGTATACCCAACCCCGGTGTCCGTCATAACCTCCCATCCCGCAACCGCACAGGATTTTATTGACCTCCGCGACGATGAAAAGATCGGGCTGGACCTGTAATTTCCGTTGAATATCAAGATAAGGATCATTCCAGGGGCGCGTGAGTCCACACTGTTGCCACAGCGATATAATAGGGCTCCCTCAAAAAACCGGTTTCAGGTATTTCATACCATATTGCGGATGAATTCGCAAGTTCAAATCCAATCCAGTTGTTAGCCGTTCATGAAGTTCAACGGCTGTATGAAACAATATCGGCCGGATTTGGACGGTTTTGGGGTGCATCATGTTGAAAAATAAGAAAAAATATGGTCACGACATACTCCCGCCACATTCATTACAAAAATTACCATTGCAATCCATGGTTGCCGAAGCTTCAGCGTAGGTAACCAGCTTTCACTGGTTCTTATGGTCTTGGCCATAACGCGTTCTAATCCATACCGTCGTTTGCTTAACTCAAACGCTCCTTCAATCCGGTTCCGTTTGACTGATTCCAACTTATGGTGTTTTTTCTCCTGCG
>JBHHUC010000114.1:0-3541 GCA_046861395.1 Fidelibacterota bacterium
CCTCTGCTTGGTGGTGTTCATCGTCACCCTCATTTTGACAGGGTATGTGTCCCTGAGTTCAATCATGGCTTCCGTGTCGCTTCCGGTGTTTTTACTCCTACTCCCGGCGTTTTTTAATGTTGAAACGCAGTTTTACCTGCTGGTTTTTGGGCTTTTCATCCCCTGGTTCATTATTTATACCCATCGCAGCAATATTCAACGATTGCGGAATGGTACCGAAAACCGTTTCGAAAAAGCGATGATTTTCCGGAAAAAGAATTAGAATTTACCCGTTGTACATATTAATTGATTTTGGGCAAGTGTTATCAAGATTAAATATTTTTGGAATGCATCAACCGTGTTGCTGCATGGATTGAGACGCTCAATCCACTCCATATAAGGCCATTTGAAGTAACATAGGGATAACTCTTTCTCATTAGCCGCCTTATAACTGTTTTATCCTAAAACTTCTTCTAAAGTGCATAACGGGTTAAAATTTAAAACCGTAGGCCAAGTGAAAGGTGCGATCGGTATATCGCCCCTGGTAGAAGCCCAAGGCGTAGTCAAAACGTAAACATTCATAAGCGGTAAAGGGAATCCGCAACCCAACTCCGACACCCATCATGGGCGATTGCTGTGCCAGTAGGTCAAGGGTTGGACCGATGGCACCGATATCCACGAACACTCCCAGATCCAATGAAAATTCAAGACCCGGAGCAGGCGTATATTTCGGCAAAATGTTTTTCCGCAACTCCAGGGTACTCATCCAGGACTGGGTCCCGAAGCGAAAGGCTTTCTGCGGATTGCGGTACATGGCTTCATGGGGCCGAGACCAGCCACGTACGGTATAGGATCCTCCGAAATATGTCTGGAAATATTCGGGAACATCTCCTGTTATTACATCCATGGTTACGTTGCCCGTAAGGATCAACGGTTTACGGGAGGATGTAAGACGGTGGTAGACACTGAACGAGGGATAAAAACGGGAAAATTGCACCGATTCTGCCTGCAAACCGTATGTGCCTTCAAACAGAAATATCACCAAATGTCCCTTTTGCGGATTGCTGTACAAATCCCGGGTATCCCACTGGTACTGAAATACGGGCGACCAGTATTCATACCCCCTTCTTCCCCCATCGTAAAAAGTTTTATTCACCAGCTTCAGGCCTACATTCATTTTTTTTGTAGCACCGAAATAATGGCCCAGGATCAGGGAGGTGTATTTCTCACGAATCCGCGCCGGTAGATAGAGATGTTGATAATCATTGCTTCTGATTTCTATCTGTAATGAAAGATGATCGCCGGTTATCCAGGGATCGTAAAAGGCAAATCCATAGGCATCCAATCCTCCCCAGGCAATACTGGCATTGAGAAATTGATTCCGACCCCGGAAATTTTTAATCCCCAGACCGGTCAGCAGAGACCAGCCCGTATCGTCGGAATACAAGGGAGAAATCATGGGGAGGATCCGCCAGGCTTCCACCATGATATACGTCAGCCTGACCGTACTGTCGGGTTGGAGATAGATTCGGTACATTACATCGTTGAAAATGCCAAGGTTGAGTAGCCGGTTTACATCTTCCTGTACAATAGCGGAATCCAGGGGAACGTTCAGTTCATGATAGATTTCACGCCGAATGATATCTTCGGCCGTTACATCATTACCGGCAATTTCGATGCCGGTAACCAGTGGCGATTCCTGCCCGGTCAGAAGGCCCAGGAGAATGAGAACAGCAAATTGTTTCATGCCGGTCAGAATTCGATATTTTTCAACAAATCATTGATTTTTTGATCAATGGCCTCCCGGGAATACTCCGATTCCAGGGCCACGGCCAGTTTTTCTTTCAACCCGATAGAACTGGACTGAACGAACAGGGTCTGATCATCCAGCACCTGAATGGCCATTTCAGTCTTATCATCATAATAAAGGTAGCGATTACCATCAAAACTGACGGGAGTACCGTATCTCATCAGAACCTTTCGTTTCATCACGTCATCCGCCGTTACACGAATATCGCCTGCATCCAACAGCCGAATCGTCCGTTGAATATCGATTAACAGATACTGGTCATCATCCAGGTTCAGCGGTTCATACAGGTTGGCAATATTGATAAACCGCAGCACCCAGGTTTCCTTACTGGCCGGGGTCAGTTTTTGATACGTCACGGAAGCCCGTGGAATTACCACTTCCCGGTTATCTACGGGAATATTTTCCTCCCAGAATTCCGTCTGATAACCAGTGTCGGGGATAAGAGGGGTTACTTCCGGTAACCCGGAGCCCCAGGCGGCCGCCAAAACTCCGTGTTGTACCCATCCTTCGGGTAGAGATATGACTGGAGCCGGATCAGAAATGTTGTCACCGGATTGATACGGCACTGTGGCCGGGTTCGATACGCAGCCTGCCAACAGGAGCAAAAAAATAATATAGATCATGGGACATAAAAAAGGGGCTGAAATAATTCAGCCCCTTAAATCATAAGGATATTATGATTACTTTCTGCCTCGTGCCATCTTTGACCGGCTGACGTTTCCATTCTTATCAATGAAGTATAAAAAGCCGGCTTCCCGGGTAACACTGGCATCAGCAACTTTTTCCGCGTTGCCGCCGCCTTTACCTGCACGAGCCATTTTTGAACGCCAAACATTTCCGTCTTTACCTAAGTAATATAGATAGCCTTTTTCCTTTGTAACGCCTGTTTGTTTGACAACTTCTGCCATAAGAGCCT
This sequence comes from Fidelibacterota bacterium, assembly GCA_046861395.1. Taxonomy (GTDB): domain Bacteria; phylum Fidelibacterota; class Marinisomatia; order Marinisomatales; family JABMOV01; genus JBHHUC01. Next base: position 2,706 of record JBHHUC010000114.1, read on the forward strand.
CCTTGTTCAAGGGTTTCGATTAGACAATTAAATAATTTTCTCGACGGAAAGTGTACAACCCGCACCGGATATTTGTCAAGCGTTTTCGTCGATAATTCTACTTTTTTTTACGCCGCCGGAATTCCGGTATATTTTCTGAGGTTTGATATTCAGAAACGGGATTACCCTATCACAGGTATTGATGGATGATCATGGACAGTTCTTTGATGTCTATGGGTTTGGTAAAGAACATATTGCATCCGGCCCGTAACACATCTTCTTTATTATATTTCATTACGTGGGCCGTTACGGCCAGGATGGGAACTACATTCCATTTTTCAGAAGCACGGAGGTGACGGGTAAGTTCCAAACCGTCTTTTTCGCCGTGGATTGCCAGATCCAAGATGATTACTTCTACATTTTTTTCATTCAACTGATCCAGGGCGGTCTCGAAACTATCAGCCAGACAGATGTCAAAATATCGATTCAAAGCATAGTGAAAAAATTTCTGGTTGCTGGGATCATCTTCCACAATCAGAATATATTTCCCGGTACCTTTGTATTGTGCTAATAGGTCATTCATACAGCTGAAATTAAAGATGTTGAAAATTAATTCCTATACCTTGAACAGGGGAATTTACTTATGGGGCTTCCTCGTTAATTTCCGCATTCATTCTTTCATTTTTCCAATGTCCAAATACTTAAAATAATTAAGAATGAAGAATGAAGAATGAGTGAATTGATTATGCAATATTTAAAGATAAAAGATAAAAGGGACAAGATAAATTTCGTGGAATCAATGCATCGTAAATCGTGATTGGAAAATCGCTTTATTTATGATTGATGAATATCGATAT
>JBHHUC010000115.1:0-3518 GCA_046861395.1 Fidelibacterota bacterium
GGTGGTAAGGGAATCGTAGATGTAATCTGCCGCCGCCCGGGTATAGCCGGAGGGCGAATCAATGGCAATCAATTCACGTAAAAAGGTTAAGTCCATTCTAAATCCTTTCGTAACAAACAGGGTTGAAAAATTACTCCTGAATCCTAAAATTCGGCAGAATTATTTGGGAAAGTTCCAATCCTAAAATATGCCAATCTGCCGGAAAATATTTCACTATCTCTTTTGCTTTCTACGGAAAAAGGCCGGTAAATTTGGACAATATGGCAGATTTTGTAATTCACAGTGATTTCACGCCCCAGGGGGATCAACCCAACGCCATCCGCGAACTGGTGGATAATCTCAACCGGGGTATTCAGCACCAGACCTTGCTGGGCGTCACGGGGTCTGGGAAGACGTTTACCATGGCCAAGGTCATCGAAGAAGTGCAGCGGCCGACATTGATCATTTCCCATAATAAAACGTTGGCGGCTCAACTATACGGAGAATTCAAACAACTCTTTCCGGAAAATGCGGTGGAATATTTTATCAGTTATTATGATTATTATCAACCGGAGGCCTACATGCCGGTTACTGATACCTTTATCGAAAAGGACTTTTCCGCCAATGATGAAATCGACCGATTACGCCTGAAAACCACCAGCTCCCTGATCGAGCGCAATGATGTGATCGTCGTCAGTTCGGTGTCCTGTATTTACGGCATCGGTTCACCGGAGGATTACAAGGAACAGGTTGTTTACATCGAAAAGGGCAAGGCCATCAAACGCCGTGAATTTTTCAAGCAATTGATCAATATCCATTATCTGCGCAATGATGCCGTCCTGGAACGGGGAAATTTCCGGGTGCGCGGGGATGTGATAGAAATATTTCCCGCCTATGAAGACGTGTGTATCCGCATCGAACTTTTCGGTGATGATATTGAGGATATTGTCAGTTTTCATCCCATCACCGGTGAAATTCTTCGTACCATTGATCATATCCATATTTACCCCGCCAAACATTTTGTAACGGACCGGAAAATGGTCGGGAAGATTCTGGTGGAAATCCGCAAGGAATTGAATCAACGACTGGAGGAATTGCGGAGTCAGGACAAACTCCTGGAAGCCCAGCGTCTGGAACAGCGCACCAATTTCGACCTGGAAATGATTCAGGAAGTGGGCTATTGTTCGGGGATTGAGAATTATTCCCGTTATTTTGCCGGCCGGAAACAGGGGGAAAGGCCCTTTACACTCATAGATTTCTTCCCAGACAATTTTATGACCATTATTGATGAATCCCACGTGACCCTGCCTCAGATCCAGGGAATGTATAACGGTGACCGAGCCCGGAAAGAAACGTTGGTGGAATACGGTTTCCGTCTCCCCAGCGCCCTGGATAACCGCCCGTTAAAATCCGAAGAATTCATGGCCCTGCAAAATCAGGTAACTTATGCCTCCGCCACACCAGCCTGGCGGGAACTGGAATTGAGCCGGGGCGTTATCGTGGAACAAATCATTCGTCCTACTGGCCTCATTGATCCGCAAGTGGAGGTGCGGCCGACCCTGGGACAGATCGATGATCTGGTGGGAGAAATCCGGCACCGGGCCCGGAAAGGGGAACGGACCCTGGTCACAACCCTGACCAAACGTATGGCGGAAGATTTAACCGAATTTCTGAATGGTATGAATCTGCGTGTGCGATACCTGCATTCGGAAATCGATACGGTGGAACGGGTCAAGATTCTACGTGATCTGCGGTTGGGAGAATTCGATGTCCTGGTGGGAATCAATCTCCTGCGTGAAGGATTGGATTTGCCCGAAGTGAGTCTGGTGGCCGTGCTGGATGCCGATAAACAGGGATTTTTACGGTCCCGCAGTGCCTTATTGCAGGTGGCGGGTCGGGCTGCACGAAATATCGGTGGCGAAGTATATCTCTACGCCGATACCATCAGTGATGCCATGGCCTATCTCATCAGTGAAACCAAGCGGCGACGGAAAATCCAAATCGAATATAACAAGAAACACGGTATCACACCGGAAACGGTATATAAATCACTCGATGAAATCATGCATTCCACAGCCGTAGCCGATTCGGTGGGCGAACCGGAACCGGAAATCTATCGGGCTCGTCGCGGAGATGATTTTTCTCAGATGGATAAACAACTGGCCATTGACATGATGCGGACGGAAATGGATGAAGCGGCCGCCAAACTGGAATTCGAACGGGCGGCCTATTTACGGGATGAAATCGAAAAACTGGAAAATGAATTAAAGGGTGCTTTTTAATGAAAATACTGGTTACAGGCGGTGCCGGGTATATTGGTGCGCATATCGCTCATGATTTATGTGAAGCGGGGCATGACGTCATTGTGCTGGATGATTTATCCCTGGGACGGGAAGAAAATATTCCGGCCGAAGCTCGTTTCATAAAAGGATCAACCCACGACAGCAGCCAATTGCAGGACATACTGCAGGATGGTGTCCGGGCCGTAATGCATTTCGCCGCCTGGAAAGCCGCCGGTGAATCCATGACCGATCCCGGAAAATATGCCGCCAATAATATCAGCGGTACGCTGAACCTGCTGAATGCCATGATCGCAACCGATGTCAAAATAATTGTCTTTTCTTCCACGGCGGCGGTGTACGGCTATCCCGATTATCTCCCGGTGGATGAAGATCATCCCACCAAGCCCATCAATTATTACGGCTATACCAAATTAGCGATTGAGCAGAACCTGACCTGGTATTCACAGCTGAAGGGATTGCGCTTTGCGGCGTTACGCTATTTCAACGCCGCCGGCTATGATATCCGGGGTCGGGTCCGGGGCAAGGAGCACCGACCGCAAAATCTATTGCCTGTCGTCATGGAAGTGGCCGCGGGCGTTCGGGCCGGCATGCAGGTATTCGGTGACGATTATGACACGCCCGACGGAACCGGTGTCCGGGACTATATTCATGTCAATGATCTGGCCACGGCTCACCTGAAGGCATTGGATTATCTGCTGACGGAAGCAAAGGACCTGACGGTAAATCTGGCCACCGGACAAGGCTATTCGGTGCTGGATGTGATTGGCGAAACCCGGAAGGTCACGGGACGGCCCGTACCCTATGAAATCGTTGCCCGTCGACCCGGAGATCCGGCGGAACTGGTAGCCACCTCGAAACGGGCGCTGGATTTATTGGACTGGGAACCAGAATACTCTGATTTGAATACCTTATTAAAAAGTATGTGGGACATCTATAAACCATCCTAATTTGAGCAGGAATATGGATATTAATCGCGTACAAAAACTATCGGGAATTGTCGGCCATTCGGACGCTATTCGCGCCGTCCTGGAAATGATTGTCCAGGTGGCTCCCGTGGATATTTCCGTTTTAATCAGTGGTGAATCCGGTACCGGGAAGGAAATGGTGGCCAAAGCCATCCATCAGAACAGCCGACGGTCCCATCAACCCTTGATTACGGTGAATTGTGGTGCCATTCCAGCCGGCATTATTGAAAGCGAACTGTTCGGACACAAGAAAGGCGCCTTTACCGGCGCC
>JBHHUC010000116.1:0-3506 GCA_046861395.1 Fidelibacterota bacterium
TTCCGGCATTTATTATGCCCCGGGATCGGTCAAGGCCCGTACCTGCCGCCGGGGGATTGGCGATCTGCTGGCCTTTGCCGATGAATATGACATTCCCTATGAGATTTGCGGCAAACTCATTGTGGCCACTACGAAAGCGGAAATTCCGCGTCTGGAGAGTCTGGAAAATCGGGGCCGGGCCAATGGTCTCAAGGGACTCAAACGAATTCCGGCGGATGGGATTGCCGACTACGAACCACACGTAAAGGGTCTGGCCGCCTTGTGGGTACCGGAAACGGGGATTATTGATTATACGCTGGTGACGGAAAAATTACGGGACGATGTGATCCGTCGCGGCGGCATCATCGTCTATGAAGCGCCGGTAACCAACCTCATTGCCGATGGGTCGGAATGGATCCTGGTCACGGAACAGGACACCTATGCGGCCGGTTCAGTAATCACCTGCGCCGGATTGCAGTCCGACACCCTGGCCCGCGCCACCGAAACCGACCTGGATATGCGTATCCTGCCCTTTCGCGGGGAATATTATACCTTGAAATCCGATCGTCGTGATGTGGTCAGGAATCTCATTTATCCCGTTCCCGATCCCCGCTATCCTTTTCTGGGGGTTCATTTCACGCGACGCATCACAGGGGAGGTGGAAGCGGGACCCAATGCCGTATTGGCCTTGAAAAAGGAAGGCTATGGAAAATGGGATGTATCCTTTCCCGACCTGGGGCGGATGATGGGTTTCAAGGGTGCCTGGTGCCTGGCGCAGGAACATTGGAAAACCGGATTGGCCGAACAGTGGCGTTCCTGGGTCAAACCGGCTTTCGTCCGGGCCCTGCAGAAATTGATTCCGGAGCTGACGGCCGCCGATATTACCACCGGCGGTTCGGGCGTGCGGGCCCAGGCTGTGGATCGTCAGGGGAAACTTTTGGATGATTTCTATTTTCTACGCCGGGACAATCTTCTGCACGTCATCAATGCTCCGTCGCCGGCGGCCACCGCCAGTCTGGCCATTGCCCGGCAGATTGTCAGTCAATTGAATGACGGTGTAGTCTGAAATGGGCTTTCTCATTACCAAGACTAAGGGAATTCAATTTACCAGGTCCCGATTACCGGTATTAAATTTCCCCCGGCTGGCCTGATCCGGAAGGAAGGGAAGGTATGATAGCAGGTGATGAGAACGATATGATAATAACAGACGAACAATTAAAATTAATTCGGAAAATCAACTGGGATTTTGATCGTGTCTTCCTTCGTTTATTGGAACATTTACAGTGGGCCTTTGCATGGTGATCCATCATGGACGATACTAAAAGAAAAGAAGCCGGTGTTGAACCGGAAGATCCACAGGATATATTACAATCTATTCCTCTGCCCATCTCGAGGACATAAAATGGATAAAGACCCACTGTTCATCAAATCGCCGCTGAAAAAACACATCACTGCCGATATCGTGTTCGGTCATCAGAATTCACGGAAGACAGCGTCGCAATTTGCAAAAATTTGGAAGGATGAAATATGAAGCATGGAATACCAATATTGTTGAATTGTGAATCCATTATCACGGAGTTCATGCGATGAAAGGAATCATTTTAGCCGGCGGCAGCGGTACCCGTCTCTGGCCGGTAACCCGGGCCGTGGTGAAACAGCTGTTACCCATCTATGATAAACCAATGATCTATTATCCTTTGTCGGTGTTGATGCTGGCAGGAATCCGGGATATTCTCATCATTTCCACCCCGGCCGATACGCAGAAGTTTGCCGACTTGTTCGGCGATGGAAGTCAATTGGGACTGAATCTAAAGTACAAGGTGCAGCCGTCCCCCGATGGCATTGCCCAGGCCTTTCTGATCGGAGAGGATTTTGTGGGCGACGATGATGTTTGCCTCATTTTAGGCGATAACCTCTTTTTTGGTCATGGCCTGGTGGATATTCTCACCCGCAGTGTTGTTAAGGTGGCCCAGGAGGGTTCGGCGGTGGTGTTCGGTTATTACGTCACCGATCCGGAGCGGTATGGCGTGGTGGAATTTGATGCAAAGAAAACCGTCCTTTCCATCCAGGAAAAACCGGAAAAGCCCGCCAGCAATTATGCCGTGGTGGGACTGTATTTCTATCCCAATTCGGTGGTAAATATCGCCCGTACGATCAAACCTTCCCGCCGCGGGGAATTGGAAATCACGACCGTCAATCAAGAATATTTACAGCGCAATGAACTTACGGTGGAACTCATGGGTCGGGGCTATGCCTGGCTGGATACGGGCACCCATGAATCACTCATGCAGGCCTCCCAGTTCATTGAAACCATCGAAAAGCGTCAGGGACTGAAAATCGGCTGCATCGAAGAAATTGCCTATCAAAAGGGCTGGATTGATGCCAATGAGCTGAAATCGCTGGCGGCTGATTATGGGAAAAGCGACTACCGGACCTATTTACGAAATCTCCTGTCTGACCGGTAAACAGCAGGCAAAAACGAATTTCTCTGAATTCCAGCCTGATGCGCGTATAAGAGTTTCCTGGCTAAGCCGGAATGTGATTTTCGTCATATCCAGATCGTAAATCATTATGATTATTGAACGGAAATATGATAGAATTATGAGCAATAATGGTTGGTATATCCCCGACGGGAAGGGTAAACTTACCTCTTTACAGAAGCAGCCGGATCATGAGAATGATACGGGCCGGGTTTTAATGCGCTTTGAGAAGCGACGAAATCGGATATCTTCTCCGGCTGAACACGATGTATTACACGAGATTTTAGAACGTCATCTTCCGTGGGAGGAAAATGAGAACACATTTGTTAGCAAGAATGGTGTATAAAAAAATACTGTATTTTAATTTTATTGTGGGTAATATAGCAGGTAAATATATGAGTAATAATCTTACTCCATAAATGATGCTGGATTCCCTCATAACATCCAAAGCACGGCTGAAGCTGTTGCTGAAATTTTTCCTCAATGAGGAAACCAAGGCCTATTTACGGGAACTGGCCAAAGAATTCAATGAATCCACCAACAATATCCGGGTGGAATTAAATCGGCTCACGGACGCGAAGATGCTGGTTTCGGAAAATGTAGGCCGTACCGTGGTGTATAAGGCCAATGTGAATCATGCTCTCTTTTCCGATATCCAGAATGTGGTTCAGAAATATGTAGGTCTCGATCGTCTGGCCGATGAATTGTTATCCCGTCTGGGCAATGTGGAAGCGGCCTATGTGGTGGGTGATTATGCCCGGGGAATTGATTCGGGACTCATCGATTTAGTCCTGGTGGGCAAGGTGAAACAAGATGTGCTTCAGGACTTGGTCACCAAGATGGAAACTGCGATTTCGCGAAAAATCAGGTCCTTTGTAGTCCAGAAATCGGAACTGGATGACCTGGCCGATCAATTGGATCTGGCCCATGCTCTACCCCTCTGGGTAGCCTAGTATTTTGCGCTAACTATTTGATGTATAATACGTAACAGGATTTCCTGTTACCCTGGCCGACTCGGTCCCCCTGGGACTGAGGAGGCGGAGCCAT
>JBHHUC010000056.1:0-14315 GCA_046861395.1 Fidelibacterota bacterium
AACAATTCCCCACGGCCAATTCATTATGTAAAAACCTGGGTATCAACACTCGCACTTATTTTAATTATCAGGCCAAACTAAACCTGAAGCGGGGGCAAAGCAGGTGGGATGAATTGGATCCCTATTTCAATCAATATCTGGATGAATTATCTCAATTGACCTGGAAAGATGCCAATCACCAGTTTGAATCTGACTTATATGATTATTTACTGAAAAAATTCCAATACAATAAAAAGCGGCTGGCTGAAGCCCTGGGTGTATCCTATGCTCAGGTTATTCAAAAGACAAAACCGCTGGGAGCATTGAATTGATAACCGAAATTTTATCCTCCGTCGTGTCCGACTCCTACAGGAAGTCGACCAGCATGCGTACCTTATCATGGTGTGACAAAATTCAACCCCATATGATGACGTCATTCCGGCCAAAGGTGCCGATATCTTCCCCTCATATCTATAATGGTCTCCCATCCTTCTTGTGGGGGACACGACGGAAAGCATTATGAATAAAAACACAATACTCATCGTCGAAGACGACAAATACATGGCTAAGTTGGTTCATTTCATTCTGAAGAAGAACTTTGATGGAGAAATTCTGATTGCGGAGAATGGTGAGATTGCACTGCGCACCTGTGAAACTGTAAATCCTGATCTCATTTTTATGGATATCATGATGCCGGTTATGGATGGTATCACGTCAATTAAGAAACTCCGATCACAGGGATTTAAAAATCCTATAATTGCGTTATCGGCCTACGGGGATATACAGAAAACAACTGTCTATGCCTCTGGCGCGAATAATGTGATTGCCAAGCCGGCCAGTTTCCAGCAGATTCTGGATCAATTAGAATATATGAATGTCCCCAACTGATATGGATCCGATTCAGTATTCGAAACCAGACCTCATTCAGCATATTAAAATGCTGATCTACCAATTGGAGGAAATGAACAGTAACGACCAGGAACTGGAAGAACGACTGGAAGAATTGGAGCGTTTCTATAAGGCAATGATTGACCGTGAGATGCGCATGGTGGAATTGAAAAAATATATTGCCGGTCTGGAGAAGAAACTGGATCAGGTAAGTTCAACCTGAGTCACAATTTTTCATATAAAACGGCTAACATATAAATAATCAATCGCTTTAAATTCCTTCTTATTCCTGCCTAACAATAAGGGGATACCTATGAACGTCCGGTTGTTATTATGTATTATCATTTCCGTTCTCATTGCCCAAAATGAAACACGTGTGGGTAATCTCATCATGCAGAACGTTCCCGCAATCCCGGAAAGGGTCAAAGAACGCACCCGACAATATCAAAATGTGAGATCGGCATCTTTTTCTTCCTGGGATCCCCGTGGCAACGGCATGCTCATTTCGACACGCTTTGGTGAAACGTCCCAACTTCATTATATCGAAAAACCCTTAGGTACCCGGCAGCAAATTACTTTTTTCGATGAACCGGTAGGTGGGGGATCATTCTGTCCCAATCCGGATAACCGGGGATTCCTGTTTTCCAAAGATGTAGGGGGCAGCGAATATTATCAAATCTTCTGGTTTAATCTTGAGGACGGATCCTATCGCATGCTTACAGACGGAACATCCCGCAATGGCCTGGGACCGTGGTCCCATAGCGGTTCCCACTTTGCATTTGTATCCAATATGGCCAATGGCAAAGATATGAATGTCTATCTAGGATATATCGATGATCGGCCCCTGCGGCACCTTTTTGAGGCGGAAGGTTATTGGGTTCCCTTGAGCTGGTCACCGGATGATCAACAACTCCTGGTAGAACACTACGTTTCCATCAATGAATCATATCTATGGTTGGTGGATGTGACAACAGGGGAGCGAACACCGTTTAATCCTTCGGATGAACCAATTTCTTATGGCAATGCCAAATTTAGTCGTAACGGAAAAGGTATTTATTATACTTCCGATGAAAATTCGGAATTCAGACATTTACGTTATTATGATTTTAGAACGAAAAAGACAAAGGTATTAACAGCAAATATCCCCTGGGATGTGAATGCATTTACCATATCTGATGATGGTCGCTATATCGCCTTCGTGACCAATGAAGATGCCATTTCAAGACTTCATCTCATGTCGACAAGGACGCACCGGGAAATCAAACTGGGAGCGTTGCCGCTGGGACGAATTGGCGGTATCCGGTTTGATCCTTCCAGTCACAATCTGGCCTATACCATGAATACGCCCAAAACTCCCGGCGATATTTTCGTGATGAATATTGCCAGTAAAAAATCAATTCGGTGGACTGCCAGTGAAGTAGGTGGATTGAATACCGATACATTTGTTGAACCTGAACTGTTTCATGTGAAATCCTTTGACGGTCTATCTATTCCCGGATTTGTCTACCGCCCCCGCAGTGAAGGGCCGCATCCCGTTGTGATCTACATCCACGGCGGACCCGAGAGTCAATACACACCGTATTTCTCGTCCACGTTTCAATATTGGATTAATGAATTGGGCATTGCCGTTGTGGCCACCAATGTGCGTGGTTCGAATGGGTATGGAAAATCCTATTTAAAGCTGGATAACGGTTTTAAACGGGAAGATTCGGTGCGTGATATCGAATACTTCCTGAATTGGATTGAGGAACAACCGGATCTTGATTCGGACCGTATCGCCGTCTATGGCGGATCATACGGCGGTTATATGGTCCTGGCGTGTATGACGCATTATAATGAACGTCTGCGTGCCGCAGTGGATGTTGTTGGTATTTCCAATTTTGTCACATTTTTACAAAACACAAAATCTTACCGGCGGGACCTGCGTCGGGCTGAATACGGGGACGAGCGTGATCCGGAGATGTACGCCCATCTTCAGAAGATCTCCCCCAATAATAACGCCCATAAAATCACGAAACCGATCTTTATCATTCAGGGATATAACGATCCCCGGGTGCCGGTCACGGAAGCGGAACAAATGCGCGATGTAATCCGGAAGAATGGCGGAGATGTCTGGTATATGGTTGCCATGGATGAAGGACATGGTTTCCGCAAACAGTTTAATCGTACCTATTACCGGAATGCCGTGAGTATGTTTTGGGAATCATATTTATTGAAATGAGGAGCGAACAATGTCGAAACAAATTCTTCTTTGTTTATTCCTGGTAGCATTAATCGGCTGCCATCAAACACCCACATTAATCCAGGAAGACCATTCCATGACGCCGAAACCTCCCGTTGCGAAGATTATTCCCAAAGATGTCACTGTCCACAATGATCCCCGAGTTGATAATTATTTCTGGTTACGCGATCGCGAAAAGCCGGATGTTATCAAATATTTGGAATCGGAAAACGCCTATACTGAAGCGATGACAAAGCATACCGTCGATTTACAGGAAAATATCTATCAAGAGATTAAGAGCAGGATAAAGGAAAATGATTTATCCGTGCCGGTTAAAATGGATGATTACTACTATTATTCCCGGACCGAGGAAGGAAAGGAATACAGTATCCATTGCCGGAAAAAGGGATCGCTGGAGTCGGAAGAGGAAATCATTCTTGATGAAAACAATCTGGCTGACGGAAAAGAATATTTACGTGTCGGAATATTTTCCGTGTCTCCCGATCATCAGCTCCTGGCTTATTCCGTGGATGATAACGGCAGTGAAAATTATACCTTATATTTCAAGAATCTGATGACCGGTGAAGTGTCGGGCGATACGGTGGAAAATGTGTATTATTCATTTGAATGGGGTAATGATAACCGCACTGTATTCTACACCACACTGGATGCCGCCCATCGGCCGTACCGGGTCTGGCGCCATGTTTTGGGACAGGACAAGGATGAACTTGTTTACCAGGAAAATGATGAGTCGTATTTCGTATCCATGGGCAAGACCCGAAGTCAGAAATACCTGCTGATCGAACTGGAAAATAATAATACGACGGAAATACGTTATCTGGAAGCGGACAATCCCTCCGGTGATTTTTCGGTGTTTGCGCCACGAAATGACGGTGTGGAGTACGGCGTGGTTCATCAGGGAAATTCATTTTATATCCTGACCAACGAAGATGCAGTGAATTTCAAATTAATGACGTGTATCGAAACAGCGGTTTCGCACGATAATTGGGCAGAATATATTCCTCACCGTCCCAAAACATTGCTGGATGATGTGGATGCCTTTGCCAACTATCTTGTCATCAGGGAACGGACCAATGGTCTGGGCCAGTTACGCATCATTTCTACCCGGGATAAATCCGAGCATTACGTTGAATTTGACGAAGAGGCTTATGCCCTGTGGGGCAACAGTAATCCCGACTATCATTCTTCTGTGTATCGCTATACTTATTCATCGATGATTACGCCCCGAACTGTCTATGACTATGATATGGACACCAGGACCCGGGAATTAAAGAAGGAGGACGAAGTCCTGGGTGGATATGACAAATCGCAATATGTCACCTACCGTTTATGGGCTACTGCTCCGGACGGGGAGAAAATTCCCATGTCGATAGTGCATCGCAAGGGAATTGAGAAAAACGGAAAGAATCCAACCTACCTTTACGGCTATGGTTCCTACGGATCCACCATCAACGCCTATTTTTCCTATTCCCGGCTAAGTCTGTTGGACCGCGGGTTCATCTATGTGATTGCCCATCCCCGAGGCGGTGGATATTTGGGAAGACCCTGGTATGAAGACGGTAAATTATTGCATAAACGAAATACTTTCACGGATTTCATCGCCTGTGCCGAATATCTCATTTCGGAGCAGTATACGTCTCCCGAATTCATGGCCATCTCCGGTGGTTCAGCCGGAGGTCTACTCATGGGCGCCGTGTTGAATATGCGACCGGATCTCTTTCAGGTAGCCGTGGCACAGGTTCCCTTCGTGGATGTGATTAATACGATGCTGGACGAATCCATTCCGCTGACGGTTATAGAATTTGATGAATGGGGCAATCCCAAAGACCCGAAATACTACAGCTATATGATTTCCTATTCACCCTATGATAATGTAAAACATCAGGATTATCCCAATATCCTGGTAACTGCAGGTTTGAATGATCCCCGTGTACAATACTGGGAACCGGCCAAATGGACGGCCCGATTGCGCGCCACGAAAACCGATCATAATACGCTGTTACTGAAAACTAACATGGGTGCCGGTCACGGTGGCGCATCAGGGCGGTATGAATATCTGCGGGAAGTTGCGTTTAATTATGCCTTCATATTTGATACACTCGGTATAACAGAACCGTGAGAACCCAATTATTCAACCTTATGAATAGACCGGCGTTGATCCTATGAAAAAGCTCTACGTTTTCGTTCTCATGTTTGCGGCTCTGTCCTTTTCACAACAACATCGCTTGTTTTGGGATGGCGGGGACTGGAAACGACTGACCAAGAAAGCCCGGAATCAACCGGATATCGAATTCCAGTTGAAAGCGGCTTACATTAATGGAGTAATGGACGGACGACTCTATGATTACCTGAAGCTGTGGTCAGTTGAATCGTCTCTGGCAGACAGTCTCTTCGATGAAATGCCCGATTATCTCTCCACGAGAGAAATGGTCAAAGCAGTGGATCATTTTTATGAAGATCCCTACAATTTGACTATACCGGTTCCCAGTGCTGTTATTATCGCATCCATGTATGCACATCAAATTCCCCTTGCAACCATCGATGACTACATTAAGCAATGCCGTTTCTGGATCAACAATCTTTATTTTCAGATGGAACAAGAGGGTCCGGCTGCAATTCTGGAAGAAAAAATTAAAAAATACGACAAACGGAAACAGCAGAATCAGGATTAATCAATTCGGATTAATCCAACCGATGGATGATAGGTATATACGCGAAAATCTCCTGCGAACTGCACTTTGCTCACATGGAAGAGAAACTGGGAAAACTGATGCTCGGAGTAGGGCATGGTCGTGGATTCGGAGTGAACAGTGTTGACGGAAAACGGAATATTTTGAATGAAAGGCATGCGTATCTCAGCCAGCACCTTGCCGTGTTGATCGATTTCCGTTAAAAATCCTTCCAGGTATGTGATATCTTTTCCCGAGTCATTGGATATTTGGACCGTAACCTTCAATAGATCATGCTGGAACTGAATTGTTCTTATATCAATTGCCAGGGGATGGATTTGTTTCAGGGGTTGGCTGAAACTCCAGGCAAAGAGGATCATGAAAACCAAGTTTCTCATGGCGGAAATTCGTTATATCTTCCAGAGGTTCAAAGGATGAATCCGGAGTGAAACCTTTTGAGCCATCAGGGGTAGTACAGTAGATTGCAAGCCATGAACGACAAAGAATTCAGAACACTTTTAACGGAAATTGGTGACCGGTTTTATCCCCACCAAGTGGGGAGTGCGGACGGTACCTGGATTGCCACCGGCACTTTATTGAATGATACATCCTTCACTGAATTCAAGAAACAGACGGAAAAGCGGCTGGACGGACTGGTTGTCCATGGCGATGAATCACGGGTACGACTGGTGTATAAGGAACCGAAAGTAGTGGTATTGAAATTTCCCAAAGTACCCCGGACCCATTTTATTCTTTTTCTGTTAACGGTGCTGACAACCTTGTTAGCTGGCAGTGTCATGGCAGGTGGAAATCCGTTTGCGCATCCCGGTGATTTATTTCGGGGTATTCCTTTTTCCTTTACATTATTATTAATTCTGGGGACCCATGAATTCGGTCATTACTATTTTGCTAGAAAACACCATGTGGATGCCACGTTGCCGTATTTCATTCCTGCCCCTACCACAATCGGGACATTTGGCGCTTTCATCAAGATCAAATCACCAATCTACCGGAAACATGCACTGTTGGAAATCGGGGCGGCCGGTCCCATCGCCGGCTTTATCGTCGCGGTTCCCGCTCTTTATATTGGTTTACATTTATCCACGGTCATTGACCTGAGCCAGGTTGCGGACAGCATTACACTGGGTAATTCCCTTCTAATGTCATTTTTAAGCCATCTGGTTTACCCGAATTTGTCGGAGATGGAAGACATTTTATTACATCCTGTCGCATTTGCCGGCTGGATCGGATTACTGGTTACTATGTTAAATCTATTGCCCATTGGTCAACTGGACGGAGGACATATTGCCTATGCCATCCTGGGCAGGAAATATAATCTGGTGGCGAAACTTGCATTTCTGTCCTTGATTCCTCTCAGCTATTTTTCCTTGAACTGGCTGGTGTGGGGTGGTCTGATTCTATTGATTATGCGAACTACGAAGCATCCTCCGGTCATGGATGTGGATGATCCGCCTCAGCCGCGTGACCGCAAAATCGCTTACCTATGTCTGGTTATTTTTATTTTATGTTTTGTTCCGGTACCGTTTGAATTGTGAAGCATTTCATGTTCTTGCCACTACTGGGCCTGCTGCTGGCCCAATCCACAATCGGCGATTGGGTGTCATTTACAGCAACCCTTGAGATTAACAGGGCAGTGTATACTAACGGTGATATTGCCTGTGCCACCCCCGGAGGCATTCTCGTATTCCATGAGGCGGATAATGAGTTTACCACCATTACCAATGTTGACGGATTAGTGAATACCAATCTCAGCACGATTGCACTTGACAGCAGTGGGATAATCTGGGTAGGTGGCGCCAGTCCCGAAGGCACGCTACAGCGTTATGATATGGCACATAAACAGGCTTTGGAATCCTGGGATTTTTCTCTCAGCGAGATTTTGGCAATCACGACCACCGATTCAGCTGTATTCGTAGCATATAAGCAATCTCAGGAACTGGGAATAATGGAATTCCGTCGGGATGAAACAGGGTATTTTTACCGCGACTTTTATCAGAATTTTCCCCTAACATTTACGACTATTCTAGGCCTTGGTTTCAGCCGGAATAAAATTTATTTAGCCACCGACTCAGGTTTGTTGGCCGCCGGCCGGGAACATACGAATCTGAAAAATCCACAAAGCTGGGAACAGCCCTTTCCTAACCTTGCCATTATTCAGGTTTTTAATGCATCCCGACAGGAAATAGTGTTGCAAAGCGAACAGAAGATATATCGTATTACCGAAGAAGATTCCCTCATATTGTGGCATGATTATTTCCGGTACAATCTTTCCACGATTGCCCATTCATCATCCGGCACGGTATGGGGAACCCTGTCCACGAAACTATTGACATTCGGCTCCAGTGGTATTGATCAGGAATTCATTATTCCCCGGTATTCGGCTCTGTCATTAACGCTGGCACCGGATGGATCGCCTATTCTAGGGACAAAGCAGGGACTGGGCCTGATTCGCGATAATCGGTTACGTTATTTCAAGGCCAACGGAATTGTGACGAATAATCTTACGGCTGTCAGAGTTTTACAAGACGGAAGAATCGTGGCCGCCTCTAGCAAAGGTATCTCCATTCGCGAATCGGAAGGCTGGCGCAATATTGTTGAAACGATGTCCGATACCATCATGATCCATTCGGAGCGCGATTATAACTATTTCGTCGCCGACACGGTACCCATTGATTTTGGAAATTATATTTTTGATATCCAGGAAGCGCCAACGGGGAAAATATTTTTTTCGGTTCGCGGTACCTACCCGGAACCGGTTCGACACGGCGGTGGTGTCATAATTATGGATATTGATAACCCGTATGATTATACATTATTGGATACGGCCTATTTTGACTGGTTTGTCGGTAGCAATAATACGACACCTTATCTAGTTGTTCATGAAATGACATGGGACAGGACGGGAAATCTATGGGTGGCCGATGCTTTTGCCACCGTAAATCATAATCCCCTAACAATTCTTACACCAAATCTGTCTCCTTACGCTATCAGTGCCAATGAGTTTCGCAATTTAAGCCTGACGCCAACAACCATTGCCATAGACGGTTGGAACCGGGCTTGGGTAGGGGCATTTTCCGATGATCATAATATTGGTTATGGCAATGGTGGTTTGGTTATGGTCACGGTAGATGGCAATTTCCCGCAACCGGATGCTATCAACGTATCCACTCAGTCTATCCGTGCCTTCGATCCTGACATTGATGATAATCCGAATATATGGGATATGGTCATTAACAGCCAGGATCGCCTGTTTGCCGTTACACCCCTGGGACTGGAAATCGTTGACTTGCAATCATCGGAAAGCAATCCGATTCGCGAATACGGTAGTTTCCGCTATTTTCCCAATATATCATTTACTAAAGGATCGAAGATTGCTCTTGATGCCTATGAAAATGTATGGGTGACGTCACCACACGATGGAATACATGTCTTGCTGAGCAATGCCGCCTTCTGGCCTGATAATGATCCCAACCTGGATATTGAAGCCATTAATACATCCTCATCCGGATTATTATCCGATCAGGTCACCAACATTGATTTTGATGATCGGCTGGGCTATGCCGTCATTACATCGAATAAGGGATTGAACCTGTTCCGCATTCCGTTCTCGGAAGGAAAACAGGATTATTCTCGGCTGAAGGTATACCCCAGTCCCTTTGTTTTAAACCGAAACGACTACCTGGTCATTGCTGATCTCACCAAAGGATCATCGGCACAGATCATGACCCTCACGGGACAGGTAATTCGGAAACTTACGAATGCCGATCTCGGGATACATGGTGACCAGATTTTATGGGATGGAAAAGATAATGCCGGGCGAACGGTGAACAGCGGTGTCTATCTGATCTCCATCTATGATGGAAATAACCGACAATCCTTCACGAAGATTACTGTAATTCGCTGAATTACCGCTCAATAAATTCGGGCATGAGGCCAAATTCCTGTTCCAATTCCTCGGCAATAGTCTTGGTGAGGGTTTTACGTTTATTATGAGACAGGAAAGTGCTTTTGGCCGATGTAATTATGATTTTTCGCAAATCCTTCAATGTAAAGCCGTATATATCATGTGCCAGCTGAAATTCCTTTGTTAATGTCGTATCAGAAATTGTTCGGTTATCCGTATTGAGCGTAACTCGAATTCCCTGCTCGAAATAGTATTTCATGGGATGGTATTTCAGGGATCGAACGGAATGTGTATGCCAGTTGGAAGTAAGACAGATTTCCAGGGGAATGCGGTGATCATTAACATAGTGCATCAAATCCTTGTCTTCTTTCAGGCGGGTGCCGTGCCCGATGCGATGCGCGCCACAATAATGAAGAGCCTGGTGAATGGAAGACGGTCCATATGCTTCACCGGCATGGATTGTGGCATTGATGTTATGATTGAGAATAAGATAAAACGCTTCCCGGTGATCTTTGGCAGGAAAATTTTCTTCAGCACCGGCCAGGTCGAAGCCAACCACACCCTTGCCTTTAAAACGCACGGTGAGGTCCGCCAGCTTCAGTGAAGCTGCGGCGGATATGTTTCGAATCCCACACACGATGATGCCGGCATCAACGCCAAAATGCCGACGTCCGCGCTGGATTCCCCGTTTCACGGCCATGACCGATTCTTCCATCGTCATGCTCCATTCCGTATGGAGAATGGGGGAGTAGCGAATTTCAATGTAACGGGTATTTTCCCGGGCCACATCCTCAATAAGCTCAAAGGTGACCCGTTCCAGGGCTTCTGGAGTTTGCAGGACGCTGAGGATAATGGGAAACCGTGTCAGATAGTCAGTCAGGGAGCCGCGATTTTTACCGATTTTCAGGATCTGCGCCATATCCTCCGGTGTAGAGGCCGGCAGGGGAACTTTTTGTTTTTGTCCCAGGTCCAGAATGGTTTCCGGCCGGACACTGCCATCCAGGTGGCAGTGCAATTCAACTTTGGGTAATCGTCGGACCAGATCTTTTGTTATGGTCATGATGCGCTGCTTTCATTGTCTACGGCATGAGGACTGGCGACTTTCAATAACCAAACAGAGACGAGGATAAGGAGAATCATTCCCGGCCAGGAGCCTAATGGTTCCTTGACAATGGCTAATATATTGGCGTCTCCGGAAACAACGATCGGGATAGCCATGAGGATACCGACTAGGGCTTCCCCGGTAATCAAACCGGATGCGAAAAGCAGACCCCGATTGCCGGAGGTTTTCAGAATCGCGGCCAGACGATCTTCCGGTAATTCGGGATTTGAACGGCGATAAAATGTTTCCACTGCCCAGGCAATTAAACCACCTATGAAGATGGGAACTGACAATTCGAAAGGAAGATAAATTCCCACGGCAACGGCCAGGACGGGTAGGCGAAATGAAGCCCCTCTGCGTGCCTGGTATTGATCCAGCGCGATAACAGCTACGGCAATCGCCATTCCGATGAAAATAATGTCCCAGGGCAGATTCTGATGAAATACACCATCTGCGACGGACGCCATTAGAGTAGCCTGAGGCGCTGCCAGAGGATTGGGATGAATCGCCGTTGCAACGCCGATTCCATAGGCCTGTTCAATTAGCATAAGAACCGGCGCAATGAAAATGGCGGCCGAAAGGACACCCACGGATTGCATGACTTGCTGTTTCCACGGTGTTGCCCCGATAATGTATCCGGCCTTTAGGTCCTGCATATTGTCACCGCCGATGGCAGCCGCACAGGCGACCACAGCACCGATAAAGATGGCTGCAGCCGGACCGCTTAGGGATTCCCGTCCCACGATGATCAATAGGACTAGAGCAGAAAACAGGATCGTGGCAATGGTGACACCGGAAATGGGATTATTAGAAGATCCGACCAACCCAGCCATATATGCTGCTACGGCTGAAAATAGAAAGCCGGCGATTAACATGACAATTGCCATGAAGAAAGACGGAACAGCCGCCTGGATCACATAGTAATACACTCCGAAAATGGGGATGATGGAAACCAACAACAGAATTCCAACCCATTTCATGGGTAAATCTCTTTCGGTTCGCGGGATATTGGCAAAAGCGGTTTTGGCGGCCCCGGAAACGGTACCCAGACTGGATATTACTCCGGCGACGATGGAAGACCGGAGGTTGATGAGGGCCCATAATCCACCGGTAACCATGGCCCCTACACCCAAATAACGAGTTTTCTGTGACCAGATTTGCCCTGCCCAGTCAATTGCTGGCATGGCGGTGCCATCGATGGTAGGCCAGGGATGATTGGCTGCATAAATGGGAATGGCAATGAGCCAGTTAATGGCACCGCCCATGAAAACGAGGACGGCAATATTGATTCCAACGATATAGCCGACAGAAATCAGAGCCGGGGAAAGATTGGACCCGGCATAGAGAATGGATTGTCCGGCACGGGTGGCCCATTCCGCCGTACCGGTCCAGATCCGTAACCCGGTTTCGCCAAATTTAAATAGCGCTCCGATGATTCCGGCCTGGGCAATATACTTGACTCCTTCACCACGGTCACCCGAACGCAAGACTTCCGCCGTTGCGAGTCCTTCCGGAAATTGAAGTTTTTCCTTTACGATAAGAGCCCTACGTAGGGGGATTGTGAATAATACACCCAGCAATCCGCCCAGACCGGCAATAATTGTTGTTTCCAAATAGTCAAAAGTTTCCCAATATCCCATGACAATTAGTGCCGGCAGAGTGAAAATCACTCCGGCGGCTAGGGATTCGCCGGCTGAGGCGGCAGTCTGAACAATGTTGTTTTCCAAAATATTGGATTTCCGAAATAATCGTAGAATTCCCATGGATATCACAGCCGCGGGAATAGAGGCGGATACCGTCATTCCGGCAAATAATCCCAGGTATGCATTGGCGCCGGCCAGGATGACTGACAGTAATATTCCCAGGACAATTGCTTTGATGGTTATTTCCGGTAAAGGTTTTGAGGTCATTAGTATTCCTTTGATTTCATAAGCTGAAAAGTAGACATGAAAAGAATTCCTGGCAATAGGGAGAGAGGCTGCATTTCCATCTTTTTGAATCTCGACACAATGACGTAAATTAAAACCATCAGGGGTGCCATTTTTCCAGACGAATGGCTGAGATTAGACCCACTGTACCTGATCTGGATAATACCAGCGTAGGGAGGAATCATGATCCGAATCAATATTACAATCGCTTTGTTTCTTATATCTATTCTCAGCGCTCAGGCACTTGATATTACGGGCGTTGTCCTGGATGACAACGGAAATCCGTTAGTTGATGTAAATATCATTTCTGATTCCGTTGGAACCATATCGGATGAAGACGGCGTTTTTCGCATCCGCTTACTTCCGGGCCAATCACTCCATTTTTCCCATATTGGCTATCAATCACAGTCCATCATGCCGGAATCACTGCACGTGGTTGTCGTGCTGAAACGACAGGTTTTGGAGACATTACCTATTACAGTTGAAGCCAACCGGGCTATAACCGGTGTCACACCGGTGGCCTTTTCCACATTGACGGAAGAAGAAATCAACAGGAATTATTCCGTGCAGGATATCCCTATGGTCCTGGCAGGAGAACCGGGGATTTATGCCTACAGTGAAAGTGGATCCGGCACGGGATATTCCTATGTCTCCATCCGCGGCTTTGACCAGAGTCGGATTGCCGTCATTATCGATAATGTACCCCTGAACGATAACGAAAGTCACCAGGTGTATTGGGTGGATCATGGTGATCTATTATCTAATGCCAAGGATGTTCAGATTCAACGTGGCATTGGCAACAGTTTATACGGGGCGTCTGCCTTTGGCGGATCAATAAATGTTCAGACCCGGATTGCTTCCGAAGAAGAATCAATAACCATGAAGTCCGGATTCGGATCTTTTGGGACGTATAAATTCAGTTCTAGCTATCATTCCGGCTTGCGGTTCGGCCCCAGTGCTTCCTTCACAGCCCGTTTGTCACAAATAAAATCTGACGGTTACCGGGAATTCCATAACAGCCTGCAACGGTCGGCCTTTTTTGGACTGGAACGACGAACCAGACAGTGGCTTCATCAGGTGAGAATTAACTTGGGTTATGAAAATACTCGGTTAGTGTGGGATGGCGTTAGCGAAACGGATTTGGCCGACCGGGAGGCGCGACGCAAGAGCTATCAGGGCTATACCGATGACTTTCTGCAGCAAATTTATTCTTGGAATGCAACCTGGACTCCGTCATCAGCCTTTAAATTTGCCAACACAATATATATTGTGAAAGGAGCCGGATATTATGAAGTTGAAAAATTCGGTGTTGACTGGTATTCCTATGGGTTGGATGTCCTGGATAGCTATCCGGATTCGGTGGAACTGTCATTGACAACCGATTTGCTGCGCAGGAAATGGATCGTAAATCAATATACCGGATGGACACCAACGATGACGAAGAAATTGAAAAACGGTCGCTTGGATGTGGGACTAGAACTCCGTCTGTACACCGGTGACCATTTCGGTGAGGTCAGTCATTTTTCAGCCCCGGCGCTGGAGCACTACTTTGGGGGAACCTGGTATCGGTATTATCGCTATC
>JBHHUC010000057.1:0-14252 GCA_046861395.1 Fidelibacterota bacterium
TGCTATAGACGTTCGATCCCGCCGGGATCGTTATTTGTTATGCCATCCTTAAACCCCAAATGATTGATGCCATACATAAAACCCTGAATTCCCACTGGTTGAAATGGTTGAATACACGTCAATAACCCCGTAAGCTAAGTGTTAATTGTAATTATCAAGTTATCTATTATTATGCAACACCTGACGGCGTTGTGGTTTTTTCCGTTATCATTTGCTATAGACGTTCGATTCCTACAGAATCGTTTTATACCGACAAAGATTTTTGCCAAGGATCTAAACAAAAGATACATCCGGTCAGATGTGGGGAATATTGATCTGTTCGATGATAATCCTATAACCCCAGCGGGGTTATATGTCTGTAGCCGCCAGATTGCCAAAAAACATCAACCTCGCAGAGGTTGAACATCAATTGCGATTATCCAAACGATCAACCCTGCGCCCGGATGGCGGGACATTGGATAACAATAACACCTAAAACACCCTCTTTTTTTAACTTCAGCATAATAATTCTGTTTGGCGTAAGCGAAGAAATATTCAGGCCTGGTTCGGTTACACTTTGTAACTTCATGTTGACAGGAAAACGTCCTATGCATGAGATGACCATTGCACTGAACATTGTTCAACTGGCCGATGATTTTGCCCGCCGGGAACAGGCTCGTATCATTGAAGCGATCGATCTGGAAATCGGAGAACTATCCGGAGTTGTCATTGATTCACTGGAGTTCTGTTTTCAGGCCGCTGTGAAAAACACTATGGCGGAAGCGGCCGACATCAATATTCATCCCATCGCCGGCCAGGGTAGGTGTACTTCCTGCGATTCGGAATTCCGGATGAAACACTGGCCGCAAGCCTGCCCGACCTGTCAGGGGTGGGGTGTCCAAGTCATTGCGGGACGTGAAATGAAAGTTCGATCCATAACTATAAACTGAGGGGCTTATGTGTGATACCTGTGGCTGCGGCCAACCCGCCGAGGCAATAACTTTCCGAAAACCCGGATATCCGGACCACAATCATTCCCCGGATCATCATGATCATCCCCACGACCATCATCACGATCATCCCCACCCGCATGACCATGGATCGTCCCGCATCATTGCCATCGAACAGGATGTCCTGTACCAGAATAATTTATTGGCCGAACGTAACAGGGGATTTTTTAAGGCCAAAGACATCTTGACCTATAACCTCGTCAGCTCACCCGGGTCGGGGAAAACAACTATCCTGGAAAAAACCATTACTGCCCTGTCCAATATCATTCCCATGTCCGTCATTGAAGGCGATCAGCAGACCCTTCGCGATGCCAACCGGATTGCAGCCACCGGTGTACCTGTTATCCAGGTGAATACGGGAAACGGTTGTCACCTGGATGCCGCCATGATCGAACGGGCAGTGTCCGATCTTGCGCCGGCCGATCATTCCCTGTTATGGATAGAAAATGTGGGGAATTTGGTATGTCCCGCCCTGTTCGACCTAGGTGAAAAAATGAAAATTACCATCATCAGTGTGACGGAAGGCGACGATAAACCGTTAAAATATCCCAATATGTTTCACGAATCCGATCTTTGTCTGATTAATAAAATCGACCTTCTGCCTTACGTTGATTTCGATGTAGCAGCCTGCCAGGAGGCGGCCCGACAGGTCCATTCCCATATTGAGTTCATCTCGCTTTCAGCAACCACGGGAGAAGGAATGGACACCTGGTTTGACTGGATAAAGAACCAAATCAAGCATTAGTCCAACTGCGACAGCGAATCAGCATAAATGGCATTGTTCAGGGTGTGGGGTTTCGGCCCTTCATATATACCTTGGCCCACTCTTTTCGCCTCACCGGATTCGTCATCAATTCGGCCCGTGGCGTGGATATAGAAGCACAGGGAAACAGAAAAACACTGGCTCAATTCATACAGGCTATCCGGGATCAGGCTCCGCCTCTGGCCGTCATCATGGATATTTCCTCTTCACCCCTGCCAGACCGTGATGAAACCGATTTTACCATTCGAACCTCTGCCAAGACAACGGCGGTAGGAACTTTCATATCTCCTGACATTGCCACCTGTGAGAATTGTATTGCTGATTTCAGTGATCCCAGTAACCGACGCTTTGGCTATCCATTTACCAACTGTACCAATTGTGGGCCTCGCTACACTATCATAGAAGACATTCCCTATGACCGGCCAAAAACGTCCATGCATTCATTTACTTTATGTCCGGAATGTCAGGAAGAATATGAAAATCCGGAGAATCGCCGGTTTCACGCCCAGCCCAATGCCTGTCCCCGCTGTGGTCCACGGGTAACACTCTGGAAAGATCATAACCAGTTAGTTGAAAAAGATAATGCCCTGACCAGGGCGGCGGATCTTTTGCGACAGGGCTTCATCCTGGCCATCAAAGGGCTGGGAGGATTTCACCTGGTGGTGGATGCAACGAATGAAACCGCCGTGCTTACCCTGCGTAAACGAAAATTGCGGGAAGAAAAGCCGCTGGCACTTATGGTCGGCAGTAGTATTGAGGCCGAAGCTATCTGCCGGATTTCAAAAGAGGAATATGCTCTCCTGACATCACCTCGCCGACCAATTGTCCTGCTGCAATGTCGGCCGGATACTGCCATTGCAGACGCAGTGGCACCGGGGAATGACCGGCTGGGAATCATGCTGCCCTATACGCCTCTCCACTACCTATTATTTCAATATAAACTACCCCCGCTGGTCATGACCAGCGCCAATCTCAGCGAAGAACCGATTGTCAAGGACAATTCCGAGGCCTTTGAGCGACTGACAGACATTGCCGACTATTATCTGATCCATGACCGTGATATTTATATTCGCAATGATGATTCGGTAACCATCGTACTATCCGGCAAACCACGCCTCATGCGACGCAGCCGTGGGTACGCCCCGCAACCGATTCTGGTTAACAGTGACGGCCCCGGTGTACTCGCTGTGGGAGGCTTATTGAAAAACACGGTTTGCATCCTGAAACAGGATTCGGCGATCCTGAGCCAGCATATCGGTGATCTGGAAAATCTGGAATCATACCGTGTTTTCGAGCAGACCATCCGGCATTTACAGCATCTGTTCGATTTCAAACCGGATCTGATCGTGCATGATCTTCATCCCGGCTATTTGTCTACCCAATGGGCCGAACAGCAGGAGACACTCACTCTAGGCGTGCAGCATCACTGGGCACATCTGGCGGCCTGCCTGGCGGAGAACCGTCATCCGGGACCAGCCATCGGCATCATCATGGACGGCACAGGATTCGGAACCGACGGAACGATTTGGGGCGGTGAAATTCTGATCGGAGATTTTTCCGGTTTCGAACGTCGGGCGCATTTTGAGCCTCTGCCCCTGCCCGGAGGCGATGCCGCCATCAAGGAACCCTGGCGAACAGCCGTCAGTTATATATTTTCAACCCAGGGTGAAGAACTTCCGGATATTCCATTTTTTTCCACCATTGACCCGGACCCGATCCTGGAAATGATCCGCAAGGATGTAAATTGTCCCCTGACATCCAGTTGCGGGCGGTTGTTTGATGCCGTGGCTGCCATGAGCGGAGGACGATACGTTATTCGGTACGAAGGACAGGCGGCAATTGAATTCATGCAGGCAACCGGGGATTATCTACCCCGGCCCTTCGATTATATCATTGATGAACAGGATGGCCGCCTGATCTGGCCCCTGGCACCTGTAATTCGTTCCGTAATCAGAGATATTAAACAAGGAGCTTCCTTTTCCCGTCTCAGCGGACGATTTCACCGGATGCTGGTGGAATTGTTCACCCAATCTACTCAGCGCATTGCCCAGGAGACTGGATTGCGGACGGTCGTTCTGAGCGGTGGTGTCTTCCAGAATCAGGTTTTGTTTGAGGCATTGATTCCGCGACTGGAAAAAGCAGGCCTGAACGTTCTGACTCACACTCTGGTTCCGGCCAACGACGGTGGCCTGTCCCTCGGCCAAACTCTCATAGGACGTGCGTATCTGGAACAGAATAAACAGGGCTGAATCCCGTGGGAATCAAATAGTAGGCGGTGTATCAGTCCAGATTAATTACACTGCAAACCATGCTAGTAGTACTATAACAAAGGTAACCATAATCAAAGTGCAGTCGTTATTTGCTTTTCGGTATCATATAATGCAGGATTTACACAATTGAATAAATTTACGATATCGAAAATATATTATCACCACAATAGGGGTGAATGAGTCGACCAAGATTTTTCATGAATGCGATCCGATCGTTAATAAATTCCTCCCTGTTTTCAATCCAGTCAGGAGTAATCTATGTGTTTAGGCATCCCGGGAAAAGTAACGGAAATCTTCGAAGAAAACGGTATTCTGATGGGGCATATCGATTATGCCGGCACAGTCAGCAAAGCCTGTCTGGCCTATGTCCCGGAAATCACCGTGGGGCAATACACTGTGGTGCATGCCGGGTTTGCCATTTCCATTATTGATGAAGATGAAGCACAAAAAAGTTATACTGCCTGGGAAGAATTAGTTGCAGCAGCAGCCAGCGAGGGACTGGATGTTTATGGAAATCCCTTGCCAGCCGTGGAAAAGGATCCGACGGCATGAAATATTTAGACGAATTCCGTGATCCGGTTATTGCCCGGAAGATACTCGATCAAATCCATGCCGTGGTCACCCGCCCCTGGGTGATTATGGAAATCTGCGGCGGACAGACGCACTCCATTATTCGAAACGGGATCGATCAGCTTTTACCACGGGAAATCGAATTGGTGCATGGCCCCGGCTGTCCGGTCTGTGTGACACCGCTGGAAGAAATAGACCGGGCTATTGCCATCGCATCCCGGCCTGATGTTATTTTCACCAGTTTCGGTGATATGTTGCGGGTTCCCGGCAGCTCTAAAGATTTATTCATGGTACAATCGGAAGGTGGCGATATCCGGACTGTCTATTCTCCCTTGGAAGCCGTACAAATCGCCCGGGAAAATCCCGATAAGGAAGTAGTTTTCTTTGCAGTGGGATTCGAAACAACGGCGCCCGGTAACGCCATGGCCATTCATGTCGCGGCACAGGAAGGACTGACCAATTTTTCCGAAATTGTCAGCCATGTCACCGTACCGTCGGCTATGGAAACGCTCCTTTCCTCACCAGACAACCGGGTCCAGGGTTACTTGGCAGCCGGACATGTCTGTACCATCATGGGATGGGAGGAATACGAACCCATTGCCGAAAAATATCAGGTTCCCATTGTACCCACCGGCTTCGAACCAGTAGACATTTTGGAAGGAATTCTGATGGTTGTACAACAACTGGAAGCCGGGGAACACCGGGTGGAAAATCAATATGTTCGGTCAGTGAAGCGTAACGGGAATGCAACCGCTCAATCGGTGATTCAGGAAATATTTCAGATTGTAGATCAGAAATGGCGTGGGATTGGAACCATCCCCAAAAGCGGATTAGGCATTCGTCCAAAATATGAACGCTTCGATGCCGTGAAGAAATTTGCCGTGGGAGATTTACAGACCAGCGAACCGGAGGAATGTATCAGCGGTATCGTCCTGCAGGGATTAAAGAAACCCCATGAATGTCCCGCCTTTGGTACAACCTGCACACCGGAGAATCCCCTGGGTGCCACCATGGTCAGTAGTGAAGGGGCCTGTGCCGCATATTTCAAATATCAGCGGGTACGGTGAGCCTGTCATGACATCATTGGAAAACCTTTCCTGTCCCGTTCCCATTCTGAAACATGAAACCATTCAGCTAGCCCACGGCGCCGGCGGCCGGTTATCGGCTGAACTTGTGGAAAAAGTAATTCTACCCCGTTTTTCCAATCCGACACTGGATGCACTTGAGGACCAGGCCGTGTTCGCCGTCACCGAAGGTCGGTTAGCCTTCAGCACCGATACCTTTGTAGTTGATCCCATCTTTTTCCCCGGCGGAGATATCGGCGAATTGGCCATCAATGGAACCATTAACGATATTGCCATGAGTGGAGCCGTTCCGCAATACCTGAGTGTGGGATTTATCCTGGAAGAGGGATTGCCCATCGATACATTTCATCGCATTCTCCTGTCCATGGAAACCGCCGCACGGCAGGCCGGTGTCCTTATTGTGACCGGTGATACCAAGGTCGTGAGCAAGGGCAGCTGCGATAAAATTTTCATTAATACGTCAGGAATCGGCCGGGTACCATCAGATATTCAATTGGGTGTGGATAGAATCCGGCCCGGTGATGCCATTCTGCTGTCGGGAACGATTGCCGATCATGGTATGGCCGTACTCACGACTCGGAAAGGATTGTCATTCCGGTCGCGGGTTCAAAGTGACACGGCAGCCCTGCATGATTTAGTGGCCGACATGCTGAAGGTGTGTCCGAATATACGCACATTTCGGGATCCGACCCGAGGTGGTGTGGCTACCACCTTGAATGAATTTGCCCAGCAATCACAATTGGGAATGATTATCCGGGAAGAATGCATTCCGGTCAAACCGGACGTAAAGGGAGCCTGTGAAATCCTGGGCATCGATCCCCTCTATGTTGCCAATGAGGGCAAGCTGATTGCCGTTGTACCGAAAACGCGGGCGCAAGAACTCCTGGAGGCCATGCGAAACCATCCCCTGGGACGAGACGCTGTCATACTGGGTTCGGTGACGGACCAGCATCCCGGTCTGGTGACATTGGCATCGCTGCTGGGTGCAGCGCGGATTGTGGATATGCCCGTAGGGGAACAACTTCCCCGGATCTGTTAGGAGGATTACACTATCCAGACCGGCTGTGACGTTGTAAATTACTTACATTATCATAGGGACGGATCATGAACCAAAGACGACTTTTTCTTGCATTTTTTCTGTTGATCCTTGGCGGGTTCACGGCCTGGTCGTGTTCGGGAAAAAATTATACTACTTTCAACATTCCCGCATACGAACGCAGTTCGGAACAAACGGCGACGATGTATTTTGAATCGGTTGATCTGAAGGCGCTGCGTTCCTTTGCCTTCCGCAATGTGGCCATTATTGAATTCACCGTGGAATATCTGGTGGACCTGCCCGATGCCACCTATCCCAAACTGACGGATGAGCTCTATGATTTATTCGTTGAATATCTGGAAGAGAACACTGGTCTGGCCGTCATTCCCCGGGAAAAGATTCAGAATAGTCCCATCTATATGCATTTACGAAAAAGGGATATTTTTGAACGTTGGGAAGAACCACGAGGTATATTCCGCAAAACATATCAACGCAATCACCGCATCAGTGTCTCCTACCCGGCTTCCCACCTGGGCATTCTGGTCGATCCGCGCCAGGACCCGACCTTCAAATCCATTCGCAGTACCGATAATGAATGGTTTGAGCCCGGGGTCCTGTTTGATGTGGAAGCCGATGCCGCCCTGAAAGTGCACACGATCATTGATTTTGAACAGATCGGTAATAAAGGTCGGCTTATTATCACGGGATTGGAAGAGCCGCCGGTGGATTCCAAGATCGAAGTGCTCATCGGGTATTCCAAGACCCTGGCACCGGCCGTCGGTATTCCGTCGAAGGATGGGAAAAATTACATCTACCGCTACAACGACAATGCTGTTTTCCGGTTGAAGCGTCCCCTCGTTTCCTATGAAACTATCCGGTCCAATCGGAATGTATTCAATCTGGAAGAATTCGCCTTCCGGGCCCAGGAGATGTTCAGTGTCTATGCCGATATGTTCTCCCGTTACCTGGCCAAGCATATTTAAACGATGCATCCCCTGATTATAACAGCGATGTCCATCGGTTTCATCCATACGCTGATCGGACCGGATCATTATTTGCCTTTCATTGTCATGGGCAAAGCCCGGAAATGGTCCCTGAAGAAAATTATCACGATCACCATTCTCTGCGGTATAGGCCATGTTCTGGGATCAGTGATTCTGGGATTTCTTGGTATTGCCCTGGGAATTGCGGCCGCCAAGCTGGAAATCATTGAAGGTTTCCGGGGCAACCTGGCCGCCTGGATGCTGACGGCCTTTGGCCTGGCCTACGCCGTCTGGGGACTGCGGGTCGGACTACGAGCCCGGGAGCATTCCCATTCCCATGATCATGACCACAAGGATCATCATCATTCCCACCATCATCTGGGAAGCCATACTCACCTCCATGGCGATATGAAATCATTGACGCCCTGGATGTTGTTTATCATATTTATCCTGGGACCGTGCGAACCGTTGATTCCCATTCTGATGTACCCGGCCGCTTCAGGCAGCTGGGGACTTCTTTTCGCAGTGACCATGGCATTTTCCGTAGTAACGATCGGAACCATGACTGCCATCGTTTGGATTATTTCCCGGGGCTGGGTAGTCCTCAATTTCAGCAAGATTGAACCATATATTCATACCATCGCCGGATTGATCATCGCCATCACGGGCTTTGCCATCCTCTTCTTAGGTCTGTAACCTTATGACCACGGGGATGATGATCATCGCATTAATTCTGGTCAGTGCCGGCTACCTCATATCCATATATTTTTACCTGGCTACTCATAATAGGATTCCTACCGCCGTGCCCTGGTTACCGTCTCTGGTTCAGATCGGCGATTGCCGCTGTGAGGAACTGGTGGATACACCCTTCGGCCGGACGCTGGGGCGTTCCAATGCTTTCTGGGCCATGTGGTATTTTGTCTTTCTGGCAATCGCCATCATCAGTACGAACTTGAATAGCTGGCCGGGTGTCACAACCCTGTTTTTCATAACCCTGATCGCCTTTGCCCGCAGTATCTATCTGGCCTGGGCCCTGCTCCTCATGCGCGTGGTCTGCCGACCCTGTATCACCGCTCACATTATCAATCTGGGACTGATATTGATTTTCGGATATCTTGAGTGGCCGAAACTCTTCCCAGGCTAATGTGTTTTTGTCTTTTTCACCCGTTTCCTGAATAGTGCCCGATATTTCGTGTCATCTCCGGGCCGGAAACCGCGAATCTTTTTCTTTATAATACCACCACCGGAAATATAGAACACCATGGGTAAAGAATAGAAGCCATAATGGGCTTTGCTGACGCCATCCACATCAATGGCCAGATTGAGATTTGTGTTCAGTTGTTTTTTCAACTGCGAAAACGAATTTCGGTCACCATTGATTCCCACCAGAATAATATCCAAGTCTGCTGTCGGATATTCCTGAGTCAAGTCATCGATAAATCGCACCAGACGGCGACATACTGAACAACCGGGTGAAATGAAAATGAGGAGGATGGGGCGCGGCGGCCGGCTCCATTCCTTTTGTCCCCACCGCTTTCCGTCCAGACTTTCCACATAAAAGCTAGGCGCCGGTTTCCCTTCCTTGACCTCCTGCTTGGCATAGAAAATGACGGCATGGATAAAGAAACCGGCCAGCACCGAAATGATGACCAGGACAACGGTGCCTAGGACGGACATGAAACGTCAACTCCCCACGCTTTGATCTGCTCCACTCCCTTCCGGGCTGCCACGGGAACCAGGGCCCGGACTTCATCTGTCAGACCTACACCCATATTCAGACTCACCGGTGGAATACCAATGAGGATTAAATCTTCCGGCGTTTTTCCGTGAAGCCGGGCCAAAGATATCAATTCACTCAGGCCGACCTGATGGGAAGACATTTTCCGATAGATAAACCCCGGCAATTCATCATTTTTATAGACATAGACCTGACGGTCATAGGTCTGGGGGATTATGGCATCAAAAACCAATAGCCGTTGGGCCGATTCCAAATAGTCCAGCAGGTATATTCCTTGGGTACCGCCATCGATCAATGTCACATTTTCAGGGAATTCAGCCAGGCGTTCCAGATAGCGGATTACTTCCACACCGAATCCCTCATCACCGAACATGACGTTTCCGAGGCCGAGTACGTTAATACGCACAGGCGTCTCTCCTTGGTTTATGATGTCGGGTCTAGGTTATTCTGCCAGCTCCGGACATTCTTCCACATTGTGCTTATATCCGGTCACCATCGAAGACGTAACACTGGAACGATCAACGATGTCATGTCGGATTATGGCATAGAAGTGGAGAATGAAAAAAGTGGGATAAATCCAAGCCACCACGTGATGGATATTATGCAAAGCAAAGCTGCTGCCGAACAGCGGCAGGACCCAACCAAACAGAGTATCGGCAAATCCACCTGGATTGTTTTCGGCGTACATGGCCATCCCCGTCAGAATCATGAAAAGGGATCCCAGAAATACAAACAGGAAGTATGTCAGGGCCGCTACCGGATTATGGCCGCAATAGTTCGGTTTATCGCGGGTCAGAAAGAGATAGCTGGCCATCTGATCCTTGAAGGGTTGTCCCCACCATAGTGGTGACCAGGGACGGAAACCGGCGAACCGGGCATAGGGATCTTTCCCAAACACTGCCCAGTAAAGCCGAAACAGGAAATTGGCGATGAAGATGAACGCTGAGGCAAAATGCACGTAACGTATCCAAACCATTTGTTTGAACCAGACCGCTTCGCCAATCGGCGGACTCAGGACCGGGGCTGCGATATACAGACCGGTGGCGAACAGAACGGTAACCGCAATCGCATTCAGCCAGTGATACAGCCGTACCGGAAAGCGCCAGACATATTGTTCTTCGATTAATCTACCCATGATAATCCTCCGTTATGAGATTTTGACAGAGGTGATTTCATTTCCATTGGCATCGAAGATATGTGATGCGCAGGCCAGACAGGGATCGAAGGAATGAATAGTCCGGAGGACTTCCAGCGGTTGCTCCGGATCGGCCATGGGCGTGTTTTTCAACGCCGCTTCATAGGCACCGGACCGGCCCTTGCTGTCCCGCGGTGATGCATTCCAGGTAGAGGGAACGACGATCTGGTAATCTTCGATCTTCTTGTTCTGGATATGAATCCAATGGCCCAGGGCGCCGCGCGGTGCTTCGGTATAACCGAAACCCTTGGCGTCGGCCGGCCACCGTTCCGGATCCCACATTTCATTATTGAACGTCTGATAATCGCCTTTTTTAACATTGGCAACCAGCTTGTCATAATAATGTTGCATGAATCCGGCGGTTTGTTTGCATTCAATACCACGAGCGGCGGTTCGTCCCAGCGTCGAGAACAAGGCTTCGACGCCAACCCCCAGGGTCTTCAGGACACCGTTCACGGTTTCCACCAACATCGGATTACCTTTGGCATACCCAATCAGAACACGGGCCAGAGGACCCACTTCCACCGGATTATCCTTCCAGCGTGGCGTTTTCAGCCAGCTGTATTTATTATTTGTATCCAGGTAGTCGAAAGGCGGTTTAGGTCCCGTGTAATTGGGATGTGTTTCTCCTTCCCAGGGATGGAGACCCTTGTCATCACCCCCGGAATAGCTGTACCAGCTATTAGACACTTCTTCCAGAATTTCGGCATTGTCGCGGGGGTCCACATCATAGACCGTGGTTACATCCTTGTTCAGGATAGCGCCGCGAGGCCAGAGCAGGTTATTGGTGTCATGGACATCGTTTTCCGGAAAATCGCCATAGGACATATAATTCCCCAGGCCACCGCCCCACTGGGCCCAATCCTTGTAGAACCCGGCAATGGCAATTAAATCAGGGATGTAGACCTGATCGATAAAGGTCTGCGTCTGATCAATGATATCCTTGATTTTATTGAAGTGGGAAATATTAATGGCCGTATCCTTGTTGGGATCGATGGCACAGGCCATACCGCCAACGGTGTAATTGGGATGAGGATTTTTCCCGCCGAAGATGGCATGGATTTTTACGATTTCCTTCTGGAATTCCAATGCTTCGAGATAATGCGCCACAGCCATCAGGTTTGCTGCCGGCGGCAACTTGTAGGCCGAATGTCCCCAGTAAGCATTGGAAAAGATGCCCAGTTGGCCACTTTCAACGAATGAGGTAAGGCGGGCTTTCAAATCCTTGAAATAACCGACCGAAGACTTAGGCCAGGATGGTGATACCTTCTGGGCCAGTGCTGACGTCTCTTTCGGATCCGCACTAAGGGCACTGACAACATCCACCCAATCCAGGGCATGGAGATGATAGAAGTGGATCAAATGATCCTGGGTCTGTTGAGTCGCATTCATGAGATTCCGGATAATCCGGGCATTCTCTGGAATCGTGATACCCAGAGCATCTTCCACACAGCGCACCGATGCGATGGCATGTACCGTGGTGCAGACACCACAAATACGCTGTGTAAAGGCCCAGGCGTCACGAGGATCGCGACCGCGGAGGATCAGTTCCAGTCCCCGCCACATGGTTCCGCTGCTGAAAGCATCGCTGATAACATTATTGTCATCCAATTTCGCTTCTATGCGAAGATGACCTTCAATCCGTGGGATGGGATCGACTACGATTCGTTTCGCCATGGATTAATCCTCCTCTCCTGCTTCGGTTGTACTTGATCGTTTCAATGCCGTGCCGATGGCATGGGCCGCCGCTCCGACGGCTGCCGCACCCACGGCCACTTTACCGATGGTGTTGGCGTTGCTGTCCGTACCCAAAAAGTCCACGGAAGCCAGCTTGGAATAGAACGGTCCGTTGTCCCAGAAATTGGGTTCAGAACAGCCCAGGCAGGGATGACCGGATCCGATGGGAAAACTGGTTCCTTCATTCCATTGAATCTTGGAACAGGCATTATAGGTTGTCGGTCCTTTGCAGCCCATTTTATAGAGGCACCAGCCTTTTTGGGCGGCGGGACTGTCAAAGTCTTCCACAAACATTCCGGCATCGAAGAAGGGCCGACGGTAACATTTGTCGTGAATGCGAGTCCCGTAAAAGGCCTTGGGACGTCCCAGTCGATCCAGCTCCGGTAATTCACCAAAGGTCAGCACATGAGTAATGACACCGGTCATGACTTCGGCAATGGGGGGACAGCCGGGGACGTTGACAATCGGTTTATCTTTGATAATCTTGTGGATGGGTTGTGAGCCGGACGGATTGGGTTTGGCATTTTGCACGCAGCCAAAGGACGCACAGGAGCCCCAGGCAATAATTGCCATGGCATCTTCAGCCGTTTCCTTCAGGACATTCAGGAATGAATCGCCACCGACCATGCAGTAGACACCATCATCCTTCACGGAAGCATTTCCTTCCACGGCCAGGATGAATTTCCCTTTGTACTCCTTCATGATCTGTCTGCGCACCGCTTCCAGTTGATGACCGGCGGCGGCACTCAGGGTCTCATCGTAGTCCAGGGAAATCATATTCAAGACAATGTCGGCCACAACGGGATGGGACGACCGAATGAATGATTCGCTGCAGCAGGTACATTCCTGTCCATGCAACCAGATGACGGGAATCCGCGGTTTGGTTTCCATGGCTTTGACTATTCTGGGAACCATGGAAGCCGATACTCCGAGATAGACTGACATGAGACTGCAGAATTTCATAAAATCGCGGCGTGAAACTCCCCGATCTTCGAATACCTCCATGAAGGATTTTTGTTCTGCCATATTACGCTCCTTGTGTTACAGGATGATTATTGTACATTTTGTTTTATTAAATATTCGCATTGTCCGTGGAGGGAGACATTCAGTCCGCAATCGGAACCATAGGTGCCATTGCAGACCATACAGATCAATTCGATATCTTCTGTTTTCATGACACTACTCTGAATATATTTATCCAATAGTTTTTTCAGCATGACCAGTTCTTCGTCACTGAACGTGTCTAGGATATTTTTCATGTGATTATTCCGTGACCGGTAATAGTGATCGATCAGCTCTGATCCCTGGACGGACAGGGAAACAATTGTCGCCCGGCGGTCTTTGGGATTTACCCGCCGATTGACCAGCTTCAGTGCATGGAGCCGGTCGATACTCTTGCTGGTGGCGGCCCGGCTGATATCCAGGATATCGGCAAACTGACTGCCTGACATGGGGCCATAATTATACAGGATCTTGAGAATGGAAATCTGCGATGGCGAAAGATGATCAGGATAAACATCTTCGATGATTTCTTTTTCTAGAATTTCGGATAAATATTGAGCGATGATTCGGAAATCTTTATTGATATGGGCTAATTCGGGATGTATCGTTAACCTCCTGTATTATTAACCGGGTTAATAATAAGTAGAATTAATTAAAAATACAAGTCATCAATTAATAATAGCGGAAAAAAGTAAAATATCGATCATGCAATAATTCGGATTGGGAGCATGAGCTAATAGTCTTAATTTCACCGCGTTTAATTGTTGGCTCGATAGCTCAGTCGGTAGAGCAGAGGCCTGAAAAGCCTTGTGTCGCTGGTTCGATTCCGGCTCGAGCCACTTTAGTTTAAACTGGTTTCCCGATAAATCGGGAGCTCGAACCAC
>JBHHUC010000058.1:0-14203 GCA_046861395.1 Fidelibacterota bacterium
CCGGCGTACGGTTCGGCTCCGGGAGTAATTGATTCCGTTCATAAAACCGGATGGTCTCGATATTCAGCCCGGTCTCACGGGCTAGTTTTCCGATGGTGAATTCGGACATAGTCTTCTCCGTTTAAGGGGGAATATAGTACCCTGTATCTAACTACAGGGCAAGGAGAAAAATCAATATGTTAAATGGAACATTGGCGGAGGGTTGGAGTGGGGATAAAAAAAAGGGCAGCCTGGCTGCCCTTTTTTGCTACTTAATCTAAATCTTTTGAATCTCGAATAAGTACTGCGTCGTCAATAAAACGATTAAATGACGGTGACTTTATCGGCCGCCTGACCCTTGGGGGTCGTAACGACTTCAAATTCAACTTTGTCATTTTCCTTCAATGAACGAAAGCCATCCGAATCAATCGAATTGTGATGGACGAAAAGATCGTCACCGGATTCACGCGAAATGAATCCGAAGCCTTTTTTATCATTGAACCATTTTACTGTACCAGTTTCACGGTTTGACATGGTAACTCCATATGTATTGTAAAAGTGTGTCGTAATTACATCTGGATTTCGAAAATCTGGTCACAACGAATTGCTAAAGAGATCAAAATCGAACGAACTGCATTAGACATCAGACCCAAGGTTAAGCAAAATATTGACCAAATGAAACATATATTTACTAAAATGTTATTTCCTCGAAATTTCCGGTATTCGAAACCCTTCATGAAAAAGAATTGCCGACCTATCCTGGGAACCTTCTACCCGGGAATTAACTATTTCAGATTTTTCATAATGATGATAAATTGATATTGTTATCGCCCTTCAATAATTGCAGATGACATCCTACTTATCATTCGAACGCTCCTTTCAGTCACGCAAGTTGCTATTGCAGCACTGTGATGGTTCGCGGGCTGTCGTAACCGTTTTGATAGAAATCGTAAAGGAATTCCCGCCTGGGATTTCTCAGGATCGGTTAATTTCCTATTACCTGGAACTGGTGACCTATGTAACAAGACATGTTTCCCGTGATTCACTGCGGTTTCGTCGTTTGGAAGATATGGATATCCTGCGAACCCATATCATGGGAATGAAAGACCTGATACCGGAACCGGACTATCGCCGTGTAATCGAGGCTCTGACTTCCGTCATGGTGTGTACCTCATTGTATATCAGACAGTACGATCGTCTGGGGGCGTTGATCCCTGATCTGAATGATCTGGTGCCCAATTTACTTCGGAGCGGACCACGCCCGCCGGAAAATATGCTGGGCGACATATTGGACAAAGTGCCGGATAGTTCCCAATGGGAGGACCTGCAATTCTTTTACAATAAATTCCGGAAAAGGCAAGCCGGAAATAAGGCTCTGGTAGCCTTAGTGGAACAGATCTATGATGGGAACAGCGAGGCAAGAATATCCCATGGTTTGTTGAGTTCTTTAACGGTAACCATTGATGAACTCTCGGACAATGCAGAAGCGGATATCTTTACCTTCAATCATAAGACCATTTCCGGCAGTGATTTGATTTTCAGTCAGATTGAGAGTGCCTTTCAATTTGCCAAGCGCTATGTCCTGGGAGCTCACAACGCCCGGAATATGCATTATCATGCGTCTTTCTCCTTTGCCGATATTGAGGCGCTGTATTCGGGGAATTCCCTGGGATTGGCCATTGGTCTGGTGATGATATCGGCCTTGAGTCACCGGGAAGGAGCTACCTGGGAATATATCCTCAGACCGACCTTTGCCATGACGGGTACATTGGAATACACTGGCGAAATCAATAAGGTTGCGCCGGAAACAATTGTAGAAAAACTGGAAGCGGCCTTCCTGTCTCCCGTAACGGCATTTGTCCTGCCGGCGGCCAACTATGCAACCGCTCAGAAGACTTGGGCTGACCTGAAAAAACGTTATCCCCATAAAATACTTGACCTCATACCGGTAAGAACCATCCAGGATTGTCTTCATAACAACCAGTTGATTGTCCGGGAAAAACGCCGGCTGACACACCGTCTGAAATCCAAACGTTTCCAGCGACAGATCCCCACTTTTGCGGCATCCCTGATCACAGTGCTAATGGCCACCCTACTGGCCTATTTCATGATGGACAACAACCCGGTAAAACTGGTGGCAAATGAAACGGAAATTCAAGCCCTGAACACGCGGGGACGCATCCTTTGGCGTCATGATTTTGATGAACCGCAATCCATTAAATACACGGGTTTCCTGAGTCCGGTGGATATTCATGATTATGATGGGGACGGGGAAAATGAAATCTTCTATGTTGCCAAGACATTGCGAAGCCCTAATGCCGATATTGTTTTCTTTTTTGATTCCGATGGCGAGGTAAAATGGTCGGCCCGCGAAACTCGTGCCATGGTTTTTGGCACGGAAGTCATGAATCCTTCCTATACAGGTTATTATCTTATTCCGGTTGAAAAGAACAATGAACGTACGATTTTTACCGTTTTTAATCAAAAACCCTGGTATCCCGATGAAATTGTACAATATGATTATCGGGGGAATAGACTGCAGGAGTTCTGGAATTCCGGACAAATTAAATACTTAGAATTGTATGATATGGAACAGGACGGTGAAGTGGAATTGATTGCCGGTGGTGGCAGTAATGATTACGATTCCCCCATCCTGGCAATATTTTCCCTGGATAAAGTATCCGGGTATTCACCGGTAGACGACCCCCATTATCGCCCTCAAGGCGTTCCTCCCGGGACATTCAAATATTTTATTCGTTTTCCCCGGCTTCATTCTTTAATGAGCACAAATTTACGCGAGTTCGTCCACCATATCAGGCTCGGCGATGCCAATCAAATACATGTATTTATTAATTCGGTATATGGACCGTATATCGTAACACTCAACTTTTCTCTGCAGGTTGTTGACTTTACTCCCGCTGATAATTTTTTAAGTGATTATTATAAAAATTATGGTATCGAATATTTTGATGAATATCCCCGGGACAGCGTACTTGCCAGAATCAGGCAGATTGAATTCTGGGACGGCGATAGCTGGACCACAACACCGACGATCAATAAATACTGGTACGGGGACGGTGAATAAAGTTTATAACCTTTTGCCATATATTGCGTCTAACCTTCCTTAACTGCATGCGATAACAGGAAACGAATGAAAACGATAGTGATCTATGTTCTGGCCGGACTGACATTACTGGCGGCACAAAAACCCGGTCCCGGCCGAGTTCCACCCAAAATTGGCATTATTCATGGAACTGTTCTGGATTCCATGAACCGTTTACCCGTGGAATATGTTTCCCTGTCCCTGGTCAATCTGCGGACCATGGAAATCACCACTGGGGGACTCACCGATAAGGCCGGGGCATTTTATATTAAGGACATTCCCCTGGGGAAATACCAGGTCGTTATTCAATTTATCGGGTATGAAACCCTGAAGATTGGACCGTTAGTTCTATCACCCCGCGGTGACGGGGTGAAGCAGGAGTTGGGAACCATCTTATTGGTACCCACCACGCTCCAAATGTCGGAAGTCGCCGTGGAAGGTGAACGTCCCATGTTCAGTCAGACAGTGGAGAAGAAGATATTCAATGTGGAGCAGAATACCCTGTCCAGCGGTGGATCAGCCTTGGACGTCTTGCGGCAAGTACCCGGAGTGGATGTGGATATTGATGGCAACATTTCGGTGCGGGGCAATACCAATGTGAATATTCTAATCGATGGCAAGCCATCCACCATGACCAGCGGTGACAGTGAAATGCTCCTGGAAAACATTCCGGCCAATAATATTCAGGATGTTGAGGTATTGACCAATCCTTCCGTGAAATATGATCCGGAAGGCATGGCCGGGATCATCAATATTGTCCTGAAGGAAAATAAATTTGCCGGATTGAACGGTAATTTCAACCTGGGCGGGTCTTCCAATCTGGGTTCAAATGTGTCGGGTCAGGTGAACCTGCGTAATGAAAAGATCAATCTGTTCCTGAATCTGGGAACGAGGAATGACGTTCGTGACGCCTTTGGGGATACGTATAAAGAAACATTTCTGGCGGATACCACGATTCTGGATCAGGTCATCTCCGGTAACCGGGGCGGTTCATCACTGCTCCTGAAATCCGGCCTTGAATATTATTGGAATCGTTGGAATACTCTGGGTCTCACGATTGCCGCCAATCGGCACCGCCATGACCATTACCGGCGGACCAATACCATTCAGACGGATTCGACGGTTTCACAATATTATCGCATCTCCGATCATGGCAACCAACGGTCCTCGCTGGATTATATTCTGACCTATGACCGCAAGTTTACCAACCCGCGTCGGACCTTATCGTTATATCTACAACGCGCGACAGGAGAGAATATCCGTGATGATTTTCAGCAATCTCATTATCCGGTCGGGGCTCTGGTTACCCATCTTGATCCAGAACAATCTGATCTGACCGGATTGAATTCCAAGCTGGATTTCCAATTGGATTATGTCCATCCTCTGTCAGGCAAGAACAAGCTGGAAATTGGAGTGAAAAGCAGCACTGGTTCAATCGATACTGATTACCAGACCTATTTTGTGGACGACAATACAACCATCGTGGACAGCACCAGATCCAACCACTTCATTTTTACGGAATCCATTCACAGCGGTTATGGATTATTCAGTAAAAAAGGTGACCGGTTAGGTTATCAGATTGGTTTGCGCCTGGAACAGGCTACCAACCGATCCCAATTGCTGGATACACGGGAGGAATTCAGGAATCC
Organism: Fidelibacterota bacterium; assembly: GCA_046861395.1. Taxonomy (GTDB): domain Bacteria; phylum Fidelibacterota; class Marinisomatia; order Marinisomatales; family JABMOV01; genus JBHHUC01. The sequence goes on from JBHHUC010000058.1 coordinate 4,732, forward strand.
CTATGTCAGTCTTTTCCCCAGCGCTTCATTCACGCTGGGTTCACAAAAGACAATCCAGCTTCAGGCCAGCTATTCCAAACGGATAAAACGTCCTTCTTCGCGACAGCTTAATCCGGCCATTTTCCAATTTGATCAATCCAGCCTGCGGATGGGAAATCCCTTTTTAAAACCAGAATACATTGATATTACAGAAATTGGTTTATCTACCTTCCGGCATGGCTTATCACTCTCCGCCACCCTGTATTATCGCTATGTTACAGATAAAATCAATCGTTATAAATACACAACGGAAGACGGAGTGACCATCCTTACCTATGAGAATTACGATCATCTCCGTGCCTACGGCACCGAATTCATTGTGACGGGGACATTGCATCCGTCCCTACGCATCATGGCCAGTACCAATATTTACACGGATGAGACTCGCATTTCCGGTCTTACCGATGAGGACCTGGTACAGACTTCGACGGGATTCAATTCCCGGTTCACCACGACCTGGTCGGTTCGTCCTACCACGGAAGTAATGTTTATGGTATTTTATCGTTCTCCCCGGGAATTGCCATTCGGAGAAATGAAATCCATGTCATTTTCAAGTCTTTCCCTGAAGCAGTCATTCCTCTCAGACCGGCTGTCGCTCTCCCTCAGGCTGAATGATATCTTCGACACCATGGGATTTGGGTTTAAAACTTGGGACCGTTATTATTATCAGGAAAATAATCGCAGTTTTGACAGCCAAATCGCCACCATCGCATTGGAATATAGATTCGGCAACATGGAAGACCGTAGCCGGTACAGCCGCCGCAACAGGGGAGGAGAGCGGGGTGATGAATTTGAGATCGAATAGGATGAAAATTCCTGTATAAATCGATTTGCCGTTCGCCGCTGTTCGCGATAGATTAATTCCTTTTTCAACATCATACGGGACAACTATGCACAATCAATGGAGTAAAATTCTGATTCTGAGCACATCCTTGCTCTGGTCGCAATCAGAGCCGGTGATGACAAAGTCTTTGTTGGGGACCCTTCATTTCACACAAACGGCTCATGATAATTGGACCCCGGGCGGGGAGGATGTTTTAACCTGGTTTCTGGATGTCAAAAGCAAATTCAGTCGGGAAACCGAAGGGTCGGTATTCAAGGCTGAAGGTCATGCCAATTATGGTAAAACCAGGATTGCTGCGGCGGCGGCCAGAAAATCTCTGGATGAATTGAAACTGGATACATTCTACGCCCGGAAGCTGGATTGGGCGGTAAATCCGTACTTTTCGGCGCAATTGTCAACCCAGATGGCCGCCGGTTATACCTTTACCGACTCCTCACGTAAACAGGTATCCGCATTTTTGAATCCTGGGTATTTCATTCAAACCCTGGGGCTGGGGATTTCCCACGGTGAAGATTGGGCAGTAAGAATGGGTGCTTCCGTCAAAGAGACCATATCCCGACGATTTCCACTGCCCGTAATGGGAGAGCCCGGTGTTACGGAATCCTTTCGCCGGGAATTGGGTGTCCAGGCCGAAGGGGATTGGAAAAAACAGATCGGTGATGAATCATTACTCACGTCGGAGCTGGATCTGTTCTCCAGCTTTAAGGGAATTGAACGCATTGATGTTTCCTGGGACAATAATATTACGACCCGGTTTGCGAAATATTTTCAGACCAGTTTTCAGTATAAAATTGTTTACGATTGGGATTTATCCCGGCGCCGTCAGGTGAAATCGGTATTATCCTTCGGCGTACAATATACTATCATATAAAAAAGCCTCTCCGAAAAGAGGCTTTTTGATCACGGTGTCGTTACCGCCGTTACCACCGATGGCGTTGAAACGGCCGGTGGGCCGGAATCGGTGGAATCCAGCACAAGCTCATCCAAGTGCCTTTCATCCGCCAGATCCGTCGTATAGGCCTGACCGTTCCAATAAAACACCTGTCCCGGACCTAGGGTTTCGCGGGCGTCGGCGAAGGCTTCGGCAAAGGAAGGCATCAGCCGTTCCCCCGGTATATCCGGTACCGGTTCGGACCTGGTCTCGGCCGTCATTTCATTCAACCTGTCTACGGTTGGCAAGGAGACGGGAGTCTGGACAGTAGGTCTGACCGGAGATGGTTCGGGAATGATCAACGGAGCAGGGCGGTCATATTGCAGGACCAGGATCATGACGATGCCCACCGCTGCTCCGAGGAGTGCGACATTACGCTTCCGGGAAGTGTGCGCTTTTTTCCTCATAGGTTTTCCTTTCTGTTTTGGTTCGATCAACGATTGTTCAACCGGAAAATCATGCTGGGGTTCCTGGGAATTTCGGTAGGATGGAAAAATGGCGGCGCGAAGGTGTTGACCGAACCATAGAAAGGAAATCCTATGATCCCGCGCCGCCGTAATAAATTACAAAATTGTCGCGAATTTGATCGACCCTTTCCTGGAATATTTTTAACTTATATCCTACGTAGTGACTCATTCCTGAGTCAATAAGCGCGATGAAAGTTTTTGGAATTGGAGGATTGATGAAAAAACCCTTGAAAATTGGATTAGTCGGATTTGGCCGAATCGGAAGAAATTTATTCCGGCTAGGCTATAAAAATCCGAGTTTATCATTCCAGGTGATCAGTGATTTTGGTCAGCCTGATGTATTACGGTATCTCCTGCTGCGTGATTCCGTTCACGGATTGATTGCGGATGAAGTGGGCGTGGATGGTAATTACCTGGTGGTAAATAATCATCGGATCCGGGTTTTGCAGGGCGGTGAGCCGGGGTCCATTCCCTGGGATGCCTTTGATGTGGACCTGGTGATCGAGGCCACGGGGAAATACCGGGGAGCGGCGGATTTACAGAAATATCTGGAAGCCGGGGCCAAGCGGGTTTTCGTAACGGTTCCCCCCGAAAATGCCATTGACCGGATTGTCATCCATGGTATCAATGAAGATACAATCCAGGCCGATGATAAAATTATTTCCACTTCGTCGTCTACCACCCATGTTCTGGCGCTGATGCTGAAAATCCTGGATGAATCGTTTGGGGTCCAGCGGGCCATGATGACGACGGTACACGCCTACACGTCGGACCAGCCGCTGGCTGATGCCGTTCGTTCCGATCTCCGACGCAGCCGTTCAGCAGTGGAGAATATCATTCCCAATTCGACCTGGTCGCCGAAACTGGTGGAAGATTTAATGCCTCAGTTCCGTGGCAAACTGGAAGGCATTGCCTTCAACGTACCGGTCCCGGATGGCTCTTGTGTCGATTTGACTACCGAATTGAAAAAGGTCCCCACGGCGGAAGAAGTGAATGCGGTCGTTAAGGAATATGCCGAAGGATCATTGCAGGGAATTGTGGGCTATACCGACGACCCGATTGTTTCCAGTGACGTTATCGGCACCAGTGAAACAATGATATTTGACAGTCGTGCCACGATGGTGGCCAATGACAGTCTCCTGAAAACAATTTGCTGGTACGATAATGGCTGGGGGTATTCCAAACGAATCCTGGAATTGCTGGAATCGTATGCCAATCTGGAGGTGGAAGCATGAAAATTGCCATAAATGGTTTTGGACGAATCGGTCGTTCCGTTTTTCGTATCCTGAATACACGCGACGGGGTTGAGGTTGTGGCGATAAATGATTTAACCACACCTGACGCCCTGACCTATCTTTTGAAATATGACACCGTCATGGGCCGGTTTCCCGATACGGTGACGCTGGACGGCGACCGCCTGAAAACGTCCCGCAATACGGTGAAAATGCTGGCCGAACGTGATCCGGCGGCCTTGCCCTGGAAGGAAATGGGAATCGACGTTGTGATAGAATCGACCGGTGTCTTTCGCAAACGGGCACAGATTCAGAATCATCTCGATGCCGGTGCCAGACGGGTCATCCTTACCGTCCCCGCTAAGGATGAAATAGATTATACGGTTGTCATTGGCGTCAATGATGACGGCTTAAAACCGGAGCATCGCATTGTGAGTAACGCCAGTTGTACGACGAATTGTCTGGCTCCCATGGCCAAGGTTCTGAATGATAATTTCGGAATCGACCACGGTGTGATCAATACGATTCATGCCTATACCAACGACCAGCGTCTGGCGGATGTCCCTCACAGTGACTGGCGCCGATCCCGGGCGGCAGCGGAAAATGTTATTCCCACTACAACCGGAGCGGCGCGGGCCGTAGGGAAGGTTCTGCCCGAATTAAACGGAAAACTGGACGGCATTGCCATGCGTGTACCGGTTCCTGACGGTTCCGTCGTGGATTTTATAGCCCAGCTATCCCGTGACGTGACAATTGATGAAATCAATGAAGCGGTTCTGGCGGCATCACGGACCGAACGCCTGTCCCGGATTCTGGAGTATTCCACCCTGCCGGTGGTATCATCGGATATTATCGGGAATTCCCATTCCTCCATTTTTGATGCCCCGTTCACCAAGGTTGTGGAAGGGAATCTGGTCAAAACGTTGAACTGGTATGATAATGAATGGGGTTACAGTAACCGGGTGGCGGATCTAATCGGTCTATTGGAGAAACTGGACTAAAATTTCAATCTGTCACGATTGCAGTTCCGGGATATGGCGGAACTGTTCCAGTGATTCGGGATTTGCCAGGGCGTCACGGTTGCGGACATCCTGGCCGTGAATGATTTTTTTCACGGCGATTTCCACTTTTTTACCGTTTATCGTGTAAGGAATGTCAGAGACCGGTAATATGATCGCCGGTACATGACGAGGAGAACACTGGGACCTGATTTCGCTTTTCAGGCGGGAACGCAGCTCATCAGTCAGGGGTGCATCGTTTTTCATTTTTATGAACAGGATTACCCGTTCGTCTCCCTGCCATTGTTGTCCCACCACCAGACTATCGGTGATTTCCGGTCGGGCTTCCACGACGCGGTAAATTTCAGCCGTCCCGATCCGGACTCCCTGGGGATTGAGTGTGGCATCACTGCGACCGAATATTTTAACACCGCCATGGTCATTGATAGTGATGAAATCGCCATGGTGCCAGACACCGGGAAAAATGGAAAAGTAGGCCGAATGATACTTTTTTCCGTCCGGATCATTCCAGAAATGAACGGGCATGGACGGAAACGCCTGGCGGCATACCAGTTCCCCTTTTTCATTGATGACGGGCCGGCCGGCATCATCAAAGGCCGCCACATCCATGCCTAGCCCCCGGCATTGCAATTCCCCTCGATACACGGGTAAGAGAGGATTTCCCAGGGCGAAACAGGAAATGATATCCGTTCCGCCGGAAATGGAAGCAAGCAGAATGTCCGGTTTGATTTCCCGATATACGTAGTCGAAACTTTCTTCCGTGAGGGGCGATCCGGTAGAAAGGATGGCTCGCAGGCGGGACAGGTCAAAGCGTTGGGGACGGATATCAAACTGTTCGCAACTGGCCAGGTATTTGGCACTGGTTCCGAATACAGTGATCCCGGTTTCTGCGGCCATTTCCCACAAACGATTCCCGTCCGGGTGGAAGGGAGATCCGTCATAGAGCACCACCGTGGACCCCACGGCAAGAGATGACACCACCCAGTTCCACATCATCCAGCCGCAGGTAGTAAAGTAAAAAATGACGTCATCCCGTTTCAGGTCCGTATGCAGTACCAGTTCTTTCAAATGCTGCAGCAGGGTTCCGCCGGCGCTGTGAACGATGGATTTGGGTAATCCGGTGGTGCCGGAACTGTACATGATATAGAGCGGATGATCGAAAGGCAGCGGTTCAAACGTTAGTTCCGGTGCCTCCGGTTCGCCGAGAAAATTCTCCCAGAGCTCCAGGTTTGGGATTCCGGATTGGTGGGGATCGTGATCGGTATAGGGAATGACCACCACATGTTTCACACTGGGAAGTTCCGTAAGAATTCCTTCCAGCTTGGCCAGAGAATTGAAGGCTTTTCCGTTATAATAATAGCCGTTGGCGGCAAATAATATTTTAGGTTCAATCTGACTGAAACGATCCAGCACACCTTTGATTCCGAAATCAGGGGATGAAGAACTCCAGATGGCGCCCAGGGAGGCGGCCGCCAGCATGGCAATCACGGCTTCCGGTCGGTTGGGCATGAAACCGGCCACCCGATCGCCCGACCGGACCCCGGCTCGTTTCAGGGCGCGGGCACACCGGGAAACGTCCCGGTAAAGTTGGGCATAGGACAGTGTCAGGGAGACTTGATCTTCACCGCGAAAGATCAGAGCCGGATGATCATCCCGGTAGCGTAACAGGTTTTCGGCAAAATTGAGCCGGGCGCCGGTAAACCAGCGAGCTCCGGGCATTTTATGGATATCATCCACGACCTGGTCATGGGGCTGGGAATATTGTACCTTAGTAAAATTCCATACTGATTCCCAAAAAGCAGCGGGCTGGGAAACAGACCAGTCATAGAGGTCCTGGTACGTGGGTACCTGAATTGAAAAAACCGTTTCCACATAATGTTGAAAGCGGGCCAGGTTGGATAGGGCGGCCTGTTCAGGATCGGGTTGCCAAAGTATTTCTGCCATTGATCTTTGTCCCTTACTATGATTCAAATGCGAATTCTACCATGAAATTTAGGAGAATCCATTAAGATGATGGTGATGAAATTTTGTAATTTGCCCGTTCATAAAGTAACGGTCAGGATGGGATGAAAATAGCATTTCTTACGGCCGGTGGAATAGCCCCTTGTCTGTCGGCTGCCATTGGCGGATTAATTGAAAAATATAACAAAGTTGCCCCGGAGGCCGACCTGATCGGTTACCTGAACGGGTACCAGGGATTATTGCTCGGCGAATCCATCACCATCCCCGAACGGGTGAAACAATCGTATCAGATTCTGTATGAGTATGGTGGCAGTCCCATCGGTAACAGTCGTGTCAAACTGACCAATGTTCAGGATTGTGTCCGGCGCGGACTGGTTCCAAAAGGAGCCGATCCTTTGGCCGTGGCTGCCCGGCAACTGGCCCATGACGGCGTCGACGTTCTGCATACGATTGGTGGTGATGATACCAATACGGCAGCCGCTGATCTAGCCCGTTATTTACAGGATCACGATTATCAATTAACTGTTATCGGATTGCCGAAAACCGTCGATAATGATGTATATCCTATCCATCAAACGCTGGGGGCCTGGACCGCCGCTGAACAGGGGGCCATCTTTTTTGAAAACGTAGCCAATGAAAATACGACCAGCCGGCGGCAATTGATTATTCATGAAATCATGGGTCGGAACTGTGGCTGGCTGACGGCTTACACGGCCTGGGAATACCACCGCCGCCTGGCTCGCAGGAACTTTTTACCTGAAATCCTCATTGAACAAAGCCGCTGGGATATCGATGCCATTTTCCTGCCGGAACTTTCCCTGGATTTCGATCGGGAAGTGGAACGGCTGCGGGACTGCATGGATGAAAAGGATACCGTCAATATTTTTCTTAGTGAAGGGGCTGGCGTGGAAACCATTGTGGCAGATATGGAAGCGGCCGGAGAAACCGTCAGGCGGGATGCGTTCGGTCATATACGGCTGGATGAAATCAATCCGGGCCAGTGGTTCGCCCGACAGCTCACTGATCGCCTGGGAGCCGAAAAAACACTGGTGCAGAAAAGCGGGTATTTTGCCCGGTCGGCAGCCCCCAATGCACAGGATCTGGACTTGATCAAAGCGTCCGCTGCCCTCGCCGCTGAATATGCCCTAAAGGAAAAAAGCGGTGTGATCGGCCTGGATGAGGATAATGAAAATACCCTGACCCTCATTGATTTTGCCCGTATCAAGGGACATAAACCATTTAATCCGAACCAGTCCTGGTTCACAGAATTGCTGGCCGAAATCGGCCAGCCCAATCATAATCATTGATGACACAAGGAGTAAACGATGGCAAAACAACCGCCTGTTTTAAATAAAGAACGAAGATTTCCTGATAATATGATGGCCGCTCACGCCCTGCTACTGAAAGCCAAACGGGGAGAAAAAGGGAATACGACCGGGAAGAGTTATGCCGTTCCAGCGTTCAATGTAACCACCTTCCAGGGAATTAACGCTGCCATGACGGCTTTTGATTTATTGGGTTCCTCCGGTCTGCTGGCGTTTTCCAATTCGGCTCTCAAACATTTCGGGGGTGGGGATCAGGTCCACGGATTGGATGTGGCCACGACTTATATTGAAAAAATGGCAAAAAAATCGTCTGTCAAAATCGCTACGCATCTGGACCACGGTGATTACATTTCCGATGGAGGCCGGAAAGTCGTTCAGGCCGCCGTGCAATATCTGACCTCCGTCATGGCCGACAACAGCACCGATCATGCCAATAAAACAGCCATGCCCCTGGCCGATAATATTGCCTTAACTCGGGAAGTAGTGGATATGGCTCATCCCCTGGGATTATCGGTGGAAGGCGAACTGGGCGTCCTGGCCGGGGAAGAAGATGAAGATACGAAATCGGAATTTTCCACTTATACCAACCCGGATGAACTGGATCAGTTTCTGAAAGAAACAGGCGTATTGATGCTGGCTCCCACCATCGGTACCATGCACGGGCCAAATAAAGGGAAACCGGGTCATAAGGTAAAGTTGAACATTCCCCTGGCCCATGATCTCCTGAAAATCGCCAACGCCATCAATGATGAAATCGTCTTTGTGGCCCACGGTGCATCCACGTTGTATGAAAATGTACGCAATTACGCCCTGGAACAACTGGAGACTTTGGGTGATCCTTCCGGTGCCAGCAATAAATGGCACGATTTTGTGGGTACGGACTGGGATCAGATTCAGGGACTGATTGGGGCCGGATTCTGTAAAATCAATACCGACACGGAAAACCGTCAGACCTTCCTGGCGGCCTTACTGGGAGCAATCAATACCAACAGTGCCAAAATCGATATTCGCTGGTACGACAATGTATGCACCGATGCCTTGACACAGAGTTATATCCAGAAACTGATCATGGCCGGAAATTACGGCGTCTGGCACGAACCCAAGATTGATGTGGCCAAATTCCGTTTTAATTTGCACCGATCGTTAAAAGACATCATCAGTTGATTTGACTCAGAAAGCCATAATCAACCGGGTTCGGCCTGTTCCCGGGTTAGATGGCCTGGTGGGAAAAACCGCACTGATTACAGGTGCTTCCGCCGGCATCGGGAAAACATTTGCCGTAGATCTGGCAGCAGCCGGACTCAACTTGGTTCTCACCGCCCGCCGGGAAGACCGTCTGGCGGATCTGAAAGTAAAACTGGAAGCGAAATATGCCATTTCGGTTCACATCATTCCTCTGGATTTAAGCCAGCCTGAAGCCGTGGACACCTTGTTGCAGGAGGTGGGAGATCAGGAAATTGATCTTCTCATCAATAATGCCGGAATCGGTATCTATGGCCCCTTCATTGATATCCCCTGGGAGCGTGAAAATACCATGTTAATGCTGGATATTATCAATCTCGTCCGTTTGACAAAGGAACTGGCAATGAAAATGGTCAACCGAAATTCAGGCTATATTCTGAATGTTGCATCCATCGGAGCTTTTCAGGCGGC
>JBHHUC010000059.1:0-14170 GCA_046861395.1 Fidelibacterota bacterium
TGCGATAATCCATACTAGACGATCAGTCCCATTCAAATCCCACCACCTTTCCGTTTTCGGGGTTCATTTCCACCGAATTATAATCCTGAATTTCCGGAACATAGTAATAATAGATTTTCACACTTCCATCCTCATCCACCCAGACTGAATCCGGGGAGCCCAGCGTTACAATGACTTCCAGGTCCGTGGGACTTTCCTTCAGAAACAGGTAAACGTCATAGGAATTCATGAGTCCCTGAGTATAGGGGGCAGGGAGCCGGTTTTCGGTAGCCGGGATCGGTAAAAGGGGCCGGGGTGCCGGAGGCGCTGAGCAGGTCCAGAGAAAAAGAACCAGCAGGATAGTCTTTTTTGGCATGGATGAAAATAACGCCGTGATCTCTTTTTTGAAAATGGGTTTCTCAACCCCTCATCTTCCTGGCCGGAACGGGTATCTTTCTCTTTTTTCCCAACGATGAATTGGCGTAACTTGGTTTTTTGCATGGAGTACGATCTTGAGTGAACCCTTAAAACAAAAAGAATTTTTTCTGAATCAGGAATTCCTGACAGACCCCGAAGCCCGCTCACTGCGAATCCTGTCCGAATATATCGGACCTCGTCTGCGATTCCAGGAAAACCAGATCGCGGATACCATCGTATTCTTCGGGTCGGCCCGCATTCCTACACCCGACCAGGCCCGAGCAGACCTGGAAGCGGCAGCGGAGGACATTCCGGTTGCGGAAAAACGTAAACTGGAACAGAATCTGGCCAACAGTGTGTATAATGAAAAATGTCGGAAACTAGCATATAAACTGACCCACTGGAGTAAAAACCTGAAAAACAGTGATCACCGGTATATTATTACATCGGGAGGTGGTCCCGGCATCATGCGGGCGGCAAATAAAGGCGCCAGTGAAGCCAAGGGGCTGTCCATCGGATTGAACATTACTCTGCCCTTCGAACAGTCCAGTAATCCCTACATCACGACCGACCTGGACATTCAGTTTCATTATTTTTTCATGCGGAAATTCTGGATGGCCTACCTGGCAAAAGCCCTGGTGGCCTTTCCCGGCGGATTTGGCACCCTGGATGAATTGATGGAAATTCTGACTCTGATACAGACCAGGAAAATTTCCAAAAAAATTCCCATCGTCCTGTTCGGGAAAACATTCTGGAAAAAAGTGATTAATTGGAATTATCTGGTTGAAATCGGCACCATCAACGAGGAAGACCTGGATCTATTCACCATTACCGATTCGGTCGATACGGCATTTCGGTTCATTACCAAATCCATTTCCAAAAGCGATTTTAAGGGACCGAATTTTTAGAGGTATCATGAAACAACTGTCATTTAGTATTATTCTGCTTTCCTTTTTAACAGCCCAGATCGGTCCCCCGGCGGCCCTCCAATCCGTCACACCCCGGGTCTTTGCCCTGACTAATGGAATTTTCCATGTGGAACCGGGCCGGAAAATCGATGAAGGTGTCATCCTGCTCCGGGACGGCTTTATTGAAGCGGTGGGTCCGCGTGTCGATATTCCGGCCGATGCCACCGTGATTGATTTGAAGGGAGGGCATGTTTATGCCGGATTCATTGACGGCTGGTATGAAGTAAAGACGGATGACATTGCCCGGACCGCCCAATCGCACTGGATTGATCTGGTTCATCCGGAATGGGTGAGTGCCGATCTTTTCCAACCGGAGAAGAAGGAATTGGAGGCCCTGCGTTCCATGGGATTCACGACCGTACTGACCGTGCCGGATAAGGGCATTTTCCGGGGCCGGGCTTCATTGATGAGCCTCAGCGATACCCATCCCGCTCTGGACCCGAATGTGGCTCAGGTCATGGACTTCCAAACCCGCGGCTGGGATGCCAAAGATTATCCCGGTGCCCTGCTGGGTACCATTGCCGTCATGCGACAAACCTTTTACGATGCCGATTGGTATGACAAAGCCCAAGCGGTGTATCATAAATATCCGGAGCAAAATGAACCGGTTCCGGTCAATAATGCCCTGGCGGCTGTGGGAAAGGATAAATCCCTGGCCCGACCCTTTTATTTCCGTACCACATCGGAAATTGCGGCGCTGCGCGCAATTCACCTGTCCCGTGAATTCAACCTGGACCTTTGGCTCCTGGGCAGTGGCTTTGAATATCAACGATTGAAGGAAATTACCCAGGTCAACCCCTTTATTGTGATACCCCTGAATTTTCCCGGAAAGCCGGATGTGGCCGATCCTTACCGGGCGTTGCAATATCAGACCGACCAACTCCTGCATTGGGATTTGGCACCGGATAATCCGGCCCGGTTGACCGAACGGGGAATTCCCCTTGGTCTGACAACCTACGGCTTGAAGGATAAAAAACAATTTCGTAAAAATATCGCGCTGGCAACCCAACGGGGCTGGACGGAAAAATCCGCCCTGGCCGCTCTCACCACCCAACCGGCCCAGGCCATGGGAAAGAAAGAAATTCTGGGAAAAATTGCCAAGGGTTATCAGGCGAATCTGGTTGTTGTGGACGGAAATTATTTTACCGCCGATGCGCCGGTCCGGGCAGTCTGGATTGCCGGCGTGGAATACCCCATTGAACCGGAACCGGACAGGCCGGCCTCGGGTAGCTGGGAATTTCATCTCTTCGATCAAACGGCTACACTGACCATAGGCGGTAAATTCCCCAAATTGACATTCACATTCACCTATGATTCGACGGATATCAAGGCCCACAATCTGGCCGTCAGCGGCCGCCGTATTTCCTGGACCATCGAAGCGGAAGAATATGGATTTCATGGAGTGACCCAATTCGTGGGACATTTCACACCCCATTCTCTGACCGGAACAGCTTATTATTCCGATGGCGATGAATTGCCGTTTACGGCTCAATGGCAGTCCAAAACAAAAAACACACAGGATAAGGAGCCACGGGTTACGCCCAGCGATCTGACCATTACCTATCCCCTGGGTGCTTTCGGATTACCTCAGCCCCCGGACCAGCCCCACGCCATATTAATCAATGATGCAACCCTGTGGACCTGCAGTGATCAGGGAATTCTCAAGGACTGGGATATGTTGATCCAGGATGGTGTTATTACACGCATTGCCCCTGATATCAGAATTCCCCGGGGTAGTGCCTTGGTCATCGACGGTCGGGAAAAGCATATTACACCGGGACTCATAGATGCTCACAGTCATACGGCTTCCGCTTCCATCAATGAAGGGACCCAGTCCGTGACCGCCGAAGTCCGCATCCAGGATGTATTGAATCCCGATGATATCAGCCTTTACCGGCAGCTGGCCGGTGGTTTGACCATTCTCAATTCCCTGCATGGATCCGCTAACGTCATCGGAGGACAAAATGCCGTGCTCAAACTTCGCTGGGGTGCTACTGCAGAGGGCCTGATCTATGAAAAAGCGCCACCCGGTATCAAGTTTGCCCTGGGTGAAAATGTCAAACAATCCAACTGGGGCGATGATTTCAGGACCCGTTATCCTCAAACCCGAATGGGCGTGGAACAGGTGCTGCGGGATGCCTTCACCCGGGCCCTGAATTATGAAAAGAACTGGCGAGCCTATCGAAAAAGCACCAAACTCCAAAAGACAAAGGTTCCTCCCCGCCGTGACCTAGAGCTGGACGCTCTGGTTGAAGTCTTACACGATAAGCGATTGGTTCATTGTCATTCCTACCGCCAGGATGAAATTTTGATGTTGACCCGAGTCGCAGAGGATTTCGGTTTTACAATCGATATTTTTCAACATGTTCTGGAAGGTTATAAAGTTGCCGATCGCATGGCCGCTCATGGTGCCGGTGGTTCTACTTTTACAGACTGGTGGGCTTATAAGTTTGAAGTGTATGATGCCATTCCCTATAACGGAAAATTAATGCAGGATGCCGGGGTTGTGGTTTCCTTTAACAGTGATTCCAATGAATTGGCCCGAAGGTTGAATCTGGAAGCGGCCAAAGGGGTTAAATACAGCGGTATGACAGAAGAAGAAGCCTTGAAAACCGTCACCCTCAATCCGGCGATTCAACTGGGCATTGATGAATATGTCGGTTCCCTGGAAGTAGGGAAAGATGCCGATTTCGTCGTGTGGAGCGGACATCCTCTCTCCACCCGCACAGTCTGTGAAGAAACATGGATCGACGGCCAACAATATTTCTCCCGGAAAAAGAATGAAGAATTGCTGGCCCGGGACACCGACCTCCGTCGTCGTCTGATCCAAAAAATATTGCATACGGAAGATGACGATAACCCGGCCATGGAACCTGCTCCAGTCAATCCGGAGGATGACCATTCCTGTCTGGGCCATGACCGGATCACCTGGGAAGGAGCCGGACAATGAAACGAATACTCTTTTTGCTCTTCTCGCTCCTGATTGCTTCCGATCAAATACCCGCTCCCAGACAGGATCATCCCATCCTGATCCAGGGCGGAACCATACATACCGTCAGTGGAAGAAACCTGCCGCAAACGGATATTCTGTTTGAAAATGGCATCATCACCCGGATTGAAAAGCATATTCAACCGGAACCGGACATGGCAGTCATCGATGCCACGGACCGTCATATCTATCCCGGTTTGATTGCCAGTGTTTCAACCATGGGACTGGTGGAAGTCGGAGCCGTCCGGGCCACCGCGGATTATAATGAAGTCGGTTCCGTTACACCGGAAGTCCGGGCAAATGTGAGTTATAATCCCGATTCTGAAATCATTCCCGTTACCCGATCCAACGGTGTCCTGTTTGCCAATGTCATGCCCAAAGGTGGTCGGATTCCGGGACAGTCTTCCCTCATGATGCTGGATGGCTGGACTTGGGAAGAGGCTACCTTTAACCATCCCACTGCTCTGCATATTGTGTGGCCCGGAATGTGGCTGAATCTCAACCCGAATGCCAAGAAATCCGTTCCGGAGCAGGAAAAGGCGATCCGGGAAGCCTTAACAGAACTGGACCGGTTATTTGATAAGGTCATTCAATATAAGAAAATACAGGATCATCCGCCCCGGGCCCGAAACGTAAACTGGCAACAGGATATTCGCCTGGAAACCATGATTCCCTATGTCCTGGGGGAAAAAAGAATTTTCATCCATGCCAATGATTTGCGCCAGATTGAATCTGCCGTAAACTGGGCCCTGAAACGCAACATCGACATTGCCATCGTCGGTGGTGCTGATGCCTGGCGCGTGGCTGATCTGTTGAAACAACACCAGATACCGGTGATTATCGAAGGTATTTTACGTGTTCCTTACCGCCGTTTTGAAGATTATGATGCCGCCTATGCCTTGCCGCGGAAATTATTTGAGAAAGGAGTGCCGTATTGTATATCCACAGCCGGAAATCCCTTCCAGGCGCCACATGGTCGTGATTTACCCAATCATGCCGCCATGGCAGCCGCCTTCGGCCTGCCGCCGCAGGAAGCCCTCCGGGCCATTACCCTGTATCCGGCCCGCATTCTGGGAGTAGCCGACCGCATCGGATCACTGGAAGTGGGAAAGGAAGCGTCTCTATTCATCGCCACCGGGGATATCCTGGAGATCACCACCACGGTCGAACAGGATTTCATCCAGGGACGAAAAATTGATATGAATGATAAACACAAAATGCTGTATCGGAAATATCAGGAAAAATATAAACAATTAGGAATTTTAGGGGATAATTGATGGAGTTTAATGCGATCGTTAGTCAACGAATTGAGGTTTCACCCGATTTGATCATTCTACGGATTGTCCCGGACAATTGGGAATTACCGGACTTTTATGCCGGACAATTTGCCGTGTTGGGATTGCCTGAATCAGCCCGACGGACGGCCTTTGCCGACCGGGAACCGGATACGGACTCTGCCAAACCCATAAAAAGGGCATATTCCATTGCCTCCTCTTCGCGCAATAAGGAATATATCGAATTTTACATTACCCTGGTTCGGTCCGGCAAACTGACACCGCGTCTGTTTGCGCTCAAACCGGGCGACAAAATATTTCTGGGAAAAAAGTTCACCGGGATGTTTACCATGGACATGCTCACCGGAGAACCAAATATTTTACTTATCGGCACCGGAACAGGTCTCGCGCCTTATATGAGCATGCTGCGCACCCATCTGGTGTGTGGCGGTCCCCGACGGTTTGGCATTCTCCACGGCGCCCGGCACTCCTGGGACCTAGGATACCGATCGGAACTTATTACACTGAAACACATGTGTACCAATGTGACCTATTTACCGGTGATCAGCCGGCCCAAGGAGGAAGTAACACCCTGGGGCGGTATGGTTGGTTATGTTCAGGATGCCTGGGAATCCCGAGATCTAAGGGAATCCTGGGGTGGTGAACCATCACCTACCGATACCCACGTTTTTCTCTGTGGCGGACCGGCCATGGTGGACGATATGTGTTCCCGCCTGGAAGTAGCCGGATTTACTGAGCATACCAAGAAAAATCCCGGTAACATTCACGTGGAACGGTACTGGTAAGCATGGCCTGGATCCGAACGACTGAAGGCCAGGAATCGGATCGTTACCTGTCTCGTTTAATTGCCCGCCATGCCGATCGGGAAACTGGTCGATTGGATCATATTCTGGCCATTCATGGTCAGGACCCGCCCACGATGGAGGATCATCTTCGTTTATATAAACGACTCATGTATGGCGAATCGGAATTGACACGGACCCAGCGGGAAATGATTGCAGTGGCCGTTTCGGTGGAAAATCGTTGCCATTACTGAATAACACATCACGGAGAGGCTCTCCGCAGAACCAAAATGTCTGACGATATGATCTCTTCACTGCTCCGGGGACAAACACCAGCCAAATTGGGAAGGCCCGACAAGAACATTCTCAGATACGCCCGCAAACTCACTGCCCAACCCTGGACCGTCACCGAAGAAGATGTCCAGGAACTACGTGCATCCGGATTTTCCGACAAAGCCATTCTGCAGATCAATCTGGTCGTTGATTATTTTAATTTTGTCAACCGGTTGGCCAGCGGGCTAGGCGTGGAACTGGAGCCTTATTGGTCCGGGAAAGAGAAGCAATAAATGGAGCCGAAACGCTGTCCCTGGCCCGGATCTGATCCTGCCATGGTGGCCTACCATGATAAGGAATGGGGAACACCATGTCATGACGATCGGTTATGGTTCGAATTTATTACTCTGGATGCTTTCCAGGCCGGACTCAGTTGGCAAATTGTTCTTAACAAACGGGAAGGTTTTCGCAAAGCTTTTGACGATTTCCAACCGGAAATAATTGTAAACTATTCGGCTGCCAGACAGGAAGGGTTGCGCCGGAATCCCGAAATTATCCGGAACCGCCTTAAAATCGCTGCAACGGTTTCCAACGCCGAAGCTTTTCTTAGGGTAAAGGAGGAATTCGGTTCTTTCGACTCTTACATCTGGCAGTTTACCGCTGGCAAGCCGATACAAAATACCTGGAAATCCCAGGATGAGGTCCCCGCCTCTACCCCGCTCAGTGATCGAATCAGTCAGGATTTGAAAAAGCAGGGATTCAAATTTGTTGGCACAACCATTGTCTATGCCTTTTTACAGGGTGCTGGGATTGTTAATGATCACCTTGTGACCTGTTTCCGATATAAGGAATTGTGCGAAAAAATTTAGTGGTAATATTCGTGCCTTAATTTTTCCCGTAACCCAAGTGTCAAAAGACCGGGACCGGGCAGGGAAAAATCATCAATCCGGGTCACGGGGACAATACCAAGCGTACTGCTGGTGATAAACACTTCCTCCTTCCGCTTCAGTTCACTGACATTAATCGAAGCATAACGTACGGGGGCCGAACTCAGATCGATTACCAGTTGGCGTGTTATCCCCGGTAATACCTCTGCTTCCCGGGTAAACAATTCCTTCCCATCCACCCAGAATATATTGGATCGCGATCCTTCAAACACCTCACCTTCCGGACCCACTATCAAGGCTTCAAAATAGCCCGCGTTCCGTGCATCACGATAACTCAAAAAACATTCCAGATAGGATAAGGATTTCACTTCCGGTAACGGGCGTTTCTGTATGACGGTCTTCATCGCCACGCCCTGGTATATTTCCGATGCAATTCGAATCGGTTCCGAAAGTAAAGCCACACCTTCCGGTACAACGATAATCTTAATCCGGCGTAAGGAACCATTGCCCCGCTGAGCGATTCGATCGATCATGGAACGTATTTCCAATAGTGTAAAAGGTGAATTCAGGCCGATGGCCTCCAGGGAAGATGTCAGTCGCCTGACATGTTCATCCGGTAAAATCACCGACCCGTCCGCGTTTTGGCGCAACGTTTCAAACGCACCGAAACCATATTGCACCGCCGGTGACAGAAGAGGAATCTGAGCCTCATCCTTTTCCACCCAGTCATTATTCCACAATATTATCATGGTAGAATTTCTCCCAGAGAAC
Organism: Fidelibacterota bacterium; assembly: GCA_046861395.1. GTDB lineage: Bacteria > Fidelibacterota > Marinisomatia > Marinisomatales > JABMOV01 > JBHHUC01. The sequence continues at coordinate 8,362 of JBHHUC010000059.1, forward strand.
GTGCTTTTGCCAGCGTTTCGTCGTATTCAGACGCGGGATCAGAATCAATGGTAATTCCCCCGCCAACGCCCAGGAACAGGGATTGGTTATTCCGGAGGATTGTACGAATTGCGATGGACCAGTCACTGTCACCGTTGGGATACTGTAACCCGATGGTTCCAGTATAAATTCCCCGGGAATAATGTTCCAAATCTCCGATGAATTCTACTGCTCTTTTTTTTGGACAACCGCTGATGGATCCGCCGGGCATACAGGACAGGACAGCCGAAATCGGTGCTAAGTCATCCAAGACACCGATAATGGCCGTATAGGTATGCCACAATTTTTCAAGTTTCATGATAGCCCGGTGGGCCTGAATCCTGACAGAACCCGGTTTACAGATCCGACCGAGATCATTGCGTAAAAGATCGGTGATCATATCCAGCTCCGCGGCTTCCTTGGCACTATTGATCAAGCGAACTTTTTCGGCCCTATCCTCTGATTTTCCGTCCCTGGGAATGGTTCCTTTGATGGGCTCCGTCGTTATACGCCGGCCTCTGAAGCGCAGAAAAAGTTCCGGGGAAAAGCTCAATACGGAATAGTCGGTGGAGCGAATATATACTGCAAAACGGACGGCATTATGTTTCAACCGGTCCCGGTACAGGATGTATTCCTTCCCTTCCCATTCGGCCTGTAAAAAATGGGTGAAGTTCACCTGATAGAATTCACCATCCCGGATATGATCCTGTATCTGCCGGACGGACCGTAAATACTCCTCCCGGGATATGAGCGGACGAAAAACCGGCCGGACAAAATCAAATTCATTGTTGTCCCATTGATTCGGTTTGCTCTCGGAGGTATAGGCGGCAAACAGGACCTGAGGCATCGGTACCAGTTCTGATTGCTGACCGTACAGTCCTAATTTGGTCCGTCCATAGTCATAGCTTATGAAACCGGCAATGTACCGGCCACGATGCATTTGAAAAAAGTCTTCAATCTCGGCGGCTGTTGTATCCATATTGCCGGTAAGCACGTCAACCGGATGGCGCAGCACACATTCCTTCCACCCCTGGCGGGAAGAGCTGTTAAAGTGAAATTCGATCATATTCGAGTTGAAGAAAATTCAATACTATTTTTTCCCCTTCCGGCATAAGGAAAGATTCGGGGTGGAACTGCAACCCAATGGTAGGATGGGATCGATGCCTGATTGCCATGATATCCCCGGCCCGGTCCCAGGCCGTAAGAATAAATTCCGACGGCACCGATGCTATGACCAGGCTGTGATAGCGGGTCGCAGCAACCGGGTTTGGTATGTCACGAAATAATCCCGTTTCATCATGCCACAGGGTGGCGGTTTTTCCGTGTAGCATCCGCGCTGCCCGTTTCATTCCGCTCCCAAAGGCCAATCCAATGCATTGATGGCCCAAGCAGATTCCCAGAATGGGAATAGTTCCTGAAAATGTTTGTACCGCCGCAACGGATACGCTGGCCGGATCCGGACGCCCCGGGCCCGGAGAAAGAATAATCTTATCCGGCTTTAAACGGGAAATGTCATCAATACTGATCCGATCATATTGAACGACAGAATGGGCCAATCCCTGCGCAGCAATTATCTGAACCAGGTTGTAAGTAAAGGAGTCATAGTGATCAATGATTAAAACCATTCTTTAGCCCAAGGGAAATTACAACCGGATACCAAGGATGGAACGAAACATGAATTCCGGTTGGTCCGTTGCAGTACTAAGGATTATCAGGGACCCCACGGCAATATAGCGTTTTTCATTTCCATGAGATATGACCGGCCCGATATAATGCCCCGCTTCGCTTCCCTTTATTTCCAGACCCAATTTCACTAATTCCGAAATTTCATAGGTCAAACCGGCTGTGTAGAAGGCCTCCGTTTCCCGGGACGGCAGACTCCATTCCAAACCGGGATTCACGGCCCAGATGATGTTATGCCAGGTCCGTGATAAAACAAATTTTCCTTCCACGGTTTGATTGACAAAGGAAGGGGTAGCCTGGTACTCCAGATACAAAAGGGGATCAGCCCCCAATACGCTACCTCGGGACAGGCGGTAACGGAAGCGGACTTTGAATTTATCATATGCCAGAGCAGCATTTTTTATTTGTGAAAATTGCTGATAGATGCCCACATCAAAGGTACGTGTCATCCCGATTTCCAGTTCCATATTGTGAATGACGATATAATCCCTGTCAAAATGATTTTTATCTCTATAAACGGTAGTAAAATAATGTTCAAATTCCGCATCGCCAGGGGCCATTGTCATTGCTTCATAGGTCCATACAAAACTGCGGTTATCGGACCACAGAACCGAAAATGATAAAAGAATAAGCGTTATTGTTGTACGCATTGTCAGTTTCCTTTTTTATTGAGATTTGATCTCAATAAAAATAAGAATATTTCAATCCGGACTCAATATTTCATATTTTAAAAGTGGCTGAGATAATCGATGAGGGGATATATGTCCAGCAGCTTGGAATAGGGAATGCCAGATTGCCAGACACCGCAAAGGCGAGCCACCAATACCAAGACGATAAATCCTGCACCAATCCACCAGGCCATACGCTTTTGCGTCCAGTAATTCTCCTTCACCCCAAGCGTATCCAATTTCACCGACTGGTTCACCGGACAGATGGCGACACAATTCATGCAGGCAGTACATTCAGCCGAACGAATTTCCTCCTTCTTATCCACCGGCAGGTAGGCCGGACAAACCTGGGCACATAACCCGCAATCAGTACAGGTTTCGGTATTTCGGGTAATAGAAGTGGGGCTGAAAAAGCTGAATAGACCAACAAAGGCACCATAGGGACAAAGATAGCGGCACCAGAAATTCCGGACAAGAAGGGAAGCAGCGGTCAGAATAAGTAGAACCAATCCTGTCAAAGCTGTCATCCGGGTAAAAAAGTGAAGCATTTTATGATCTGCGATAATCCAGTATCGGGTCTGAATGAACCCTTTCATACTGGGAACATCCATGGTTAATACGGCATAGACGAAAAAGAACATTAATAAATATTTAATCCCCCGTAAAGGTATGTCCAGCCACTTGGGTAACTGATAATTCCGCCACATCATTTTTTGTCCCAGCCGCCACAGCCATTCCGACAATGTTCCGAGGGGACAAAACCAGCCGCAAAAGGCTTTTCGCATAAGCCATGATACAAGTATGGCAAAGGCTAAGATTATAACACCGGCGGGATGGACACGATCAAAGATACCGGTGGTAATGAACAATTTCAGCGAAATCAATGACCCGATGGGCAGAAAGCCCTCGACACCCGGAGGACGGCTGATTATTTCTTCCTTCCCTTGGGCTAATTGTTGATCAAACAGAATGAACTGAATACCGATCGCCACTGTGAGGATAAATATTGCCAGCTGAAACCAGTTGCGAAGAGACCAGGGATAGTGTCGTGACTTGTAACGTATCATTTCCGCATCGTTCGTCGTGAATCGGAGTTCAAAGTTACAATTGGAGTAAACAGCAGTTAAATAGAATTGGAACCTTTTCATGTTCTAATTACAACAATATAATCTTAATCATTCCTCTGCCACGAATGATTGCATTTTCCATTCAATTGTAGTAAAATAAACCGACCAGTCGGTCTATTTTATGAATATCTTAAAACAAGATCAGCGTAAAGAGCAAATTCTGGAGGCGGCGTTGAAGGTCATTGTACGCAAAGGTTACGATGCGAGCCGCATGGATGATATTGTGATGGAATCGGGATTAAGCAAGGGTGCCATCTATTGGTACTATAAATCCAAAAAAGAAATCTACCTGTCCCTGGTGAACCATTGGGTTCTACACTACAGCGCCACCTTGAATCATATTGTGGAAAAGACCATTCCCGCTTCAGAACAATTGAATTCGCTCTTCCAATATTTTATCCAGCAATATGAATCCCGACCCGAAGTCTTTAATGCTCTGCTGGAGTTCTGGGCCCTGAGTAGTCGCGATCAGGATTTCCAACAGAAAGTCCAGGTTGTCTATTCCGAATTCCTAGCCCTTATCGAAACCATGATTCACCATGGAATTGAATCCGGCGAATTTGACCTGGAAGATGAACAAACAGCTGCTCTGTCAATCCTGATCAACATCGAAGGAATTATCTGGTTTACCATTTTCCGTCTGAATGGCGTTCAAGCCCGCCAGTACCTGGAAACCGTTTTCCGCTTCATCATAGCGGGATTAACATCAAAGTCTGAGGATAACCATGCCTAAAACTATTCCCAATACCGGAGGTAAATTTCTCATTGAACCTTTCGGCCACAGTCCTGCCTTCTGTCGCGAAAAATTCACAGAAGACCATCGTGATATAGAAGCAATGATCCTGGAATTTGCTCAGGATCGCATCGGAGGCCACAAAGATGATATTGAAAAATTTGATAAGAAATTAAGCCTCAACCTGCTCAAGGAAATGGGTGAGCTGGGTTTGCTGGGCGTGGACGTTCCTGAGGAATACGGTGGCCTGGAACTGGATAAAATTACGACCGCCATCGTGGCCGAATCCATGTCGGCCGGTATGAGTGCGTCCTTTACCACCACGTATTCGGTTCAGACCGGGATCGGCAGCCTGCCCATTGTCTGGTTCGGTACACCGGAACAGAAGGCAAAATATCTGCCCAAGCTGGTCACGGCCGAATGGGTCGGAGCCTACGGCTTGACGGAACCCACCTCCGGTTCGGATGCCCTGAGTGCCAAAACAACGGCCCGTCTTTCGGAAGATGGTCAATATTACATAATCAACGGTCAGAAACAATTTATCACCAACGGTTCCTGGGCCGATGTTTATATCATTTTTGCTCAGGTGGACGGATCGAAATTCAGTGCTTTCATCGTGGAACGGGACACACCGGGATTTGAAGTCGGTCCGGAAGAAAAAAAGATGGGCATGAAAGGATCGTCCACCACGTCCCTCATGTTTACGGACATGAAGGTGCCCGTAGAGAATCTCCTGTATGAAGTAGGCAAGGGAGCGGCCATCGCCTTCAATGCCTTGAATCTGGGTCGCTTCAAATTGGCTGCGTCCGATTTGGGGGGCGCCAAGATTGTCATTCGGGAAGCCATTCAATACGCCAAGACACGGCGGCAATTCGGGCAACCTATCTCACATTTTGATGTCATCCGGGGAAAGGTCGCTGATATGGTCATCCGCACTTTTGCCGCTGACAGCATGATTTATCGAACCATCGGTTTAATCCAAGACCAGATAAACGAACTGGATGCTTCGTCTCCGGATTATTACCTGGAAATGGGTAAAGCCATGGAAAATTTTTCTATTGAAGCTTCCATGGCAAAAGTGTATGGCAGCGAAACCCTTTCCCTGTGTGCCGATAACGGCATCCAGATTCTTGGCGGATACGGTTTCATCGAGGAATATCCCATGGCCCGGATTTACCGCGACAACCGCATTGATCGTATCTGGGAAGGGACCAATGAAATCAACCGGCAAATCATTGCCGGACACATGCTGAAAAAAGCACTCACGGAGGAATTACCAATCCGGGAGGCTATCCGTGACATTGAGAATTTCATGGACCGGGATGATAAACCCCTGGAATCCATTCCCGGTTTGGCGGCAGAAGTAACTGCACTGGAAACCAGTAAACGGCTGACGCTCTATCTTTTCCATGAAGCGCTCTGCCAGTTTGGACAGGATTTGCGTCATGAACAGCAATTAACCGAAATCCTGGCCAACATGTTCACCGAAATTTATACCATGGAAAGTGTTCTGTCCCGCGTCACGTACATGATGACATCTTCACTGGCCGACAAAACGGTGGAAGCCATTGCCCGGGTAC
>JBHHUC010000117.1:0-3385 GCA_046861395.1 Fidelibacterota bacterium
GGGGCCGTGAAATGTCGTAGGTAATATTTTCAGTAAAAACGTCCCGGGCTCGATTTCCTGCCTTATCCATACCTTTAATTGCAATACTGTATATTGTATTATCCTGTAAGATAGGCTGATTCTTCAACAGAATATTATTATGCTGTCCTGCGGTTAGTTCGTCACCGGATAATACACTGGTTTGGCGATCCTCAAGGGCTCCTGCCACGGCCCAGATTATTTTAGCTTCCAACAGATCCTCACTGAAATGATAGCTGACCAGGGAATGATTGATCATGGTGTTTGCGGCCGGAGACTGCCATTGGACCTGCGGTGCTACGGTATCATAATGATAGTTCCGAAGAGTATCGGAGTTTAACCTGTTACCGGCGATATCCCGGCCCGTTACCCATAGATTCAACACCATTTCGGCTGCCCTGCCTGGTTGTATTTTCTCTGCCAGTTCAAGGGTGTGAAGTCCGGCGGTTCTTTCATGCCCCGCCAGTGGAATGGTATCCGTTTCCACTCCGATACCCAGAGAATCTACACGCTGTAGGATGATTGCACTGGAGCCCAGATCCTCCGATACATCCACATCAACGGCAAGACGATTCCCATCCGTGAAGCTGACAGGAGACGGGATTCGAACAACCGGGGGTATGAAATCATAATGAATGGACTCCAACCGGTCTGTGATCAGTTTATGTCCGGCGAAGTCACGGCCCGTAAACGTAATGGAATAGGATACACCTTGCGGTATTTGCGACGATAGATCCTCCGGTTCGACCGTGTGGGCACCAGCCTTTCGGTATTCCGGTGCCAGAGAATATTCAATCGGAGAATTCCCCTTTTCCCGCCATAAGATACGAAGATCGGCCACATCTTCGCTTAATATATAGGAGAAAACAATATTTGTTTGGTATGTATTGGCAGCGGGGGCAGTCACCTTTAATTCAGGCGGCGTAATATCATAAGTAATTGCCATTACGGAGACCGTATCGGAATGATTTCCGGCCCGGTCAGTGACAAATCCAGTCAAATTGTATCGCGTTTTTTCATTGATGGCAAGATCCTGAATTGTGATGGAATGCGTCCCGGCCTTCAGATTTTCGTCAGACAAAAGGATTACATGGGGAGCAAATAGATTACTGTCTCCAAAGGCATAATTCAGAATAACACTGCCCTGAACAACATCTTCGCTGAGTGTGTACCGGAATACCATCTCAGCATTGAAGGAACTGTCCGTAGGAAATTCAACCGTGAACACCGGCGGCGTGGGATCGTATGTCACAGTATATATGGCTACCGGTTCCGCCTGATTTTCAGCCAGGTCCGATCCCCGAATTGTAAAATCATAGATGGCCCCGGAAACCAGATCGGGCATGTCACTGAGCCGGACACTGTCATGCCGACCGGCCTCCAATTCCGCATCGATAAGGGTAACGAGATAGGGCGCCCGGGGATCAGGTACACCTCCGGAGTGATGAATTTCCAGATATCCTTCCTTCAGGAATTCGCTACTGATATAGGAAATGATATCTTCCCGTATTATCAGATTGTCATGAGGATAAAGGAGCGCCAACTCAGGAGGACTGGCATCAAATAAAACATTCTTTATACGTATAGGTTGGATTTCATTCCCGGCTTCATCATGTGCCTTGAAGATGATGGTATATTTGGCTCCGTCCTTCAATTCGGTATCAGGAGGCAATGATTTTTGCAGTTTCTTCCCCGGCTGCAGCTCCTCACCCTCCAATTCCATGGTGTACGGAGCCACTGTATCTTCGGTACCCCTTACAAAGGTCCATTCCAAAATAGCGTGTGCCAGGCGCTCATCACTGATATAGGAAACGGCGGGAGCATTCACAATGGCATCTTCAAACGGGTAAATCACCGTTACGGTGGGCGGTGTAAAATCGAAATAGATGGAATCGATCATCACCGTTTCGGAGGCGTTCCCGGCCATGTCCAGACCTGACAGCGTAACGGAATAATAACTACTATCTGCAATTGTGAAGACTGACGTGAGAGGAAACGATTGCTCTCCTTCCCCAAGATAAATTTCAGGGACCTTTATTTTTTCCTCTTCCGTGCCCCGGGTCAGATTGCGAATCAGAACCGACAGAGATTGCAGATCCTCGCTCAGGGTGTAATCCAATACCGCCCGGTTGGTCTTCCGGTTCTTTCGCGGTGCTGCTACCAGGATGCGGGGATTATTCACGTCATAGCGAAACGTGCCCAATTCAACCTGAATGCTCTTGTTTCCGGCTCGGTCCCGTCCCTGAGCCAGAAGACGATATACCATGTTATCGGTCAATTGCCCTTCCACCGGAATCGTAAACCGGCCCGATACCAGCCCGGTATCGGACTGGAAGGTGTATGCCACTGCTTTTTCCAGACCCTGGGTCACAGGCTGCAAATAACATGACAAGGCCTGCAATGGTTCTGTCGTTTTCAGATCAAAAACGACGGTAGATTGATTTTCCGGAGTGGAACCCATCAATTCCGGTTTTCCGGAGTCAAAAAATATCGGTTTCAGTGTTACGGTTGTGGCCTTTGTCCCGGACCTTGTCCGGCCTTCAAACCGCAGAGCGTAATAGGCTCCGTGTACCAGTTTTTTATCGAGAATCGGATATAAAAAATGCTGCCCGGTCCGGCTGAGTTCCCGTCCGCTCAGGGAATATTCGTGTACAGCCACGGCATCGTAGCTCCCACCGATCCAGGTCCAGGTAAAGCGTCCCGTGGCAAGTGGTGTTATTAAACGATACGGTACAACCGGGCGGTTGGTATAGACTGTATCTTCCGGCCAGTAGAAAGACAACACGGCCTCTGAGCCATCGGGGCTGAGATAAACATCCTGGACAACGCTGCCCAATGAATCGTATTCCACTACATGGGTTATGGAGTCATCCACGCTACGGTTAAAATTCCACCGCCTGATAATCCGTTTTTCAGGATGTTTAACCCACAGTTCTTCCTGCAGGACGCCGGAAGAATCGTATAAGAATCCTATTTCACCATATTTTACTGCATTTACATCGAAAAATTCATAACGAACCGGGCGATTGTGTTCAAAGTGTATCATCGTGTATTGATCACCGGCCAAGGCGACCGTATCCACTTTATAGCGATAGGAAATGAAATTTCGGGCTTCCTGGCTCACGCCGTACTGAATGCGTTTGTATAATTTATTGGCGTTATCAGTGAAATCCATGGTTTCCAGCTCACCGTCATCTTTATAATGGTAGGAAATGCGTTCTTCGACATTCCCCAACTGACCTATGTAGGTTTTAAGCAATATTTTACCATCACGTGAATATTCCACCACAAAATGCGGCTTCTCCAACACTTCCGATAGAGGCACGGGATGATTGCTCAGGAAATCCTGTTCGTTTAGATAGAACTT
>JBHHUC010000010.1:0-53147 GCA_046861395.1 Fidelibacterota bacterium
TGACCAATTGAAACGTTCTTTGTATGATTGAATAAAGGATTCCGTTTCTTCCGGAGAATGCTGAGTCAAGTATTCATGAATACCGTCGGCAATGCTCTCCGGTGTTGGATCCGCAAGCTGACCAGAAAGGCCATCCGCCACCATCTGCTCCAGTCCTCCCACTCGCGTTACGACAACGGGACGATCAAAATGATAGGCAATTTGAATAATTCCACTCTGGGTAGCTGATTTGTAGGGGCAGACCACAAGATCAGCCGCACTGAAATAGCGGGCGACGTGGGAATCCGGCACAAAAGTAACCTGTAATTTGAAATGTTTCTGCATTCCAACGTTTTTGATCAATTGAGTATAAACCTTGGTATCGATATAGCTCTCCCCTACTGCAAGGTATTTACATTGGACTCCTCGGTCCGATACAATACGACTGGCTTCGATGAACAGGTCCAGACCTTTATAATCCCGAATATAGCCAAAAAATAATATCAACTTATCATTCGAGGAATAACCTAAAGAAATCTTTGCTTCATCCCGGTTGATCATAGAGCCGAAAATATCATAGATGGGATGAAATGCGGTAATAATCGGTTTTGCATAATCCAGGGATTTTAAATCCTGGGTAACAGAACCTGATAAGGTCACAGCCTGATCACAGACAGGTAATAGATAGGGCAGCAACCCTTTATCCATGATATGTTTTTCATGCCCGAAAACGTTATGGAATAACGTGATCCTTCGAACGGGTTTTTCCCGGTTGCGACACCAGCGCAGGACCATTCCATAAGCCGGTGCGAAAAAGGACATCCAAAAACTGGTAAGGATTACATCAGGCCCGAAACTCCTGATCTTTTTGGCTGTCCTGAACCAGGTAAACGGATTAATACTACTCAGGAGGCGTACCGCCTGGATTTCCTCCCCAACCGTGTTTTCCTCATATTGAGTTTTTCCCGGAAAAAGAACAGCCGGATATTGCGTTGTAAAATTAATCGCCAGTACGGTGTGATGAAGTGTCAGGGCACGATATAGAGCAATATTAAAATGTGAGATACCGCCGCGGAAAGGCGGAAATGGTCCTAAAATAACAATTCGCATCCTTACCCCGGGATTAATCCGAGGGATTAATTCCAACCATCTTCCGGACGCGATTTTCCTGGCCCTGGGTTGACTGTGAGATCAATTCACCCAGAAGCCCCATGGTAATAAATTGGATACCTACCACTATCAGCATGACACCGAATAGCAATAAGGCAAAATGCTGCTGGAAGGAGCGACCAACAACATATTTCAGATAGAGAACATAACATTCAACCAGCGATCCCAGTAATACACTGATCAGACCAAATGATCCAAACAGATGGAGGGGTTGTTGCGTATAGCGTGACAGGAATAATAATGTGATTAAATCAAAGAATCCGTGAAAGAGTCGTGACCCACCGTATTTCGTTACACCGAATTCACGGGGACGGTGATTGACGGGAATTTCAGTAACTTTGAATTTCTTTTGTCCTGCCAGGGCCGGGATATAACGATGCCGTCCACCATAAATATCGATGGTTTTCACGACGGCTTTCCGATAAATCTTCAATCCGCAGTTAAAATCATGAATTTTTACGCCTGTCATGATACGGGTAATGAAATTGAAAACTTTACTGGGTACCGTTTTTGTCCAGGGATCCTTGCGATCAACTTTCCAGCCAGAAACCAGGTCATATCCCTGTTCCAGTTTTTGAATTAAATTGGGTATTTCCGCCGGATCATCCTGTAGATCAGCATCCATGGTAATGATAAAATCATGGCAGGCGAGTTTAAATCCTTCGGCCAGGGCCGCTGCTTTGCCATAATTCCGATGGAAAATGATACCCTTTACATGCGCCTTCTCTGCCGCTGTCTGTTCAATCCATATAGCAGAATCATCACTGGATCCGTCATCGATAAAAATGATTTCATATACCATTTCAGCCGGTACCGCCGATTCGATTTGTCTCAGTAATTCCGGCAGTGATTCAATTTCATTGTATACCGGCACAATAACGGACAGGGATTTCTTACTATTACTCATATAAATTCCGATATATCATGACCCATTTTACGTGATAAAAATTGAATGACCATATTTGTTTCTTTTTTTCCTTTTACAATAATGCGTTGCAGTAATACACCATATTCGGTTGGCTCGGATTCCAATTTAATCTCTACTTCCGTCTGTATTTTGTCATACGTGGACGGTACCGGTGGAATTCCCCACAATGCATCGCGCAAATCTCGGACAGTAAATAATTTCAGCACCGGGAGCCGGGATACCAATTGTCTGGTGGAATATTTTTGATTCTTCAACAGGTCCTGGGCCGTCAGGGAATCACCATTCATTCTGATTTCAAGAACCTGCCGTCCCAGAATATCGGAAAACCGGATACGGGTACTGTCAATCCCGGACGTAAAGCGAAACCGTAATTGTCCGGAATACATCCCCCGGGAGGTAATAATTCCTTCACCGGTGCAGACAGTGTATTCTACGCTGAGATCATTAAAAACAGGAGGATCGGCAGAGATAACCGGTGGTATCACTTTTTGCTGTATCTGTGAACACGAGATTAAAAAGAGCATGAGGAACAGACTATATCGCATTTATTTTCGCAAGGATATCCTGATTGTCCTGGTCCAATTCCAACGCTCTCTGATAAGTTTCCAATGCTTTATCCGGTTCATTCTTTTTGAGATACACATCACCTAAATGCTCCAGTATAACGGCATTTGTCGGATCCAAATCCACCGATTGCTTAATGTAATCATAAGCTAACGTATAATTCCCCAACATGTAATAAATCCAACCCATGGTGTCAAGATAAGCCGCATTATCGGGAGATAATTTATTCGCTTTCTGCGATAGTGATAGTGCATAGTCCAACCTCTCACTCCGTTCGGCCAGGCTGTAGGCATAATTGTTAAAGGCCTGGGCATCCGTTGAATCCCTGGCAATCAAATCCTCATAGATTTTATCAGATTCTTCAAATTCTTTTAAATTATCATAGATGATGGCCAAAGAATGTAAGGCGGTCGGTTCATCGGGTGAAATGGTAACGGCCCGTTTAAAAAAGATTTCTGCATTCACATAATCCTTTACCTGGTAATAGGCTGATCCAAGAATATATTGAATACCGAATTCATCGGCGAATTGTTCTGCCGCGTCACCCAAGACAGTAATGATTTCCTGATAGCGTTCCTCTTCAAGATATACCAGGGCCAGGTTAATATATCCCTGAGGGTTAGTGGGGAAATGCTCCGTCATCAGTCGGGCAGTTATTTCCGCCTGCTTTTTTTGTCCCAGTTCGCGCTGAATGGTCGAAATATAATGGTAGGTCAATGCATTTGCGGAATCAAGGGACATGATTTTCTCAAAATAGACCAAAGCGGAATCCAGTTCTTTCAACTCGTAAAATATGGTTCCGATCCGTCCCAGAATATCCACTTCATCTGGTTGCAGGCGGTTCAATTCCTTAAGGGCATGCAAGCCTTCCTGATAGTTTTCCTTTGATATGGTCAGATTGGAATAAATCTGCCAATAATTTTTATTGTCCGGCTCAACGGACACTAACTCCCTATACAATTCATTCGCCTTATCGAAGTTCATCCAGGAAAGGGCGAGCTTGGCCGCACTTTCCAGAGCATAAACGGCGCTGGGATCCATGGCGTATACTTTTTCATATAATTCCAGCGCTTCATCGTATTTTTCCTGCACTTTTGCCAAATCTGCCAGACCATAGATATAATCAGTATTCTTCGGATCCAGGTGGGATAAAATCCGGTATTGTTCTTCTGCTTTTTCTATTTCCTTTTGTAGCAGAAAGAAATGGGCGAGCCGTTCCCGGGCTTCAATATCCGTGGAATCAAGGCTGATCGCTTTCTGTAAATTGTTCAGGGCATGACGGTATTTCCCTAAATTCCAGTAACATTCGGCCATGGAAACATAAATGGTAGCCACATTAGGGTCATGAGCAATGGCATCCTGAAATTCCAGAATGGCCATGGCATAATTCCCCTGGTTCATCATCAATTGACCGTCCATGAAATATTTCAGAGCCTGGGAATTGGCGGCCTCTTGGTCAGTCGTCTGATTGCCTGGAGAAACAGGGGCCGGCGGATGGGTACAGGCCGCCAAAGCCATTAATAGTATAATCGTGTTCAGTTTCATATATTTTCCTGTCTAGGGGATAGAATGGCCATGCATGAAGACCCGGTTTCGACCAGCTTTTTTTGCTTCGTACATGGCATCGTCAGCCAGTTTTATCAACGATCGTTTTTCGTCCGCATCATCCGGAAATTGTGCCGCCCCGCCACTGATGGTTATTCTGGTTCTGATCCCGTGATCTTCAAATTCATAATTCGCAATACTGTGTAATATCCGTCGCGCTATTTGTTCCGAAAATTCCTTGGTCGTATTCACCAGAACAACCACAAATTCTTCGCCCCCGTAGCGTCCCACGACATCAATATCCCGGACGCTGCTTTGTATCAGTTTTGCTACCTGTTTGAGAATGTAATCGCCGTATAGGTGACCGTGGGTGTCATTGACATTCTTGAAATGATCAATATCCAGCATGAGCAGAACCAGCGTCTGCTGAAACCGAATTGCCCTTTGAATATCCCGGTTAAGGCGTTCCATGAACGAGCGTCGGTTCAATAATCTGGTCAGATGATCGAATGTTGCTTCTATGTGGGTTGATTTAAAATGATAAATCCAAGTCAGAATGGCGGCCACGGTATGGGCATATTCCTTTAATAATTGCAAATCCATGGGCGAAAAGGTATTCGGTTCTTCCTTTTCCAGGACAATTGATCCCAACCCATGCTGATTGAGTACCAGAGGTACGGATAAGACAGCCGGATAGGTTACAATTTCTTCATACTCGGGTCCGAATCGGGAAAAACCGGGTAAATCTTTTTCCCAGTTATTTGTGAAAAGAATTTTTTCCTGGGAAATGGAATAACCGTGAATGGTATTCTGCAGGGGAAAACTTATTCCCTGCCAGGCATTGGCCTGTGATCCAAGAGCATAATACACTTTGGGAAATTTATCACTGGGAAGTTTGAGAGAAAGGGTAAACGCCTCAAACCGACATAAATTTGAAATAACTTTCCCGAATTCTTCGAAAACCTCCTCCAGAGGCGTTTCCTGATGAATCTCGGTATAAAGATTGAAGATGCGTTGACTGAAATGATGCAGCAATTCCAGCGATTCGATTTCTTCGACCTGGGCAATTCCTTCTTCAAACGTTCGGGCAATATTCTGAATGATGCCGGCATCACGCTTTTCAATTTTACTGAAATGATCTGTAAACACGAATAAACAACCGAAGGGAGAGCCATGATATTTGATGCGGGCCGCCAGGAGACATTCGCTCCCACGCCAGGTTTGTTTTTTTAATATTCCCTCCCAGTCATCCCGATTATCTTTCTCCTGATAAACAATCACTTCATCATGTTTGGTTACTTTTTTTATATACCGGTGGGAGGCTGGAATGTGGGGCTGGAAATCCCGTTTGGGAAAATTCTGTAGGATCATCTTCCCGGTCTTGGGATCGAGAAAATATATTCCGGCATCATAACTGGGATTCAGAGCATGTATGACAGATTCGATCCGGTTGAGCCAGAAATCATAGATTTGTCTGGAATTGTCGACAGCGTCAGTATCGGGTTGGGATGGAATATTAGAATTATCAGCCTGTTTTTCATTAGAATGGATCGTTAGCCAGTTCAGGCTCATTAAGCCCAGTAACAGTACGGCAGCAACCACAGAAAGAGCAATGGCTAGGACGCTGAATTCGGTGCGCAGAAAAATGCTGAGCAGTATCAGCAGAGCGCTGATACCGGCCAAACTTATGTTGCGAAAGGAAAGGTTGTCCATATCCAAATAAAAATCCCCAAGTTCAAACTTACGTAGAACTTGGGGATAAACAAATAACTGGTTCTTCGATTAACGAGGAGAATCTTTTACAAATTTCACTTGGTTTCCAAGATCAATATTGTCATTCCGTGGTTTGATATCATCAAAAATTGTATCGTCTTCCGCTTCCGCCAGGTTTATATCAGCGGCAGATTCAGGGAGCGGGTTTTGGGATGGAATAGTCGATTCGTTGGCCATCGGCTGCGTTAAACCCGGCAAGGTTCCCGGTTCGTTGCTTTGAGGGAAAAACTGCACACCGGTAATAATAAGACCGGCCACCATCGCAACCAGTGCCGTAGCATATAATGGAGAGAGGCCGAAATAACGCTTTTTCCTCTCTTCTTCCAGCGCCATCATGATATTCGTATGAGCCAGTCTGGCCTTTAATTGTTCCGTAAAATCACCGGATGTCCTAATTCGGTTTAGCTTTTTCATGCGGTGCAGTATCTCCCGCATGTTATCCACCTTCTCCTGTGATTCCGGGTGTTGTTTGATATAATCCTCAAATGCTTTGCGTTGGGCCAAGCTGAGGGAATTATCGAGGTATTGTGAAATTAAGTCCTCAAATTGGTAGCGATCCATCTATAAGCTTTCCTCCATCGTTATCGATATGCTTTTAATGCTTTTTGCAATTGTAATCTTGCCCGGTTAATGCGCGATTTTACTGTTCCCAGAGGAACATTAACGATTTTACTGATTTCTTCGTATGAAAGTTCCTGGATATCTCGTAAAATAACGACTGTACGAAAATGTAGCGGAAGTTCCTGGATGGCTTCCTGCAAACGTTTCTCCGCATATTCGCCCTGCACTTCCGTTCCTGACTCATGGTCAACCCAGGGGATTTCATAATCTTTGCCATCCACTCCAATCTGGCTGAGATAGACTGTTTTACGACGCTTCTTTTTTCGTAATTCCGTTTTTGCAAGATTGCCGGCAATCGTATAAATCCAGGTTGAAAATTTGGCTATTTCCTTGTAATAATGGCGGTGCGTATACAATTTGACCATTGTGTCCTGCACAATATCCTCTGCCAGGACTGGATCACTGATAAAGTTGTATACAAAGGCCATGAGACGATCTTTATAGCGATTTACAAGTTCAATATAGGCCTGTTCATCACCTTGCTGGAACCGGCCGATCAATTCCTCGTCAGTAAAGCGGAATTCACTGGCCATGGCTGGCTCTGGTTTGGAGTAAAAATTGTAATAACTCGGTCTCATCATCTACTGTTTCAGATTTTATCTTTCTGTCCAGTTTCGCCAATCGTAGTAAAGCAACTTCAATTTCCTTCAGGCTCATCCGTTGGGCATAGGATGGCAATTTTCTTACCACCGACGGTGATAATGGCATATAACCCCGTTTGCCACGAGAAGTTCCCGGACTCTGTTTGATGAACCAAAGTTCCAGATAAAAAGCGGATAAATTATATATTACGGATATCAAGGTTTCCTGCTGGCGAATCAGCATCTGTCCCAGTTCAATCGCCAGACTGTCCTTGTGCTCACCTAACGCCTGAAAGAATTCCCAGCGCTGATGCTCCCGCTGCCAACCGGAGAATTGTTTTATCCTGGCCTGCGTAATTTTTTCACCTTCATCCAGTGAGAGACAGATTTTTTTTATTTCATTATTCAAGTGGCTCAGACTGTCTCCGGCCATATCAATCATCAGCGAAATGATATCATCAGATACATCCTGACCCTGCAGTGAGAATAGTCGTTTGGTCCATTGTCTCAAATCGGAAAACATCGGTGTTGTCGTTTCGACCATATCGGCCATATCTGCCAGCTGTCGTAAAAATGCGGTACGTGGCTTCCATTCCGAATACATGATTACCAAACAATTCTGGCCGATTCCGGTCGTGCAAAAGGTACGTAATTGATCCTGGAATTTCTTTCCTTTTATTTTTTCCGGATGATACAGTACAAACAGTGTCTTAGGTGAGAATAAATCCAGACCGGTCAATTGATCAAACAGATCACGCAGATTGGTTTCATCCGGATCAAGAATGACTTTATGGGGCTGCTGTTGGGTAAACAACACGTCGGTAACGCTCTGCAGGAAATAGGTCTGTAGAAATGAATCATTTCCGTGCAGAAAATATACCGGTGCTATCTTCCCTTCCCGAATTGATTGGATTTTGGCAATAAATTTATTTTTCATTACGGGATGACGTCAGTATTGAAACAATGACCACCGCGGCAAAGGCCAGAATAAAACTGGTAAACCGTTCGGTAATGACCTGTTGCAGGATTGGAATATTGGACCAGATTACCGTGGTAACAGCTCCGGTAATCATCCCAGCGACTACGCCCTGTTTCGTGGTTTTACGCCACCATAATGTTAGGACAATAGCTGGACCGAACGAGGCACCTAGACCACTCCAGGCATAGGATACCATTTCAAAAACCAAGTTCGTGGATCGCCAGGCAAAAATAAAAGCGACGAGGCCGATGAGGAGAGTAAACACACGCCCCAGGGCTAAATAATTGATTGTCCGGTTTTTCTTCTGGTACCACTTCCCGACGACATCTTCGGTTAATATGGTTGTACTTACAAGAAGCTGGGAATCGGCCGTGGACATCATAGCGGCTATGGCTCCAGAAATGAGTACCCCGGCCAGCCAGGGATTCAATAAATGGGTGGCCATGAGCGGCATTAACTGCTCTGGATCCGACAGTATATGGATAGGCCGTCCGTCCACCAGAAAAAATCCGGCTGACAGTAGCCGGGCACCAAGCAGACCGATAAATAATGATCCGAAAAAGGCCGGGACGGCCCAGGCAATGGCAATCCTGCGACTGATACCAATATTCTTCACCGAATTGATGGCCATATAGCGGGCGACCAAATGCGGCTGTCCCAGATAACCCAGTCCCCAGCTCAAGCCGCCAATGGCTGCGATTATGGCACCCCAGCCGATTTGGGATCCGAAAATTGTTGACCAATCCATAATTGGAGCTGAGCCAACTACGGACGGTAATTCCACCAAGGCCGTCAGTGGTAATATAACCAACGTACCAATCATGATGATTCCCTGAACCAGATCAGTCCAGGCTACAGCCAGAAATCCGCCCAGAATCGTGTAACAGATAATGATGACCGCCCCAATGACCATACCCTGCATGTGGGTCAGGTTGAAAGTGACATGCAATACTTTCCCGGCGCCTGAGAATTGGGCCGCCACATAGAAGGTAAAGAAGAAGGTGATGATCAGGGAGGACAACCAGCGAATGGTCCCGTCTTCATCATTGAACCGTTTGGCCAATAACTCGGGCAGGGTCAGTGCCCCATACTGTTCGGTGATTCGGCGCAATGGTTTGGCAATGATGATCCAGGACAGAATAATGCCGGTAACACATCCAACCACCGTCCATAATTCCAATAATCCGGCCATGAGTGCCGCTCCTGGCAATCCGACGATTAACCAGGCCGATTCTCCCGAAGCACGTTCGGAAAAAGCAATGACCACCGGACCCAGCCGGTTTCCGCCCAGCGCAAAATCTTTGATATTTTTTGTTTGACGTGATGTAATAAATCCGATAACCAGAATCAGTACCAGATAGGCGATGAATGTAATGGTAATAATTCCCATGACTCAGAGCAGCGTTATTGTCAGAATTCCAATAATGATACAATAGGCACCAAACCAGTAGAACTGACCCTTTTTCAGCATGGTCAGCAACCATTTCAATGTGGTCCACCCGGTGAAAAATGAAGTGAGAAAACCCAAGGTCAGGGGTATGAACCCGGTTTGACCGGAAGCACTGAAACCATCCAATGCGGTTAAAAGGCCGGCCCCCAGCAGAGCCGGAATGGCGAGTAAAAATGAAAACCGGGCCGCTTCGGCCGGACTGATGCCCAGGACCATGGCAATTGAAATCGTCGAACCGGACCGTGAAATCCCCGGGAGAATCGCCAGGGCCTGCGCCAGCCCGATCCCCACACTGCTTTTCATCCCCACTTCATTATCCCGAAGTCGGATAAATCGGGTGGACAGCAACAGGGTGCCGGTAAATAAAAGATTCATGCCAACAAACCAGGTTGAGTCAAATGCGGATTCGATCTGCGTTTTAAATCCCAGCCCCACAATGACGGCCGGAAGGGTGCCCACCACCAGATATATGACATATTGCAGCGATGCACGCTGGGTTAAGGTCCCGGCCAGACGTACCAGATCCTGCCAAAATACAACCAGAATACTGAATAGAGTACCGGCATGCATTACTACTTCCAGCTGATTGCCGGGGATATCAAGATGAAGTAATTCCTGTATCAAAACAAGATGCCCAGAGCTGCTGATGGGAAGGAATTCGGTGAAACCCTGTATAATACCTAATATGATGGCGTCAAAATTGGTCATAGGAGTCGGTTTTTATCGTGCAATTTATTGGTGAATGGGATTGCAACAAAAGTAGAGATCAGTGCCTTATTCGTCCTAGCATGGCGATCATCCGCCCAGCTTTCTTCCCGTTACGTCGGTAGGAGTGGTACAATGGATCGCATTTCGTGCAGGCTGGCGAAAGTGCGATGTTTTCTTCGATGGCTCCTTCTCCGATTAATTGATCCCTCGCCATACGTTGGAGGTCAATATGGGTTTTCTTGCCGTTTGCCGTTATATGGTATTCGGCCGGAAAATGATGCAGAATTTCGTTTCCGATTTCAAAACAGCAGGACCGGATCGATGGTCCGATAAAGCATTGAACGGTCTGAAGGGGTACCGCCAAAGATTTCAGTCTGGTGAATGTATGGGGGATAATGCCCCCCACAAGGCCGCGCCAACCAGCATGGACTAATCCCATCAACCCCGACGCGGGTTCTACGATAAAGAGGGGAATGCAATCAGCGACCTGAATTGATAGAACAAGATCGGGAGAAACCGTAATAACTCCATCCACGGCCTCATATTTTCCGGGACGGGTTACGATTTCAGTATAAGCAGTGTGTTTCTGGATGGGGATGACCAGACGTTCCGGTGGCCAGTGATTATCCCGGGCCAATTGTATTCTGTCGAACGGATTTACGTAGGGATAATGCCTGGTAGTAAACACCGCCCGGAATAATTCGGGAACCAACCGGGATGAGAAATCAAGAACTTGCTTCAATTACGGTGTATAGTATTGCGTATGAACCAGACTGTCGCCCCGGAAGAATCCCAAATCACGGTATTCCTTATTACTATAGCGTAAAACATGGAGGGCAGAATTACTATGATCATCGGGACGAAATGACCATGAATACGCCAGGCCGTGATAATCCTGAACTTGTGCCAATTGTTGTGTCAGGCTCATATTTGCCGAAGGTTGTTGACTGGTAACAAAGAAAAGCAATTGTCCCAAATCATAGCCCAGAAAAAAAGTGGCCGGATTTCCTTCCGGTACGATGGGATTTTCCATGGCATTATTTTGTCCCGGATATTGATTGGAAAGGACAATCATTCCATTCAAGTGAGATCCGATTGATTCCTCATTGATGATATCCCTGTTATACCAGGATTCGGTCCCCACGATGGTTGTTTTCAGGTTGTACTGGGGAAATTGCGTGCCGATATAGGTAATGTGTTCGGGACGGGCCGGAATGAATAAGGCCTGGATGGTTTCCAGCATATAACTGACGGAATCCGATTTGGTTAATTTTTTATTGTTTTCTTCGGGAAGGTCGAAGAAATCTTCTTCCGAAATGTCAAAAATCGCATCCAGACTGTCCATTTCCAGGCCCAGAAATTCCTCGTCTGAGGATTCCTTCGGGACCAGAGACCAGGCTGTTTTACGTAAAGCGGAAAATTCCGATTTCAAACTCTGCGGAATGCCGGAATACCATTGCAACGATACGGGATAGACACCCATTAAATCCAATTGTTTAATAAAGGCATCTACGATGGCTTTGCCATAATCATCAGCCGGAGCCAGAACGGCAATGGTATCATAGCCCAGAGTTTCGACAATATATCGGGCCGCTTTCGCACCGGTTTTTTCCAGTGGTGTGGCACATTGGAAAATATTTTCACTTAACGATGTAATCCCATCCTGGGTGGAAGTGGGAATAAGAACCGGAATCGATAAACGGGGCGCCATCCCGGCGGACAATAAGGCACTTTTTGCACCTAATGGGGCGATGACAGCTGAAATGTCCGGATTCTGCTCTAGTGTTTTCATGGCCTGAACTGTTTCAATGGCATCACTGCGATTATCAATAATCATAAAACTGACGGCAGCCCCGGATTGCAAATGATGAATTAGGGCCTGATTCATTCCCTTTAAAAACGTCCGACTGACTGAACTTTGATCTCCGGTAAGGGACGCAACAATGCCAATTTTGGTATTCTTAGGACGTGGTTTGTTTGCCGTTAAAAGCATTTTTTCATACACCGGGAAAAAGGCGTCAGGTACATACTCAGGACTGATAGTGCTGAGAATCAATGCAGCCCGATCCGACTCGCCTTGCGATAAATATTTAAAACCCTTCACTAATTGCAATATGGTGGCAATGGTCGTGTCTTCCTCCAGCGCCAATAACTCATCGATGGTTCCTTCTTGAATATCCAGACCGATGGATTTCATCAGTTTATTATCAATTCTACGCCAGAATTGAGATTGGTCGCCGGCCGCTTTACGAGCCAACAGATACTGCCGGAAGGCAGCCGTGTAATTCCCTTCATTGACAAACATGTCACCCAGAGTTTCATACACATAGGGCCGATAGCGCGTATCGGCGGAAGCCAGTAGTTTGCGTGCCAGTTGACGGGCTTCCGGGAATTGATTTTCCTGGCTGAGAATCTTCAGATGCAGGAAGGTCACCGCCGGACCGGAATAAATATCCGGATATTTTTTCAGTTTATTTAATTCCGCTTCCGATGCCCCGTAACGTCCTTCATTATAAAGCTGAATGACTTTTTGAATTCGATCCTGGGGTGATTTGGGACGAAACCAGCCCTGTCCCAGCGCCAAAGACACCAATAATATATACGGAATTATCTTATCGATACGATTATTCAACCGTTACGCTCTTGGCCAGGTTTCTGGGTTGATCGACGTTGCAGCCCCGTAAAACCGCCAGATGATAGGCCAGCAACTGTAAGGGGATGGATGCCAGAATCGGAAATACATGATGATGCGTCGCGGGTACTTCGATTAGGTAATCTCCCAGTTTGATGATTCCATCCGTTATTTTATCCGTCAGGATGATTGTCTTCCCCCGGCGGGATTTCACTTCCTGAATATTGGACAGTACTTTTTCGAAGGTGGCATCATGCGGCGCCAGAAATACCACCGGCATCCGTTCATCAATCAGGGCGATGGGACCGTGTTTCATTTCGGCCGCCGGATACCCTTCGGCATGGATATAGGAAATTTCCTTGAGTTTTAAGGCACCTTCCAGCGCGGCAGGGAAATTCAATCCCCGGCCTAAATAGAGGAAATTATTGGCATACTGCGTTTCCCACGCCACTTTCTCAATTTGAGCCGAATTGTCCAGAATCTTGCGGACATTCTGACCGACTTTTCCCAGCTCATGGACCAGTTTGACTCCCTGTCGTTTGGTAATCGAGCCCTTCTGCCGGGCGATGGCCAGCGCCAGCATGATCAATACGGCAACCTGGGCGGTAAACGCCTTGGTAGACGCGACCCCGATTTCCGGTCCCGCATGGGTATAGACACCGCAATCGGTGCTACGAGAGATTGAACTTCCTACTACATTACAGATTCCCACTGTCAAGGCACCATACTCGTTGGCCTTTTTTATGGCGGCCAGCGTATCCGCTGTTTCTCCCGACTGGCTGATGGCAATGACAACCGTTTGGCCATCCAGGACCGATTTACGATAACGGAATTCGGATGCATATTCCACATGAACCGGAATATTGGCATATTCTTCAATCAAATATTTCCCGATCAATGCGGCATGCCAGGATGTTCCGCAAGCCGTGATATAGCAGTGTTTGGCTGTGATGATACGTTGCAGATAATCGGCAATCCCCCCCAAATGCGCCGTCCCCGTTTCCAAATCCATGCGACCACGCATGGTATCCAGGACGGTTTGTTCCTGTTCGTGAATTTCTTTGAGCATGAAATGGGGAAAATTCCCCTTTTCAATCTGCTCATAGGACAAGGATAATGTTTCAATTTCCTTCGTAATAATCTTGTCCTTCAGAATGGTCCGGATGGTATAGCCATCGCGGTTAATTGTAACCATTTCCCCTTCTTCGAGATACACGACATTTCGTGTATATTCTACAATGGGGGATGCATCACTGGCGATATAATAATCTCCCTCACCAACTCCTAGGACCAGTGGGCTCCCGAAACGGGCTGCCACCAGAGTATCCGGTTCATCCTTGCATATGGCGACAATGCCATAGGCTCCCACTACCTGTTGCAGAGCTGCCTGAACGGCCTTATCAAAGGAATATTTCCCTGTTTTATACAGAGATGAAATTAATTGTACCAAGACTTCCGAATCGGTGTCACTCTGGAATTCAATTCCTTCATTAATGAGAATTTTTTTCAGCGTTTCGTAATTTTCAATAATGCCATTATGAATCAGAGCAATACGCCCATCAGCATCCAAATGGGGATGCGCATTGACATCGTTCGGTTCACCATGCGTGGCCCATCGTGTGTGGGCAATCCCAATCGCACCCCGAACCACGGAATCATCCACGACCCGTTCCAGCTCACGAACTTTACCGGATCGTTTGACCAAGTGGAGATTTTCTTCCTCCAGGACGGCGATTCCGGCACTGTCGTAGCCGCGGTATTCAAGGCGTTTAAGACCTCTCAATAAAATCGGTATGCATTCCTCACTTCCGTAATAGCCTACGATTCCACACATAAGTGGTACTCCTTCAATTGCGGTTTATAATTTATTCCCATTCGATTGTTCCCGGCGGTTTGGATGTAATATCATACACGACGCGGTTTATTCCCTTCACGGAGTTTACAATGACATTGGCAGCCTGTGATAAGACTTCCGACGGTAATTTCACCCAGTCGGCTGTCATACCATCAGTGCTGTGGACAGCCCGCAGGGCCAGTAAATTTTCATAGGTCCGCTGATCGCCCATGACACCCACGGTTTTTACGGGAATGAGAACCGAGAAAGCCTGCCAAATATCATTATAAAGATTGTGTTCATGCAGAATATTGATAAAAATATCGTCTGCATTCCGCAGGAGATTACATCGTTCCGGCGTGATTTCACCAATGATTCTGACGGCTAAACCAGGACCGGGAAATGGATGTCGATTAATCAGACCATCGGGTAGGCCCAGTTCACGTCCAACATTGCGCACTTCATCTTTAAATAGTTCCCGTAACGGTTCGATTAACTTGAATTGCATATTATCCGGCAAGCCACCTACATTGTGATGACTCTTGATCACATGGGTGACACCCGTGGCAGCACTGTTTCCGCTTTCGATGACATCAGGATATAAGGTGCCTTGGGCCAGGAATTTTATGTTTCCGAAATTCCGGCTGATTTTTTCAAAAGAACGAATAAACTGGTCGCCGATAATTTTTCTTTTTTCCTCCGGATCTTCAACGCCCTGTAACCGTTTCAGGAAAATTTCGGATTCGTCGAAAACATGGATATTGGCTTCCATTCCATCCCGCAGGGCAATGACGGTTTGTTCGGCTTCATTCTTTCGCATCAGACCATGATCGATCATCACGGCTATGGCTTTGTCTCCAATGGCTTTGTTGAGCAAGGCAGCCACCACCGTAGAATCCACCCCACCGCTCACGCCGATTAAGACCTGTTGATCTTGCACTTCTTCCCGGATTGCGGCGATTTGTTCTTGAATAAATTGTCCCGGTGTCCAATCCGGCCGACACCCTGCGATGTGGTAGACAAAATTCCGTATCAACACCTCTCCTTCTGTCGTATGAGCGACTTCTGGATGAAACTGAGTCGCGTACCACTGCCGTTTTCGGTTTTCCAGCGCCGCTACAAGGCCGTTGGAAGATGTCCCGATTACAGTCCAGTCAGGCGGAAGAACTGTAACCTGATCCATGTGGCTCATCCAAACCTGAGAAGTCTGTGACATTCCCGCTAAGAGAGCGGAATCAGATTTTCGTATGAATTGCGCCGATCCGTATTCGCCCTTCCCTTTCGATTCGACGCGGCCCCCATCTTCATGGGTTAACAATTGTAATCCATAGCAGATGCCCAGAACCGGGATATCCAAGGATAGGATGGAACGATCGAAATCCGGTGATTCATCCGAGAAAACGGATGACGGTCCACCAGACAGAATCAAAGCGGCAGGATGTTTGGCTTGGAGTGTTTCCCGGGAAATATCGTGAGACACAATTTCGGAGTAAACATGTAATTCCCGGATTCTTCTGGCAATCAACTGGGTATATTGGGACCCGAAATCCAGGATTACAACTCCCTGGTGTAGTTCAGATATCATTCCTGAACCAATCTGATAATGGCGTGAGAAATTTTTCAGCCGTCAGGCGATAATGGATCGGAGTGAGAGAAACATATCCCTGTTTCAGGGCCACACCGTCATATTCACCATCCTCATCCGGGTTGATGATTTCGCCCGTCATCCAGTAATACTGATGCCCGCGAGGATCCTCCCGGCCTTCGAACCAATCCCGGAAAAATACATTACCCTGCCGGGTAACCCGAATTCCCTTGATTTCGTCCAGGGGTAAATTGGGAACATTTACATTCAGTAATATTTTCTCAGGAATTCCCTTTTCCAGTACATGCTGGACAATTCGTTGGGCAATAGTTTTGGCCGACTCATAATATCCTCCGCGGACAGAATCCAGGCTGATGGCAATCGATGGAATTGCCAACATGGTTCCTTCCGTAGCAGCGGATACGGTTCCGGAATAAATAATGTTATTACCTACATTAGCCCCGGAATTAATCCCCGAAATAATAAGGTCCGGTTTTTTTTTCAGAATACCCTGTACGGCGATTTTGACACAATCGGCCGGTGTTCCCTTTACGGCCCATCCTTCAAACCCATCACGCTTGGTCACTTTCTCAATTCTGATAGGGTCGGAAATGGTAATAGCGTGCCCGACCGCACTTTTTTCGGCATCCGGTGCCACAACAGTGACAATTCCCAGAGCATCCATAGCTTCCCATAAGGCAAAAATCCCGGGAGCATGAATGCCATCGTCATTGGTAATTAATATGGATGGTTTGCTGTTCATGTCAGTAAAGAAATGAGTTTGTGGATCGTATCCTTCATTTCAGATCGTGAAACAATGTGATCAATAAATCCTTTTTCCAGCAGGAATTCCGCCCGCTGGAAACCTTTGGGCAAATCCTGACCAATTGTCTGCTTTATAACCCGCGGTCCGGCAAAACCGATAAGCGCCCCCGGTTCAGCCAGGATTACGTCCCCCAACATACCGAAACTGGCAGTAACACCACCAGTGGTCGGGTCGGTCAGCACCGGTATATATAACCCACCCTGCTCCGAGAACCGAGCCAGGTGGGCGCTCGTTTTGGCCAGTTGCATCAGGGAAATGGCTCCTTCCTGCATCCGGGCCCCACCGGAAGCACAAATCAATATAAATGTCGCCTTTTGCCGGGCTGCTTCGTCAACTGCCCGTGCGACTTTTTCCCCGACTACCGAACCCATACTGCCGCCAATGAACCGAAAATTCATGAGCCCCAGAATAACCGATTGTCCCATCAGAGAACCGGAATAGCACCGGATCGCCGAAGTTTCACCCGTTTTTTTCTGAGCCTCCTTCAACTGGTCCGAATATTTTTTCCCGGCTTTGAAATGCAAGAAGTTACGAGATTTCAAACCCGTATATAATTCAACACCCGAACCCTCATCTAGCAGCAGATCCAGGTAAATTTGCGGTGAAACCCGGAAATGATGATTACAGTGACGACAGACGGAAAACGCTTTATCCAATTCCGGTTTATATAGGATTTCGCTGCAATTGGGACACTTAATCCACAGGCCATCCGGCATGTCCTTCTTAATACCATTTTTCAGTTTTTTATCTTTACGTGTAAACCAGGCCAATTGTAATTCTCAATTTCTAAATATGTTTGCGCATGACGATGGCATCTTCGCCATCCTGATAATATGCTTTGCGACAGTCGAATGATTGAAAGCCGATCTTTTCGTAAACGGAAATCGCCGCCCGATTGGAAGACCGGACTTCAAGAAAAATGTCCGTATCCCGGTCAGCAAGCTGTAGCATGTTTTCCAAAAGTATAGTTCCCCACCCATTTTTCCTCACAGCAGGATGGACTGCTATATTCAGAATCTGTATTTCCTGTCCTACGAAATGAACAAAAATATAGCCATAAATCCGGTTCGCATTAACGAGAACTTTCACGATGGATACCGGTTGATTCTGAATTTCAAATGCAATCTGTTCCTTTGTCCACGGGTCGGGAAATATCAATTTTTCCAAGGCATGAATTCCCGCCGCGTCTTCTTGTCCTGCCTGACGGATATTCATGGTTTCCCACCGGGTACAAAGGGTGAGATATAGTAGGGAACCAAGGTAAAGGGATCATCCACTTTCCAGGCATCGTAATGTTTGGTTGCCAATGCCACAATCCACCACGCAGACGGAGCCACGGCTATTCCCGGCGTTTTTTCCAGAAATTTTTCACAATTCCAATGTAGGATGGTTTGACAATCACAATTATCAAAGATATCGGATGTTACTACGACAGGTTCTTCGGCCTGAAGATCTTTCTTCCGGCGTTTGAATTGCTGACAGAAAAATGTATTTCCATGACTATGAATCAGGACACAAACGGATTGTTTTACCGGTTTGTCGTACCCGGCTATCAGGGCCTCCATGGTCGGTACCGGCACGATGGGAAGTTGTCGACTATAGGCCAATCCCTTGGCAAAACTCAATCCAATGCGAAGCCCGGTAAAAGAGCCGGGACCAATGGAAACGGCCACGGCATCAATGTCCCTGTTGGCGATACCCGTTTCCCGAAAGAGCCTTTGAACAAACCCCGGCAGAATCCGGGCATGTTCCCGCGGTCTGTTTTCCTCAACCAGGCCCAGAAGACCATCTTCATTCCCCAACGCCACGGAACACCGGCTGGAAGATGTTTCGATTCCCAGGAATATCACGTGACACTCCGGGCCACGGTAATTTGTCGCGCATCGGGGTCGGATTTATGGTATTGAAATGTAATCTCAATGGTATCCGCCGGTAAAATATCCCTGATGACATCGGCCCATTCTATGAATGTATATCCTTTTTCCGGTAGTAAATAATGTTCCCCCCCGATATTGAGAAATTCATCCATGGAACGAAGTCGATAACAATCAATGTGGTACAGAGTGGTTTCCTTCCCTTCATAATGGCTGATCAACTTGAAGGTCGGAGATAAAACCGTATCCTGAACACCGAGGGCGGCCGCTACGCCCTGGGTAAATGTAGTCTTACCGCTACCCAGGTCGCCCGTCAAGGCTATGACGGATCCGGGTGGAATCTGTGTCAGGATATTTCGGGCCAGTGCTTTTGTCTCTTCAGGAGATTGGGTAATATAAGTCGCCTTCATTTCGAATACTGGTTTACCGGTCAATATTTGGGCCTTAGAGTAGCGACCGGGATGAACATTTCTTCCAATGATATGCCACCATGCTGAAAACTACCCTTGTAGAGTGATTCGAATTTATGTTGCTGCGTCGGATACACAAAAAATACATCATCGGTGGCAATCAGATAGCTGGTTTGGGGGCCAAATTCCGGAAGGCGGTATTCCTGGGGCTTTTTTATGACCAGCGAATTGCGATCGGAGCAGTTTACATTGAATCCATATTTATATCGAATACCGGAAGAAGTGTCGCGGTCCGCTCCCACCGGGATTCCCCGATTCACCCGGACACTGCCATGATCGCTGGTTAGAATGACATTATAATTACTCTGACTCAGACGTTTCAGCACGTCCAGGAACCAGGAATTTTCGAACCAGGTCTTCACAGCGGAACGATAACCGGATTCATCCGGCAACATTTCCTTCAGGACATCCGACTCCGAACGTTTATGTGCCAGTATATCGACAAAATTGATGACGATGGCCAGCAGGTCAACCTTGAGGTATTCTGAAATACGCTGGGAAAATTTCCGACCTTCGTCCACTTGCCAGATCTTGTGGTAGTGAATTGATTTCCCCCCCTGTCCGTGGCGTTTCAATAAATCTTCCAGAAACAGGTTTTCATACTGGTTCAGGCTGGAGGCATGCGACTCCATCGCCGCCCGCTGCTGAGGATATTTAACCAATAATTCATCGGGATATAGGCCACTGAAAATGGCATTCCGGCTGAAGGGCGTAGCGGAAGGAAGAATCGCCACGGCCGGGTCTATCCGCAGCGTGAAATACTTTTGCAGCTCCGGCATGATGGCGTATAAATGATCCAGCCGCATGCTGTCAATGACAATAAAACAGGTCTTGGTATTATCTTCCATCCGGGGAATAACATATTCCGGGATAATGTTTACTGTCGTGAGAGGACCGTCCTGGGTCGTTAGCCAGTAACAATATTCCTTACGGACATACTGGATAAACTGGCGGTTGCTGGACTGAATCTGTTCTGCCAGGATTGATCCCAGACCGGTTTCGCGATGTTCATCGAAAGCCAGCTGCCAGCGTACTAGTCGGGTATAGATATCCCACCATTCGGCATGATCCAGATGTTGTCCCAAACGCGCATCGATATCCTGAAAATCTTTCAGATACCCTGCGGTGGCATGGTCTTCCCGAATCCGGTTCGCTTCCAGAATCTTCTTGGCGGCAATGAAAATTTGCGTCGGGCGGACAGGTTTCACCAGAAATTCATCGATCTTTTTGGTGATAGCTTCATCCATTAACCATTCTTCTTCACTTTTCGTAATCAAAATGATTGGAATCGCATCGTTGAGTTCCTTGATCCGTTCCAGTGTCTCCAGGCCGTCAATTCCAGGCATGAACTGATCCATGAGAATAAGGTCGAAGGAGTGAGACTGCACCAATTCAACCGCGTCTCTCCCGTTAGTGGTAGTCGTTACATGATACCCTTTTTTTTCCAGGAAGATTATATGCGGTTTCAGATGATTGATTTCATCGTCAACCCAGAGGATTTTTCCACGTGATGTATTCATTTTCGCGGGCGAAAGTACAGTCAATCGTAGGGGCGTTTCACCGTTTATTTCTCACGAATGTGTCAATTATTCTACAAGTACTATCGTCAGATTTTTGCTGCTGCCTGCAGTTTCTTGGCTTCACTCCTGCTCTCGAGTAGAGAATAAAGGACTGGAACAATGACCAGCGTTAAAAAGGATGACACCGCCAAACCAAAGACTAAACTGACCGACAGAGGACGCCAGTATTCGCCACCACCACCAATATTCAAGGCCAGGGGAATCATACCGGCCAGGGTTGTTATCGTTGTAAGAATGATGGGACGTAAACGGTTCAATCCTGCTTTAATCAAAGCATCCCGGACCCTCATCCCTGTTTTGCGCAAATCGTTGACCAGAGATATCAATACGATCGCATCATTAACGACTACTCCCATCAGCGCCACTACGCCAAAAAATGCCATCATACCAAAGGGAACCCGCGTAATCATCAATCCTACAATTACACCGATAAATGAAAGGGGAATGGTAAAGGCAATGATGAGTGGTTGGCGTAATGACTTGAACTGAGCGGCCAGAATAATAATTATGATGATAAATCCAATCACCATGGCCCGGCCCAGACTGGCAAAGGATTCCGCCGTTTCATCCTTTACGCCCCCAAATTCAACCGAAACACCGGCCGGCAGCACCAGTCGATCAATAAAGGGGCTTAGTTTGCGCTGAATATCCGTGGCATCATAATCCTCCAGTAGATCACAACTAACACTAATATTCCGTTTGAAATTACGGTGTCGAATGGCCGTTTCGCCCGACGCCAGTTTCAATGTGGCTACGTCGGTAATGGGAATTAATTTCCCCAGCGGACTGGGTACCATCAGATTCTGAATGTCATCCAGAATATTGCTACTCCGGGAAAACAGTTTCACACGCACCGGTATATCTTCCAGGCCGTCGGTGAACTGGGTTGCTTCCAGACCGAATAACGCCGAAGTGACGGTCTGACTGATGTCACTGGCCGACACCCCGAACCAGGCGGCTCGTTGATGATCCACATCAACCTGGAATTCTGTGCGCTGCACGCTGAGACTGGAAGCAATATTCATGGTTCCGTCCAACGCTTCCATTCGCGTTTTGATCATATTGCTTACCAGCTCCATGGATTCGAGGTCATCGCCGGATATATCCACAACAACATTTGTAGCAATGGGCGGTCCCTCTTTGATCGTGTTAAAGGTGTATTGTAGGCCAGGAACATCACTCCACCGTTGCCGTAAATCTTCAATGACCTCGTCAACGGAGCGCTCTCGTTCCGAAGCATCCACCAAGTCAACATTGATTTGTGCAATTTCAGCGCCAATTCCTCCACCCTGAGCCAGACGGACATTTTGCACTCCACTTTCCCCGATGGTTGAAACATAGCGATCCACTTCCGGCAAGGCGGCAATGTATGCTTCTATTTCCCTGGTAATGCTATCCGTATATTCAATTTGACTGCCCGGTGGTGCTGAAATATCGATAATGATCCGTGGCTTTGGGACTTTGGGAAACATTTGCACCTTAACCAGTTTTACATCCGTTACCATGGATACGCCTACAATAGCAAATGCCACCATTAACGCAAATATGGAACTAAAAACTAGCGTCCAACGGTGATCCAGTGCCCAGTTCAATGTTTTACGATACAATCGTTTTCCCCACCAGTCTCCTGATAGCTTCCCCTTGCCGCTGGATCGGTTCATCAGTTTGGAAGCAGCCACCGGTATTAAGAAATGGTCGGCAATGAAGGCGCCGATCAAGGCAAAGATCACCACTTTGGGTATGACGGAAAGAAATTGTCCCATGACACCGCTCATGTAAATGATAGGTGCAAAGGCCACGATTGTGGTAAGAACCGCCGTCATAATGGGGATTCCGACTTCCCTCATGGCAGCCACTGCAGATTCCTTCCGACGCATGCCTTCTTCAATATGGCGATAGGTTGCCTCAGCCACGATGATGGCACCATCCACCACAATTCCCAGCACCATGATGAGGCCAAACATGGAAATATTGGTCCGGTCAATATCGAAAATGTACATGAATAAAAATGATGACATGAGGGCAAAGGGAAGAGCTATGGAAACCAGGATGGCATTACGGAAACCGATCCCGAAGAATAATACAATGACAACAAGAATAATTCCCCACAGGGCATTGGTTCCAACCTGCTTATTCTGGCGTTCAACATCGGTAGCCTGACGCGCTGTGTATTCATAATGAACGCCGGGAGGAAATGATTTGGCGATCTCGGCCACGGCGGCTTCGATCTTGTTGCTTGTTTCAATGATATTGGCACCCCGCTTTTTGTTGATCAGCAGGGTAACGCTGGGTTCGGATCCATAGCGTGAAAAACTGGATATATCTTCCGTTCCGTCCGTTACGGTGGCAATATTCTGCAAACGAATTGGTTTGCCGGTGGGACCCATCCCGATGATGATATTGGCCAGATCGTCAATCGTGGTAAACTTGCCGATGGTACGAACCAGGATATCCTGGTTTCCCAGACTGACAACACCGCCGGGCATATTCTGGTTATTTAACTGCAGGGCACGGATAATCTGTGGAATCGTAGTATTATTGGCGGCCAGCAGCAGGGGATCCACATTGATGGTGATTTCACGTTCGACACCACCGAAAATTTCGATTTCATTCACACCGGCCACCTGTGCAACTCTATCCTTCACATCTTCACCGATCTCCCGCAACTGTCGCGGCGTTAACTCTCCGAATATATTGAGAATCGTGATGGGAATATCATTGAAATCCAATTCCTTCACCGATACATTGATCACTTCATCGGGAAGGTCCGGAATCGCTTCATTAATCTTATCTTTCAAATCATCGATGCTGGATTTCAGATCAGCTCCGGGGGAAAATTCAACCGTAATGAAGGCCATATTCTGCAAAGCCCAGCCGATGACATCCTCCAGGTCTGATAACTGGGAGATTTTATCCTCAAAGGGCTTAATGATTTCCGATTCTACTTCGCTCGGGGCTGCACCGGGATACGTGGCCGTAACAAAGGCATAGGGTACTTCGATGTCCGGAATCAATTCCAGGGGAAGAACCAGAAAGGAGTAAATGCTCAGTGCAAAGATCAACACCAGGACAATCAGGACGGGAATGGGCTGATAGATTGCCTTTTCTGACAGCTTCATTGATTTACTCCGGTAATAATGTTCACCGGTGAACCATCACGGACGTCATGATGCCCCCGGGTTATGAGGGAATCGCCGATGGACACTTCAGTATCTATAAAGGCTTCAATTCCGTTGAAGGCATTAATCTGAATGGCTTTCCGTTTTGCCTTTCCCTCATGCACAACATAAATAAACTGACCGTCTTTATCCTCATGAATCAGAGAGAGAGGAATTACTTTTACTTTCTCCCAGACATTCAGGATGATTTTCACTTCGGCAACCATACCAATCTTTATCAGCTGGTTTGAATTTTCCAGATGAATTTCCACATCGTATGAATTGGTGAATTGATCGGTAACCAGACCCACACGATACACATCACCGCGGAATATCTGGTTGGGTAGTGATTTAATGGAAATTTCCACCGGTTGTGATTTTTTCACGTAACCGATACGGGATTCGGGAATGGAGACAACGATTTTGATTTCACTCATGTCGGCAACGATGAAGGGCGGCCCCATGCCTGCGGCAGGAGATACGACATCCCCGATTTCAAGATTCCGGCTGATGATATAACCGTCAAAAGGGGCCTTCAGTACCGTATTATTTAGAGCTTCCCGGGCTTTGATGAACGCCGATTCCGCCTGGTCCAGACCCAGACGCGCTCCGTCATATTGTTCCTTTGATATCACGTTGGATTCATACAAAGATTTGGCGCTGGCATAATCATTCCGGGCTTTGTTCACCGCCGTTTCCGCCAGTCTAAAGGCCGCATCGTATTGTTCCTGATTTATTCTTGCCAGGGGCTCATCGGCACGGACAAAATCATTTTCTTCCACAAATATTTTTTCCACTTTACCGGGAACTTCAAAAATCAAATTTCCCCGCCGGATGGCTTCGGTTTTCCCGATAACATTCAGCGCTTCGACATAGGTGGAGGGTTGTAGCAGTGCAACGGCCACCGGAATTTCAGGAATCTTTGGTACGGTTGTAACCGCTTCATGGCCGTCTCTGGAACAGGAAATAAGAATTAACAACAAAAGTAGAATACCCTTTTTCATTTCGTCCTCTGAATTAAAATAATGTTTTACCGATCGCCCGTCTCAATCCGGCAATGGCAGTGTGATATTCAAGGTAGGCCTGTGACAATCCCAACTCAGCCTGACGCAGACCGTTCGTGGCATCCTGGTATTCCAGATTTGTAGCCATTCCCTTCTGGAACAGGGATTGGGCGATTTCTACACCGCGGCGGGCCTGGGACACCTGTTTTTGCATCGCAGATATCCGGGTAGCTGCTTCCCGGGCAGAGTAATACAGCTGGGAAAGCTCCAAGATTAAGGCCGATTCCGTATCCTTATAGGAATAGGATGCATTGGTATAATCGGCCTTGGCCTGATCCAGTCGGGCCTTGGAACCGAATCCGTTGAACAGAGGAATGGTAATTCCCAAACCTATACTGGACGATTTACGAAAATCACCCGGATCATATTCGCCGTCATTATAGGGTAATTGCTGGGAATAGCTGCCCGTCAAAGCCAGGGAAGGCATGAATTCCGCTTTCTTGAGCAGGATGTTTTCCTTCATCAATTTTTGACTGGCTTCCAATTGCTTCAGCACCGGCTGGTTGGCTTTTAAGGCCTTGACCAGGTCCTGGTAAGCCGGTAAATCAATGATTACGGGGTTCAGCGGTTCCGTCAAGATGAGCGACTGATCAAAATCAATGCCGCAGGTACGTTTTAACATAGCCTGGGTCAATTCTACCGTTTTTCGCGTTTGACTGACCTGGGTTTCGGCATTGGCAACCCGTACTTCCGCCTGGATTACGCTCAATTCCGCCACTTTTCCCGATTGATACAAGGCTCTGGTATCCTGTAAATGTTTTTTGGCTAGTTCCAGGGATTCCTTCATGACATCCAGAACGTGGGAAGTTACCAGGGCCGTATAATATTGCACCGTGGTTTGTTCGATCATGGTATTCTCGGCGGCGGCCAGAGCGGATTCGGCAACGATCCGATAGGTTCCCGCACTGCGTACGGCAGCCAGAACGCGACCGTCAAACAATGGTTGGGTCAGCGAGAAGCCATAGATGATATTGTTATCATTGCCAAAAGGAATATCCACATCCACAAAGAATAAATCCGTCATTTGATGAAAGGGATCGTTCGGCAGTGGAACCGGATTCCCATTCCCGTCCAATTGTCCGAAGGGTATTGGAAATGATAAGGGCTGGGAAGCGATGGAAAGATTTTTGGTCCCCTGGGCGAAGGTGGAAATCACCGGCCAGGCCGTCGCCTTGGCTTCCCGCGCCTGTGCCGTGGCTTTTTCATAACTCGTCCGGGCCTGTTTCAGGGCAATATTGTTCTCCCGGGCCAGCGTCAAAGCGTCCTGCAGAGTTAAGGCCAACGGTTCCTGGGCAGTCAGCAGGCCCACAATGCATGATAGTAATAGTGTGATTTTCATTGGATATTATTTCCCAATTCCCATGAGTAGAATATTGTTTATCTCTGTTTCGGCTTTTTCCAGATCAATGGTTTTTCCGGATATGAGCCATGACATGATATGGGCATTAATGATTCCCGTCACGCACAGGGCCAGTGTTCTGGCGCTGAATTGTTTGCGATGATGGGCTTCCATCCGGGAATCAAACTGTCCTGTTACAATGTCCAGTACCTGAGCAGTCTGATGAAGGAAACGAGAGCGTAACTCATTGCGCGTCGACCCCTGCCCTTTGGATTGTTCTGACATTACAATGCGAAAAAAATGATGATGATTGCGCGAATGGCGCAATTGATAGTTCACTAACCGTTGCACGGCGTTCACCAGAGAAGTCGAACCGGACAGTTGTAATTCCAGTCCTTTAAGATAATCTTCGTACTTGGCTTCAATCACGGAAAAGAACAAATCATCCTTATTTTTAAAGTATAGATATATAGTTCCCTTACTGATTTCAGCTTCGGCTGCGACATCGTCCATATTGGTATTATGGAGGCCGTTCCGGGCAAATAAAGTTTCGGCGGCGGACAGAATGGACTGTCGTCGTTGCTCTTTTTCGCGTTCTTTTCGTTCTGAAATAGTCATAATGCTTTCAATGAATTATCAGTAAGTTACTGACTGGTCAGTCAGTATATAAAGAATTATTTTCGCGAAAAGACCGTGTTACAGTTCATTTGTCAGACAATGGATCGCGCCACCGCTGAGCCGGAATTGGGTCGTAGGAATGGTAATGTGCTTGACATCGAGCGATGCCAGAAGCGGAACAATATTGGGAGATCGAAAGCGACTGGGGCCAATTAAATAGCCCGGTAACGGGAGGCAATTGGTGGCGAAATCGCCTAGTACTCGAGACGTTCCGATAGCATCTTCCGGGGGAACGTCTATCAGTTCCATGTTCTTTTTCCGACAATATTGCTGCAGTTCTTTTTGTGAGGTGGTGTCCATTATTTCCAAGGCAGCAATCACTGCCACCGTATCTCCTGCCCGATTCATCACCGGTGTGAAAATGGTATCCAAATGGAACGCCGCCGTTTTAATCATAAGCATTTCGGAAACGCCCAGCATTTCCGCCACCAATTCACTTCCTCTTTGATTATTGCGGGATATTCCGGTGAACAGGATATTTTCCTTGGGGCAATAATAGAATTCTCCCCCTTCCGCATATGCTGGTTCTTCTTCCGGGATACGTTTGGTTTGATATCCCATAGCATCCAGTATGACCTGCATGATGTCTGCTTCAATTTGTCGTTCCCTTTCCCGGAATTTGGAAATGATAATATCACCTTTTTGGTTGGAAATGAACAGGTCGCGTACAAATACGAAATCATGTTTCCGCAAATTGAAATTATGCTGATCCAAAATATAGGGAAAATCCAGTTCCAGGATTTCAAAGGGTAAAAATTGAAACAAATTTTTTAACAGAAATATTTCTATTTCGACTAATTCTTGATCCGGGACGACGCCCTCCCTCATGGCCGGATTATTCTCGTACAGAGGGGTACCGTGGCCCCACCATGGATTTTCGGGCAAATTCGAAATCAGAATTTTCATACCGGAGTCCGGTGTTCCTGATAAATCAATGCCGCGGCACCCTGAACGGCGATGGACTCATTATCCAAAGCAGATAACAGGAATCGTGTTTTCCCTCGAAAAGAACGCATTACATGGTCTTCCAAAGCCGCCTGCGCCGGTTCCAGCAACGATTCGCCGGCCTGAGCCAGTCCGCCACTGAGAATAATGGCTTCCGGTGACAGAACGGCCACCATATTAGCCATGGCTTGGCCCAACGTCATCCCTGTTATATTGAAAGCCTCCCGAGCAGTTGAATCACCCTCCTGTGCGGCGTCAAATACAGCGCGTGCTGTAGCAGATCCACTCGTCGGCAACCAGCCGATCTCCGTTGCCGTCCGGACCAGGCCCGGGGCGGATACATAGGTCTCCAGACACCCTCTCCGGCCGCAACCGCACACTCGTCCCTCCGGGACCACCGTAAGATGGCCCAGTTCTCCCGCCAGACCATCATGGCCGTAAACGACCTTTCCGTTCACAACCAGGCCACTACCCAGTCCGGTTCCCAGTGTGAGGGCGATGAAATGTTTCATATTTCGAGCCTGGCCAAAATACATTTCACCTAGAGCCGCTGCATTGGCATCATTGGTAATCACACATTGTAAATCAAAAAGGGACTGAATGAAGGGCACTAGGTGTATATCCGACCAGGGTAAATTTGGCGGTGCAAGGACTTCACCGGTGTAATAATTTCCGTTTGGGACCCCAATTCCTACTCCCTGCAAGGTCTGAACCAGAGAATGATCCCAAGTAGAGACAATCGTTTTGATAGCATGAAACAGTTCTTCTGCCGTTGGGTAATCCTGCGTTTTTACTGTTCCAGTTACTGCCATAGTCCCATCTTCGGCAACAATGCTGAAAACAGTATTTGTTCCACCCACATCAATGCCAAGGACGTTGGATCGGGAATTCAATGGTATTCGATTTTTCATTTTTTTCGCACCAGTTCAAGGATGGACTTTATATAATCGAATCGATCGGTACAAGGAAAGATATGGTCCATCAGGCAACTCGGGGTCTTGTGATCTTCATTTTCACCAATAAATGAATGACTGTAATTTCCCGCCCGATATTAATTCGGAACTTTCATTTTCATTACTCGTATTGCGAAAAAAATTTGGAGGGTACACATCCATGATTCGTATCGAAAACCTCGTAAAGAATTACGGTGATGTCCTGGCCCTGAAATCAATCAGTTTTGACGTAAATGACGGCGAAATTGTGGGATTTTTAGGAGCCAATGGCGCAGGAAAGTCAACGACGCTGAAGATAATGACGAGTTATCTATCGCCGACCTCGGGAAATGTATATGTCAATGATAAAAATATACGTGACCACTCCCTGGAAATTCGGAAGCAGATCGGTTATCTCCCGGAATCAAATCCATTGTATGGTGAAATGAATGTCTATGATTTATTGGAATTTGCCGCCCGGATTCGCGGCATTACCGGGAAAGATTTTCGCAAAGCCCTGAATCGGGTTGTGGATCAATGTGGCCTCCAAGGGGTCATTCACCGGCCGGTGTCTGCCTGTTCCAAAGGATATAAGCAGCGTATCGGACTGGCCATGGCTATGATTCATGATCCGAAAATTCTAATTCTGGACGAACCGGTTACAGGCCTGGATCCTAATCAGATTATTGAAATCAGGGAACTCATTAAAGGAATCGGGCAACAGAAAGTCGTAATCATGTCCAGCCACATCCTGCAGGAAATAGAAGCTACCGTGGACAGGATTGTCATTATCGATGATGGTAAAATCGTTGCGGACGGGACCAGCCAGGAATTGATTGCCAATTTGAAGGGACGCACCCAATTAACACTGGAAATAAAAAATGTGTCGGATGAAAGTCTGCAGCAACTGCGAAACAAGCTGGCAGATGTGACGGTAGAGATTGGACCCCGGGACGGTGATGCTTTGACACTTTCATTGGAATATGAACGCGGCCGCGATCCCCGGGAAGAAATATTCAAACATGCCGTCGCTTCGGACTGGGTTCTTCTTGAGATGAGCCGCCATAAAGTGCAACTGGAGGATGTATTCCGTTCCCTGACCCAAGAAGGAGGTTCCCATGCCTAACACATTTACGATTTTCGGCAAAGAGGTCCGATCCTATTTCAACAGCCCCATGGCATACATTTTTCTTATCTTCTTTGCCATATTTAATGGGTACTTTTTCACCAATACATTTTTCCTCATTAATCAATCCGATATGCGAGCCTTATTTAATATCGTTCCGCTGGTATATCTCTTTTTCATTCCGGTGATTACCATGGGACTCATTGCCCGGGAAAAGAATATCGGCACGATGGAAGTTATGGCTACCTTACCCATTAAGGATTGGGAATTTGTGCTGGGGAAATACCTGTCGGCCCTTACTTTAATCATCGTAGGATTGGGTTTTACTCTGGTACACTTTTTTACCCTCATGGCCGTTGGAACCAATATTGATTATGGTGCCGTGATCTGTGGGTATCTTGGGTTGCTTTTTGTCGGAGCCTTCTATGCCTCCATCGGAATCTTTGCCAGTAGTCTTACCGAAAATCAGGTGGTGGCTTTCATTATCGGTGTTGTCATTGTTCTGATTTTCTTTCTCATGGACAAGCTGTTGCTCTTTGTCCCGCCCGGCCTTTCAGGTATGATTCAATACCTCAGCGTGGAATATCACTTATCGAATATTTCCCGAGGTGTCATAGACAGCAGAAATCTGATCTATTTTGGGTCGATGATCTGGCTGTTCCTGACGTTGACGATCCGTATGGTTGAAACCCGGAAGTGGAGGTAAGTCATGCCAGTAATGAATAAAAAAACATTTACGATTTACATAATTATTGTCCTGCTCGCCGTTTTTCTAGCGAATCTGATTGCCCGGAACGTCTTTTTCCGGCTGGATTTCACCGATAATAAAATGTATTCCTTATCCAGCTCCAGCAAAGCTATACTGAATAAGATTGATGATTTGCTGACGGTCAAGGTGTATTTCTCCGAGAATCTGCCGGGTGAATACGGCAATAATGAGCGCTATTTACAGGATATTCTAGAAGAATATTCCGCTTATTCCGACGGAAAATTGCGGTTCGAATTTTTCCGGCCCGAAAATGACGAAGATCTGACTCAGGAAGCGCAAAAATACGGTATCCAGCCGGTCCAGTTGCAGGTTGTAGAAAATGACAAACTGGAGATTAAACGCGTTCACATGGGCTTGGTCATGTTGTATGAAGATAAACGGGAAACCATTCCCATTATCCAGACAACTACCGGACTGGAATACGACATATCGACCAAGATAAAAAAACTGGTTGATCCGGAACGTACCATCATTGCCATTGCATCCTCTGAAAACCAGGCGGTTGAGAATCAGTCCATTACAGGGTTGTTGCGGGAAGCCTACGAAGTACGGAATATCAAATTAAACCAGGCCATACCTGCTACTATTAAAATGGTGTTAATGAACGGAGTCACCGATTCACTGACTCAGGAAGAATATAACAACCTTCACATTTATCTGGAAGGTGGAGGAAATCTTCTGCTGGCCCAGTCCCGCATTGCAGCTGACCTTCGTTCACAACAGGGAACACCGATCAAATCAAACATATTCGATATTCCG
This sequence comes from Fidelibacterota bacterium, assembly GCA_046861395.1. Classification (GTDB taxonomy): domain Bacteria; phylum Fidelibacterota; class Marinisomatia; order Marinisomatales; family JABMOV01; genus JBHHUC01. The sequence goes on from JBHHUC010000010.1 coordinate 31,870, forward strand.
GCTGAATATGGTCTGAACGTCGCTGAGAATCTGGTCCTGGATAAATACTGCGGCGCCATTACCATTCAACAACGAACCGGAATTTTTTCCTTCAACACAGCAATGGAGTATCAATTCTTTCCTCTGATCCAGCACTTCAATGATCATCCCATTGTTTCCGGGTTGGAACAGGTTCGCTTATTCTTTAGCAGCGAAATCATCCCCGATTCGACGGCTCAGTATACACCCCTTATGTATACGTCGGACAAATCGGGGATCATGACCGGATATTATAACTTGAACCCAATTGACAATCCTTTGCTGAAGAATCTTGACCAGGAAGGAAAACTGGTTGGAGCCTATGCTTCAGCTTCGCTGGGAGAGGGGTCCATCGTTAGTCAACTAATCCTGATCACCGATTCCGATCTTCTCTCTGATAACGGCGGAGGACGGGTTCCGGAAAATGCTGTGTTTGTCATGAACGCCGTGGATTATCTTGTGGGTGACAGTGAAATGGTTGCATTACGTTCCCGTGAAATCACTACGCGGCCGCTGGAGGAGATTAATGACAGCAGCAAGGCCCGCTGGAAATGGATTAATATCCTTTTGCCAGCCATCCTGGTTATCGGAGTGGGATTGATCCATTGGCAACGGGAAGCAAAACGAACCAAACAATTGGAGGAGCTCTATGACTAAGGAATTGAAATGGGTATCCATTGTACTGGCCGTTTTATTGGCAGGATGGTTTATCAATCTCCAGTTACAACAGCGATATGTGACAAAATCCGGTCCCATTTTTCCATTGGAAAAAGATGATATCTGGGGTATTGTTATTTCAAAGGGCGACGAATCCCTTAAATTACTCAAGTCCGGGGATACTTGGATGATAGATCAGGTTGATTCCCTGACCATGCGTTCCCAGCGAATCGATAATTTCTTCAATAAGATTCTGGCCGTAAAAAAAGAGACCCTCGTGTCAACCAACCCCAATAAATGGGATACCTTCAATGTGAGTGATTCCCTTGGCACACGTCTGTCCTTGCTGGATAGAAACATGGAATCGGTCGGTGATGCCATCTTTGGGCGTTCAAAAACCGACTGGAGCCACAACTATGTCCGGTTTCCGGAACAGGAAAATGTGTACCTGACAGACCAGAATGTAATTTATGTCCTGAATCTGAAAGCAGACTACTGGGGTGAAAAGCCCAAGCCTCCGGAACCTGATACAACCCAGGTTAATACCGAACCATAATGAAAAAGCCCGGAATTTCCGGGCTTTTCAGTCAATGCGCGTTTGATATATATCGTGCAATCGGATTAACCCTTTGCAGGTTGAATCTTCACGCTTGATGACCGGCAGAACCGAGATCTGGGATTCACGTTCTTCCATCAGGGCGATCGCTTCCTGCAAGCGGGCATTGGCAGAAATGGTAATGGGATTCGTGGTCATGATATTCCGCGCCAGAATTTTTGACGTATCTTCATTTTCCGTCACACATCGGCGAATATCCCCTTCCGTAATGATTCCCATAAACTGGCCTTCATTTGTCACAACAATGGCGGCACCCAGCGGATGTTCTGTCATGGCACCAACCACCCGTTGAAAATCCGATTCAGGGTGGACAACGGCAATACGTGTCATTGGATGCATAACATCACAGACCTGAATTTTCAGCCGCTTACCCAGATCGCCACCGGGATGAAAGCGAGCAAAATCATCATGATCAAACTCCCGGGCTTTCATTAATACGGCGGCCAGGGCATCCCCGATGGCCATGGTAAGTGTCGTGCTGGACGTGGGAACGATTCCCAGCGGATCGGCTTCTTTTTCCACCGAAGCATCGATCATGACATCGACTTTATCGGCTATAGCCGATGCAGGATTTCCAAGAATCCCGATCAAGGGTGACGAGAATTGTTTTAAAAACGGTATGAGTCGCAATAATTCTCCGGTGGAACCGCTTTTACTGATGAGAATTGTCGGATCCCCAGGCTTGTAAATGCCCAGGTCACCATGCACCGCTTCGGCGGCATGCATAAAGACTGAACGTGTTCCGGTACTGCATAATGTGGCCACAATTTTTTGGCCGATGAGCCCGGATTTTCCTATCCCGCATACCACGATCTTTCCGGTATGATTCAAGATAATATCAGCCGCTTTAATCACATCATGATCAATGCGCTCCGAAGCCAACATCAACTCATTCGCTTCCAGACGAATAAGATCGCGGGCAATACCTTTTAGGTCGTCAACCGTATTCTCATGTTCATTCATATTTAAACTTATTCCTAAAGTTAAGATTTACAAAACAGTAAAACGTATTATTCCATTCTCTTATCGTTCGATGGGGAATTGACCGTTCTGCCAGCCCCGGATTCCGCTTCGTAAATTAAAGACATGACGGAAACCGGCATCGATCAGAATTTTTGAAGCCACCGTACTGCGATTCCCGGAGCGACAATAAACCAGAATATCCTGATCCTTATTGTCCGCTATTTCATCAAGTCGTTCCTGGAGGAATTGTACAGGAATGAGGTTGGCATTGGACAAATGACCGGAGGCGTATTCGCGTGGTGTTCTCACATCGAGAATAAACGGAGATTTTTCCTGAATGAATTGCCATGATTCGGCGGCCGACAATTCCGTATAATAGCCTTCCTCATAATTTAAAACCTTGATGCGGCCGGGATGATCGTTAATCCTCAGTTTATAATTTCCAGCTCTTTTCAGCTTGATATAGGGATCAATATTGACATCACCGGTAAAGGATTGTTCAATATCGAGGGCCGGAATAACGATATGGATTTTGTCAGCTTTACCGGAATTCACGAATTTGACATAATCACCCCGGTATACAGTGAACTTTACATTTTCCATCGTAGCAGGAACCGTTAATACCCGGTATCCCTTGTAAATTTCCCCTGAAACTTCGTTCGTTGTCTGACTGGTCGTACAGGAGACAACAATCAAAAGGAAGAACAGAATATCAATTCTTCTCATAACGATCCTTTGGGTTGTATAGGCTGATTCAGCATGCGCCACATCATGATGCCTCCTTTGAGATTCTTTGCCTTGTAGCCCCAATCAATCAGCCATTTCACTGCGTGATATGACCGGCTACCGGTTGCACAATATACAATTATTTGATTGTCCCTGGCCGCATGTAATTCATTTTCTCTGGCCGATAACAGACCCAGCGAGATCAGGGCTGAGCCGGGAATATTAGCTTGGTTGTGTTCGTAAACTGCTCTCACGTCCAACCACAACACATATTCTTTATGCAAATATTGAATGGCTTCTGCGACACTAAGCTCGGGGATAGAATATCGTCTTCGAAACATATCACTCCTTGTGTATAGACCTATGAGATGCGATTGTGCTCAAAGTGTTACACATTATCCCACCTGACGCGATAAGTCTTGCATCCTGAACGAAGGATGAAAAGGTTGCCAGGAATTCATTTCTCTCCCAGAATACAATTGAATATGGGAAATGTACCGTTTACCTTTTATATTTTTACATATCCCTGTAACTTTCAACCCGATTTTAGTCCTATGGCCGAATTTTACAAAGAATTAAAAACATTACGCGAAAGCCAGAATATCGATCTGGCTGAGATTCAGAACCGGACCAAGATTCATCATCGCTTTCTGGAAGCATTCGAATCCGGTGATTTTTCGGTTTTGCCCAACACTTATGTCCGATTGTTTTTACGGGCCTATGTCACTGAAATCGGAGGTGATCCGCAGGAAGCCCTTACTCAACTGGAGCATTACCTGGGACGTTCCTCTGATAAGAGTCAAAGCGGAGTGACTAAAACAGAAACAAACCTCAGTCATGAAAAAAAAGCGGTGGACGCATCACCGATAAAGAAACCGGTGTCCTTCCAGCAATACCGTGCCAATATCATTAAAGGTGCCGCTTTACTAGCCATCTGGATTTTTGCCTTGATTATCATTCAAAAAGTCGTAAAAAATCAGGATGTCCAACCAGTCGCCATGACGGGTCCATTTCAAAACAGTGACATTGAGGTTATAAACGAAGACAAGATATTATCGGATTATGTGGCAGCTTCGGTAGATAAAGAAGTATTGAACATTGCCCGTCCCTTATCCATTAAAATTATTTCGACCGAATTGAATGCCTATGTCGTGAAGTCTGATTCCCTGACGTCACAGGACATTTTCATTCCGGCCGGAGATAATCGCAGCTATACCTTTGAGAACAACATCGACCTGCTTTTTAACCACTCACATGGTCTAAATGTATATATTAATGGAGATATTATCCGAAAAATCACCCCCCAGAATGATCCCGTGAGAGTATCATTGACATCTAATCCCATGAATCTCACCGTCATTCATTACACACCTATCCAGTAACACTCCACCTCATTTCCCTCCGGGTTATTGTCCCGGTATTTTCCGACCTTTTACTCATTGCAGATGTTGTTTGACGTCCATCCAATGTTAAAATAATCAAAAAAGATTATAAAAAATAATTGCATTATTTGGGTGAATTGTGTTACGTTGTGGGTAGTTGTGGGTAATTATCCCTTATTAATACCAGTTGCATGACAAATAGCGAAAACACATTCACAGGCGAATTCGCCTATTCAATCGACACCAAGGGTCGGGTAAATATTCCGGCAAAATTCCGCGCATCCCTCTCTGTGGATAATGACCGAACTTTTGTAATTACAAAAGGTTTGGACCCTTGTGTGTATGCTTATCCCCTTTCCATCTGGCAGCAGCAAATCGAAAGCGCACTCCGCAGTTTATCATCTCTCAGCATGGTAAACAGACATTTCATCCGCGGAATTGTGCGTTACGCATCCACCGTTACCTATGATAAGCAGGGACGAATTCAGCTGACACCAATACTAATTGAGCATGCCCAGCTGGAGAAGGACGTATTAATCATTGGGATGGTCAATAAAATTGAAATCTGGAACCCGCAACAACTGCAGGCTTTTGAAGCACGTGCAGAAGAATTGGATCAAAACGATTATAATGCCCTGGCTGAAAAAATTACTTTATGACCGCGACACATCAAGATGGATATCCCATTCATCAACCGGTCATGGTTTCGGAAGTACTATCGTTTCTCAACATTCTCTCTGACGGCGTCTATATTGATTGTACCGTCGGATTAGGAGGGCACGCCAGCCATATTCTCACCAGCCTTTCAAATGGAAGGCTGGTGGGAATCGATCGCGATGAAGAGGCACTGGAATACTGCCGTTCATTTCTTCCCGCCTCTTCGCCGGTCACATTGATTCACCATTCCTACGCCAAACTGCCGGAGATTCTGGCCCAACTCAAGATTGCCCAGGTGGACGGTATTCTTATTGATCTGGGTCTTTCATCATTTCAACTGAATAACAGTGACCGGGGATTCTCTTTTCGAAGCGACGGGCCGCTGGACATGCGTTTCAATCCCGAAACCGACAGCCTTACCGCGGCGCAACTTATTTCCCGTACCTCCGAATCCGACCTGGCTGATATCATTTATCGTTATGGTGAGGAACGTAACAGCCGCCGGATTGCCCGCTCAATCAAACGTGCGCCCCGCATGGAAACCACATCCGATTTGAATGAAGCCATCCGGACGTCCACTCCCCCAGCCCATCGTCACAAGACCCAGGCCCGGGTCTATCAGGCCCTACGCATTGCCGTAAACAACGAGCTGGAAGAGCTGGAAACATTTCTGAATATTTTCCCTCCCTTCCTAACCATTAATGGCAGAATTGTAATTCTCAGTTTTCATTCCCTTGAAGATCGTCTGGTAAAACACAGGTTTCGCAACCTGGCAAAGGAAGGTTACGGTAAAATTCTGACCCGAAAACCAGTTCAGCCGTCAGCGGAAGAAATCGAAAATAATCCACGATCCAGGTCTACCAAACTGCGATCATTAAGGCGGATTGCATAATGACCATTAAAATAGTGAAACGGCGCAGCAGGAAACAGAAGGAATTCATCAATACAATAGTGTTTTTCCTGGTTACGGTTCTCTCCATTGGCGGCGTCATTGCCTATCTCTGGATCTATACCGCAGTGGATGAAACGCTCTATGCCATTGAAATCCAGCAATCAACTCTGGGAGAAATCCAGAATGATATTATTGAACTAACCAGTGAAATTGAATATTTGAAACGGCCGGATATTGTGGCTGACCGTGCCGCCAGAGAATTAGGGATGGTGCCCGCTCAACCCGAATCCCTGACCATTGAGTTACCTGCGTTTATGGCGGAGATTCATGACTAAGACATACCTGAAATATCGATCCCGGGTTATTGTGATTTCTTCCCTAGTAATCATGAGTTGGGTGGGATTGGCCGTTCGTCTCTTCGATGTCCAGATCATCAGCGGTCAGCAATACCGAGAACGCGGATTTGCCCAGAGCCAATACCGGGAACCCATTCCCGCGATCCGAGGTAATATTTTCGACCGAAACCAAAAAACATTTACACGGAACATAATCCACTATTCCATTGCCGCCAACCCCGCTCTGATCGAAAACCCAGAACAGTTGGCCGAGAAACTTTCCCGAACTACCGGCCGGTCCAGGGAACATTATCTAAAGAAACTGTCATACAATACTTCCTTTGTATATCTTGAGAGAAATCTGAGAAAAGAAGTGTTTTCCGCCGGGAAATTTGATGAAATCCAAAATCTGATTATTGAACGGCATGCCCGCCGCTTCTATCCCCAGCAAAATATCGCTGCCCAAATCGTCGGTGCCACAGACGTGGATGACCGTGGAATTTCCGGCCTGGAAGGCTGGTATGATGATATCCTCCAGGGTGAACCGGGATGGATATTGAAACAGAAAAACGGGCATGGAAGGCTGAATCCAAAAAGCAATTTCCCCACCAAACCTCCGACGGATGGACTCAACATTCTTACAACGCTTGACCTGAATTATCAATCCATTCTCCAGGATGAACTGGATTATGCCCTGAAGGACCTGCAGGCCACCAGTGCAACGGGGATTATATTGAACCCTCAGACTGGAGATATCCTGGCCATTGCTTCGGTGCCTGATTTCAATCCCAATCATCTGTCCGATTTCCCGACCGAAAATCAGAAAATCCGTGCCATTACGGATCAATTCGAACCAGGCTCCACTTATAAAATTGTCGCCACCACGGCGGCCCTGGACCAACATTGCGTTTCGCCACAACAGGAATTCAACTGCGAATACGGCAGCTATCAATTAAAGGATGTGCGGATCAACGATCATGAGGAATACGGTTTATTGACGGTTTCCCAGATTATTCAGCATTCCAGTAACGTGGGCATCATCAAGATTGCCGAATTGGTCGGAAAAAAGCAACTGTATCGCTATAGCCGGGATTACGGTTTCGGATCATTGACCAACATTTCTCTGTACGGTGAGGAACCGGGAACGCTGCGCCGGGTTAATCAATGGAGTGATCTCTCTCTCCCTGAAATGTCCATGGGCCATGAAGTGGCCGTCACCGGTATCCAGCTGGCCATGGCTTATGCAGCCATTGCCAACGGCGGATATCTATTGCGACCCCGGATTGTCGACCGGATTGTGGATCAATCCGGACGGGTGGTTGAAACGGTACAACCGGAAGTCGTACGTAAAATATCATCGCTGGAAATCATGGGGCAGGTAAAAGATATGCTGGTCAAGGTGGTTGAGGGTGGAACGGGGAATAATGCTCAGATCCGGGGCTGGAATGTTGCGGGAAAAACAGGAACGGCTCAGAAGTTTATCGATGGAAAATATTCAAATTCAAAATTCATAAGCAATTTCGTCGGCTTTTTACCAGCTGACAATCCCCAGCTCCTGTGTGCCATCATTATTGATGAACCCCGCTATGGCAAGCACTGGGGATCGGAAGGTGCGGCACCGGTCTTTAACCGTGTCATGTGCCGGATTATCAATCTGGATGATTCCTTGCTTCCTCCGGAACATCCACTGGAGAAGGATCCAGGTATGATTGCCGGTAATACCGAAGCGGAACCCACTATTAAACCGGCCGGAATGCCCCTGTTGCAAACCGGTGATTTCTTTTCTGCTCAAACCAAATTTACACACGTACCAGAGGTAAGGGGGATGAGCCTGAGGAAAGCGATTCTACAGCTGAAACAGGCTCATCTCACCGTTCGGGTTAATGGATCGGGGAAAGTTGTTTGGCAAAGTCCAGCCCCGGGGGTGCGGGTTCCCACCGGATCAAAATGCGAGATTGTATTGCAATGAAAAAACGCCTCGCAAAGTTGGTTCAGAACCTGATACCGGAAGGACAATCCATTCCCGATGTCGAAATCACCGGTATTGAAATTGACTCCCGTAAAATTGTCCCGGGAAATATGTTTATTGCCATTCCTGGATCGGCAGTGGACGGCCACGACTTCATTACCGAAGCGGTTCGTCACGGTGCGGCCGCCATCATTGCCAACGGTCGCTCCCTGGACCCTTATCCCGTTCCGATTATTTCGGTAGCCAATCCCCGACGAATGGCCAGTCAACTGGCAGCCGAATTTTACGATCATCCGTCGCGGAAACTGACAGTCACCGGCATTACTGGTACCAATGGAAAAACGACGACCGCCAGTTTGCTGAACGCCATTTTTCAGGCGGCGGGAAAAAAGACTGCACAACTGGGAACACTAGGAATGATCGCGTCGGGGTTTGAAACCAAAAAGACCCTCACCACCGAAGATCCTGTCACCTTAAACCGGACGCTGTCCATACTCGTGGAAAAACAGTTTACCCATGTTGTGATGGAAGTATCCAGCCATGCCATACACCAATTCCGGGTGGCGGATGTGGCCTTTCGGACTGCAGTATTCACCAACCTCACACCAGAACATCTGGATTACCACGGAACAATGGAGGAATATTTCCAATCCAAGGCCCGCCTATTTAAAACATTGCCCCTTTCGTCCACAGCGATTATTAACATAGATGACGCCTATGGCATGGAATTACTGGAAAAATGTCCCGTACCGGCGATTAAGTATTCCATCCACAATCCGGAAGATGTCCATTTTACTGAGCTTTCCATTTCTCTGGCCGGGATTTCCGGACGGATCCAACTGGGATCAGAATCCATTTCCATTCATTCCCCCCTAATCGGAAAATTTAATGCCGAAAATATTTTGGCGGCAGTTGCCACTGCATTTTCCCAGGGAATTGACCTGTCCGCCATTCGACAGGGCATTGAACAATGCATTACCATACCGGGGCGAATGGAACGATTTTCTCTTCCTCAGGGGAAAACTGTAATCATTGATTATGCCCATACACCGGACGCCTATGAAAAAGTTTTGTCCACCATCTCCGAGTTAAAGGAAAATGGCAACATCATCACCGTCATCTTTGGAGCGGGAGGAAATCGGGACCGGCAGAAACGACCTCAAATGGCCGCCATTGCGGAAACCTATTGTGACCGTTGTTTTTTAACGCCTGACAATCCGCGGCAGGAATCGTTGGAACAGATAAACAATGATATAATTCAGGGCTTCGCGACGAACCGTTATACCCTGTTTCTCGATCGCGGTGAAGCTGTGAAAACGGCCATCGAAACCAGTGACAGCGGTGATATTATTGTCATACTGGGAAAAGGTCGGGAAGAATATCAAGAAATTGGAACGGAAAAACGCCCTTACTCCGATCTGCAAATTGTACAAAGATATCAGGATGAGAATCACATTACCTGATCCCCAGGCTTTTGCCGCCGTATTTTCAAACGCAACAGGATTTACGCTGCCTGAATCCGTTGCAGGGATTGCCACGGATAATCGCCATGTGCAACCAGGGGACCTTTTCCTGGCCATCCAGGGTGAGAATACGGATGGTCATCATTTTGTCGGACAAGCGGCCCAGTCCGGTGCCGCAGCAGCCCTGGTTTCCCATTCAATCCAGGAAGCGAATCTCACCGAAATTAATGTCTCCGACCCGGTGGAAACCATCGGAGGCGTGGCTCAGGCCTGGCGCCAACAATTTTCCCTGCCGGTGATCGGTATTACCGGCAGCAATGGAAAAACAACGACCAAGGAAATCATCCGTCATTTACTGGCTCCGGATATGGCCGTCCACGCTACGGAGGGAAACTACAATACATCCGTGGGCTTGCCACTGTCATTGCTGACCCTGACCCGGGACCATGAGGTTTCAATACTGGAAATGGGCGCCAACCAGCCGGGAGATATCCAGTATCTCTGCCGAATCGCCATCCCGACGTATGGTATCATTACCAATATAGCTCCGGCCCATCTGGCCGGATTCGGTTCCATCGATGCCATTGCCAGGGAAAAGGGCGCCTTGTTTCAGTCTCTCCACGACGGCACCGCCTTCATCAATAAGGATGATCCCCGCATCACCCCCCCTCCCTCTCCGGCGCAATCCGTTACCTTTGGCTTTCAGCCTAATTGTGACTTTGCCGCCGACCTCTGGACAGACGAAGATTTATCGGTGACGTTAACGGTCAATACGATCGATATTCCCATTTATTCCCAAAATCTCACTTTTGCTAAAAATGTGCTGGCAGCATTATCCCTTGTAATTACCATGGGTGTGTCCTGGGATGATGTTCCGGAACGGTTAAAGACATTTCAGCCTGCCACGGGACGATCGGTGGTGAAAAAAATCAAGGATACAATCATCATTGATGACACTTACAATGCCAATCTGAATTCAACCCGGGCAGCCATTGATTTTTTGACGACATTCACCGGAAAGCGACAAATACTGGTTTTCGGTGATATGCTCGAACTGGGTGATCAATCGGCCAAATTGCATGCCGCCGTGGGTCTCTATGCCGATGAAAAGGGAATTTCGGCCCTGTATTCCACCGGTCAAGAATCGCGCCATACCGATGAGGCCATTACAGGGCAGTTGGATCATGTTCATATGGAAACGAAAGAAGATCTCTTCCCCCTATTATCCCGGGAAATGAATGCTGATACCGTCCTGTTATTCAAGGGTTCACGGGGCATGGCCATGGAAACGCTGATTCGGCAACTTGAGGAGGCCGCCTGATGCTTTACCGTTTTCTTTATTCCCTGCACGATCAGTTGTCGGTATTGAATATTTTCCAGTACATCACTTTCCGGGCAGCGTTGGCGGCCATCTCAGCTCTGGTTATCAGTTTTATCGTGGGTCCGTGGATCATCCGAAAACTCCAAGCCCATCAAATCGGTGAAGAAATACGTGCCACCGGCCCTCAATCCCATCAGAAAAAACGGGGCACACCAACCATGGGCGGTATCATCATCCTGTTGTCCGTCCTGCTGCCTACCCTTCTTTTTGCCAAGATGGACAATATCTATATCCAAATCATATTACTGGCCACAGTATGGATGGGGTGTATCGGATTCCTTGACGATTATCTTAAAACGATCCGAAAAATGAAAGACGGCCTCATCGCTCGTTATAAACTGGCCGGTCAGATTATCATTGGACTGATTGTAAGCTGGATTTTATTCCACACACCGGAATTTTCCCAATTCTACAGCAAAACGTCGGTGCCATTCTTCAAGAATCTGGAATTGGATTTTGGATTCTTTTATCCGGTCATCATCGTTCTGGTCATCACCGGTTATTCCAATGCCGTCAATCTGACGGACGGACTGGACGGTTTGGCGGCGGGACTGCTGGCCATTTCATTTGGTGTTTTTTCGGCTATTGCCTATATCAGCGGACGGGTCGATTTTTCTGATTACCTGAATATTATTTATCTGCCCGGAGCCGGTGAACTTACCATTTTCACGGCTGCGCTGGCCGGGGCCTGCCTGGGATTCCTATGGTTCAATTCTGCGCCGGCACAAGTCTTCATGGGCGATGTGGGGTCTCTTTCAACCGGTGCCGCATTGGGAACTCTGGCGGTCCTTCTGAAAAAGGAACTCCTCCTTTTCATTATCGGCGGAATATTTGTTTGGGAAGCCACATCGGTGATCATTCAACTGGGATACTTTCGTTATACCAAGCAAAAAACCGGGCAGGGAAAACGAGTATTTAAAATGGCACCCATTCATCATCATTTCGAACTATCAGGCTGGCCCGAAACCCGGGTTGTCATTCGCTTCTGGATTATCGGTTTACTGCTGGCATTATTTTCACTCACAACCTTCAAGATACGATAATGGACATCAGCGACAGAAATAACATATCCGTTGAAGGGAAAAAAATTGTGGTGATTGGCCTGGGGATCAGTGGGCTGGCTGCTATCCAGCTGGCAACGTTTCTGAAGGCCAATGTGATGGCTTATGATGAAAATAAGAATGAGACCACGGAAAAGCATAAAGCAGCCTTGGATCGCCAGGGCATACGCGTTTTGCTGGGCGGTAATCCGGCTGAAATCTTCGAAGCGGATCTGTGGATTGTATCACCCGGCATTCCCCATGATTCCCCGCTCTTGAAAAAGACACGCAAAACCGGGATTCCCATTGTCGGTGAAATTGAATTTGCCAGTTGGTTCACGTCGTCGCCTATCATAGCCATAACCGGATCAAACGGGAAAACAACGACCGCTCATATAACGGCCCAAATGTGTCAATCCAAATTCCGCCAAGGTGTATTGGCCGGAAACGTGGGCCATGCCTTTTCATTGGCCGTAATGGATGAACTGCAGGAATCCTCCGGCAGCCGGATTTATGTCCTGGAAATATCGAGCTTCCAGATGGAATATATTCTTCATTTCAAACCCTATATTGCCGTTTTCCTGAATATTTCACCCGATCACCTCGATCGTTACCCGGACATGGATTCCTATGTCAATGCCAAAATCAACATGTGCCAGAACCTGAAAGAAGATGATATAATTATTTTCAATGCCGGTGATCCTGTCCTGAGGGAAAAGCTGTCTGGCAAGGCCGGACAAAAATATACCTTTATTCCCCATGAAGATTTTCCATGCTTCCTCACATATGATGATAAAAATATTTACTACGCTAATGGTGAATTATTTCTGTCCCGGGCCGATGTGGCCTTACCCGGGCTGCATAATCTCCAGAATATCATGGCTTCAGCTTCGGCCTGCGTGGCCCTGGGCTTTGAATCCAAACACATCAAGTCCGTCATTCAGACCTTCCAGGGCGTTGTACATCGCCTGGAACGGGTAATTGAAATCCGGGACGTGGTTTATTATAACGATTCGAAAGCGACTAATGTGGATGCCGTAATCGTTGCCCTGCAATCATTTAACCAGCCGATCATCCTTATCCTGGGTGGAAAGGATAAAGGCGGTGACTTCAAACAACTCTTGCCTTATACCCACAACACCAAGGCCGTTCTCGCTTACGGCCAGGCTCGTGACAAAATAGCGACTGCATTAGCGGATGCGGTTAGACTGGAATCTATGGAAGGTCTAAGGGATGCGGTCCACATGAGCCAACAGCTCGCCAGCCCCGGGGATATCGTATTGTTATCTCCGGGCTGTGCCAGCTTCGACCAATTTCAGAATTTTGAAGACCGGGGGAATCAGTTCAAAAACTGGGTTTATGAATTAAAGGCTGCCGGATGAAATCAATTACGCTTTCCATGAAAAACTTTGACCGTGTTCTCCTGGGTGCCATCGTCGTACTGGCCATCATCGGAACCGTCATGCTGTACAGCGCCAGCTCATCGCTTTCATTGTCCGAATCAGGAAATCGGACCGACACCCTTTTCCTGCAGGCCCACTTGAAACGTATGCTGTTCGGTGTTGTCGTCATGTTTTTCTTTATCCTTCTAGATTACCGCAGCCTAAAATCCATCGCATCCTATTTGATGTATGGTTCCATCGGATTACTCCTCATAACCAAAGTCATTTTTCTCCTGAAGGGAATTCACGCTCCTGCCCGCTGGCTGTATATCGGGTCCCTCTCCATTCAGACTTCTGACATTGCCCGTCTCTCTCTGATTATTTATTTGTCGGCCTACCTGGACTATAAAAAGAATACCATAAAAGATTTTTATAATGGTTATATGCCCCCCGTGATTGTCATGGGCGTTCTTTTCGCCCTGATAGTCCTGCAACCGGATTTCAGCACCGCCATGATGCTGGGAATTATTGCGGCCGCGCTCTTATTCATTGGCGGGGCCCGATTATCTCACCTTCTGGTCACCGGGGCCGTGGCGGTGGCGATTGCATTTCCAACGATGATGGCCATGCCCTACCGCCGGGCCCGTGTCCTAGCCTGGCTCTATGGAACGGACGATGGTAGTATCGGCTATCAGGTGACCCAATCTCTCATTAGTCTGGGTAACGGCGGATTCTTCGGACTGGGACTGGGCAACAGCATGGAAAAGAATTTCTTCCTCCCCACACCGCATACGGATTTTATTTTCGCCATCATCGGTGAAGAAACAGGATTGATTGGCACTCTTTTCATTCTCACTCTTTTTCTATTCATTTTCCGTCGCGGAATTAAAATTGCCAAAGATTGCACCGACCCATTCGGCATTTTCCTTGCCATCGGGCTGGTCTTCAATATTGTGTTATATGCCTTTATCAATGTGGCGGTTGTGACCAATATTTTTCCTGTCACCGGCTTACCTATGCCTTTAGTCAGCTATGGTGGATCCGGAATGATCATCAATTTCGCCGCCATTGGCATTTTACTCAATATCAGTCAGTCCCGGCGTTTGGTTTCAAAACCTATTCCCTTTTTGCGAGGTCTGGCATGAATATTCTGATTGCCGGCGGCGGAACAGGGGGACATCTATTCCCAGCCCTGGCTATCGGGGCCGAATTGCAGCGACAATTGCCCCAGACCGACATCCATTATGTGGGTTCGACCTACGGCCTGGAAAAATCCATTTTACCGCAGAAAAACGTCCCCTTCACTCTGTTAAATATCCGCGGACTGCAACGGCAATTTTCCTGGCAGGCCATGGGACGAAACCTTCTCCTGCCCTTCCGCCTCCTGGTTTCCTGGATAAAAACCGTCAAACTCATGCAGGCTCTGTTACCGGTTGTGGTAATCGGGACCGGAGGCTATGCCAGTGCCTTTCCCGTCCGGCAGGCTCTGCGTAGCGGAATTCCAGTTGTTTTACAGGAGCAAAATTCATATCCCGGTCTCGTTACACGATTATATGCCGGACAGGTCGCCAAAGTCTGTCTGGGCTTTGCCGCCGCCCGGGATCATTTGAATGGCATTGGCGTTGAGACCGGAAATCCAATTTACCGGGACGTTGCAAAATACACCCGGGACCAAGCCGCCGATTATTTTGAACTAGCGGCGGACAAACCGGTTGTATTCATTACCGGAGGCAGTCAGGGATCCGCACTGCTGAACCAGACGGTAGCCGGTATGCTGGACCGAAATCCCAAACCGCCTTTTCAGATCCTCTGGCAGACCGGGAAACATAACATTGAGGTCTGGAATGGCTATGCCTCCGATCACTGCCGGATTTTTCCCTTCATCGATGAAATGGAAGCAGCCTACACCCTGGCTGACCTGATCCTGTCCCGTGCGGGAGCCCTGGCATTATCCGAAATTGTCTTATTCGGGAAGCCCAGTATCCTGGTTCCCCTGGCCAGCGCAGCAGAGAATCACCAGTATCATAACGGAAAAACATTAGTGGATAAAGGAGCCGCCCTGTTGGTGGAAGAAAGGGAACTAAATCCGGACCGCTTATATCAAGATATTCAATCAATTTTTCAAGATCATCAGAAAATGAAGACCATGGGTGACGCAGCCCTGGCCATGGCCAAACCTCATGCTCTTGCCACGATTGTTGATCATATTCTGGACGTAATAAAAGCATGAAATACAGATCCGTAAACCATATTCATTTTGTCGGTATCGGAGGCATCGGGATGTCCGGTATCGCTGAACTCCTTATCAATCTGGGCTTCAGCGTAACGGGGTCCGACTTAGCGGACAGCGCAATCATACAGCATTTGCGCTCTTGTGGTGCAACCATCCACCGGGGACATTCGTCCGATAATATTGGAGATTGCGAAGTGCTGGTCTATTCCAGCGCCGTAAAACGGGACAACCCTGAACTGATCGCAGCGGAACAACGGGGCATCCCTATCATCCGCCGGGCAGAAATGCTGGGAGAATTAATCGCCGTCAAGGAAACCAGTATTGGTGTGGCGGGGACCCATGGAAAAACATCCACATCCTCCATGCTGGGAGCGGTTCTGTTCGAAGCAAATATGGATCCCACTCTCGTCATCGGCGGACTTGTAAAAAAACTTGATACCAACAGCGTCCTAGGTTCCGGTGATATCATCGTGGTGGAAGCGGACGAATATGACCGCAGTTTCCTGGCCCTGAATCCTACCATGAGCATTATTACGAATATCGAGCTGGAGCATACGGATATTTATCAGGACCTGGAAGACATACAGAAGGCCTTCATCCAATATGGCAATTCATCCCCCTTTTACGGCCGCGTCGTGGCCTGTATCGATTCTCCCGGTGTGCAGTCCATCCTGGCAGCCTTGAAGCGTCCCATCACGACCTACGGATTTTCTCAGCAGGCCGATTTCAAAGCCAAGGATTTGGAATTCAACGAATATTCATCATCGTTTCAGGTGATATCACCGGAAAAAGCGTTGGGGGAAATTTCATTGCACGTCCCCGGAACTCATAATGTGCTGAATGCTTTGTCCGTCGTGGCCCTCACAACGGAAATGGGTATTCCATTCCCCACCATTCAGAAAGGATTATCCGCTTACGGTGGTGTCCGGCGCCGGTTTGAGATGAAGGGTCTGGTCCATGATATCATGGTCATTGATGATTATGCCCACCATCCCACCGAAGTGAAAGCCACCTTGAAAGCCGCCCGTAACGGCTGGGACCGACGTATCATTACCGTATTTCAACCCCATTTATACAGCCGCACCCGGGATTTCCATACCGAATTTGCTTCGGCCTTCATGGATAGCGATATTTTTATTGTTACGGATATTTATCCCGCCCGGGAAGAACCAATCCCCGGTGTCAGCGGAAAGTTGGTGGCGGATGCCGGTCGCCGTTCCGGACATCGTAACGCCCATTTTATCCCCGACTTTGCCGGTGTGCAGGATTTACTGGATGATATTCTGAAAGAAGGTGATATGGTCATCACCATCGGAGCTGGAAGCATCTGGCGTTTCAGTGAACAATTAGTGCAGCATTTACAGGAAACCTACGACGCATGAAGAAAACCCGGAAACAGCAGGAACCTTCCGTCCTCTGGACGCCACGTTTTCTTGGTGCAGTGTATACCGTGATAACCATTTCACTGATTTTCTATGGCTATCGTTGGGCCGAATATCGGGGGTATCTGAATGTGGCCAGCATTGTGGTTTCAGGAGCACGATTGTTAAATGATGATGTCTATATTGCCTACGTGGCGGATTTGGATTCCCTGAAAATGACGGAATTGCCGATCACGGAAATCAGTGAAAATATTTCCCGCCATCCGTTTGTGAAAGCGACACGGGTTTCACGCGCATTCCCGGGGAAGGTTGCCATTGAGATTCAGGAACGATCGCCCCTTGCCTGGCTGAATCAAAAAACGGATTTTTACATCGATGAAGAGGGAATTATTCTACCTTCAGTCCCTGCCGTTCAGGCCCTGGTGCTACCCATTTTATCCAATTTCAATCCAGCCCGGGAATTATACCCGGTCGGTGAGCAAACATTGTCCCAGCCTGTCCTGATAGCCACCCGCGTCCTGGCCTGGTTATTAAAGCAGTATCCGACCTTGTATGATCGGGTCTCTGAAATACGGTTAAATCCCTCCGATGATTATGAAATCATTCTTACCGATTATCCTACCCGCATTGTTCTGGGACAGGATCAGATGCTGAGGAAACTGGCCATATTGCAATACTTTGAAACCAAAATTACCGGTAAACGAAAATTGACCGATTATACTTACATTGATTTGCGCTACCAAAACCAAGTAATTGCGAAGGAGCGCCGGCGATGAAACCGCTCACCATTCACCCGGGTCAATTTATCACGACCGGCATAGATATCGGTTCTGACATTATTCGCTGTGTCATCGTCCAGCGCTCGGAGTCGAATGACAAACCCACCCTGCTGGGTGTGGGAACGGCTCCTTCCACCGGGATCCGTAAGGGCGGCATCATTCACCGGGACCGGGTCGTCTCTGAACTGGAACAAGCCATCACGGATGCGGAAACCATGGCCAACACGAAAATTGAATCGGCTTGGTGTTCCATCACCGGAAATCATATTCGCGGGATCAATACCAACGGCGCAACACCGATCAATAAAGCCCCCGGCAGCGGCGTTCCCCAGGAGCAGGAAATCAGGCGCGAGGATGTACAAAAAGCCCTGGAAATGACAAAAAATATAACCTTCCCGGCAGATCGGAATATACTCCATGTCCTGCCCCAGGAATTCATAATTGACACCATGACGGGGATCAAGGATCCGGTGGGGATGACCGGCCGGCGCCTCGAGGCACGGGTTCATCTGGTGACCTCGGCAATTTCGGCCATGACCAACCTGGTCAATTGTGTGGAAGAATTGGGAATTATTGTTAACGGACTGGTGTTCCAGGGCCTGGCGTCTTCCCTGTCTACACTCGATGCCGATGAAATGGAATTAGGTGTGGCCTGTGTGGATATCGGAGCTGAAATGACAGAAGTCACCGTTTTTTTGGAAGACGGCGTGCGTCATACCGGCGTCGTATCCATCGGTGCCGAAAGTATTACGAATGACATTGCTGTCATGTTGCAAATCCCCAAAAAGGCCGCAGAAGAAGTGAAACGGAAATATGCCTCGGCCAAAGCTGCCATGGCATCGCCGGAACTGGATTTTGAAATCCCGGATAGTGAGAGTTCGTTGAAACGGGTGGTTTCCGAACATGAATTATCACGCTACGTCGAAGCACGGATGATAGAAATTCTGCAATTGGCTTCGCGGGAAATCGCCAAAGCAGACATTCATGAAAAACTGACTTACGGTCTGGTTCTGACCGGTGGCGGAGCCCGGTTGAAAAATATTGCCGCCCTGGCTGAGGAAGTATTGCAGGTTCGTGTCAGGATCGGGACCCCACGGGGATTTGACGGTGCCGTGGATGTTGCATCCGGACCGGGATGGTCCTGCGCCCTCGGTCTCACGCTCTGGGAACAATTCAATCCCGAATCGGCCATGGTTCAGGATCCCACAATTCATCCGGGACAGATCTTTAAAAAAATTACCAAATGGTTCAAAGAATTTTTCTAACCAAGGAAATAAGGAGTCTATAATGTTGTTTGAATTCGATAATCTTGCCGAACAAAAAGCAAAAATCAAAGTCGTCGGTATTGGCGGCGGTGGTGGCAATGCCGTCAATCGCATGATTGAATCCAACATGAAGGGTGTGGATTTCATTGTCATTAACACTGATGCCCAGGACCTGGGCGTCAATGCCGCCCAGCATAAAATCCAGATCGGAAAAAATTTAACCAAGGGTCTGGGGGCCGGCGCCAAGGCTGACATTGGCCGCGATGCGGTCGAATCAGACCGGGAGGCAATTGAAGCCATCCTGGACGGAGCCGACATGATATTCATCACCGCCGGAATGGGTGGCGGTACAGGCACCGGTGCCGCCCCGGTCGTGGCCCAGATCGGTCGTGAGGCCGGTATTCTTACGGTGGGAATTGTGACCCTGCCCTTCATGTTTGAAGGTCCGAAACGGATGAATCGTGCCCTCCAGGGAATTTCCGAATTACGGAAAGCCTGCGATACCATGATTACCATTCCTAATCAGAAACTCATGTCCATCGTTGACAAATCAACGACGTTGACCGAAGCCTTTCAATTGGCCGATTCCATTCTCCACCAGGCGGCCAAGGGAATTTCGGACCTCATCAATGTAAACGGAATCATCAACCTGGACTTCGCCGACGTGGAAACCATCATGAAGAACATGGGCGAAGCTATCATGGGCACCGGGATTGCCAGCGGTGAAGAACGGGCCGTTCTGGCCGCGCAACAGGCCATTTCCAGTCCATTGCTGGACAATGCCAGCATCAATGGCGCCCAGGGAGTACTGGTTAACATTACCGGTGGACCCGACCTTACACTGCACGAAGTCACCGATGCTACGCAAATTATCTTCGAAGAAGCCGGTAATGATGCCAATATCATATTCGGTGCTGTGATTGACGCCAATATGCAGGACGAGATTTCAGTTACGGTCATTGCCACCGGATTCAACCAGAGTGAAAATACCATCCTGGAAAAACAGGCCTCACCCAAAGCTGAACCGATGATTGTGACACCGGAAACAAAGATACTTACGGAACAAATCAATATGCCGCTCCATAAGCAGGTGGCCCCTGAACCCGAGCAACAGGACACTAAAAAAGCACCGTTTGGCAGGCGTTTTTTCTTTGATGACATGGCCGACGGTGACCTGGAAACACCGGCCTTTATTCGTCGCCAGCACAAATAAAGACCTTCCTTCGGTTAGAAAATAAAAAAGCCCTCCGTTTCCGGAGGGCTTTTTACCATATTCATTCGGACCTATATTATATTTTTATCCCTTTTTCCCGTAATTCATGAACGACTTTCCGAATTCCTTTTTTATCGATAATCCGGAGCCCGCGCATGGATACGTTCAGGGTGATATACCGTTTTTCATCGGGTAACCAAAATCGTTTTTTCTGTAGATTCACATTGAACCGACGACGTGTTTTATTATGTGAATGGCTGACATGATTGCCAAACATGGGTTTTTTGCCGGTAACGTCACACACTCTGCTCATGATAGTCCTCAATAATTCTTTTTCGCATCCAGAAAAGCCGATGAATTTAAAAGCACGAATTCCCCTGTCCAAATAATTGTTCTGTTATCTCAGGCCATCGCATCAGGACAGAATAGACCCAATGTTTTACAAGTGAAGAACCCGGGAAGCACTCATCAGGCAGAGGGGCAATCAGTCTGAAACCAGAGCTCTCCTGGGAATATGTCATCACTTAAACAAATAGACGACACCATTATTAATGAAATAGAAAATCGAATAACATTCATGATTAAATCCCTATTTTGGATACATAATCTTATTTACTTTTCCCATCGGTTAGTAGATACCCACGGGCATAGCTCGTGGAACTCTACCCGTTAGGCTTATTAGAAATGCGATTGCGTCTAACGGATTCGTATAACCTGCAACAAACGTTTGCAAAAATTGTAAAATTTAAAGAAAGCCGTCAGCGTTTTTGGTCAGGTCGATTGCTTTGTTAAATGCCACCCTACACACTCCAAACATTCGCCAAACTCTCCGCCTGTTCCAGTACAAGATCAATCGCTTCCTGCTGTTTATCGGGCGGATATTTGTATTTTCGCAATAATCTGCGCACTAAATTTCTAAGTTTGG
>JBHHUC010000060.1:0-13298 GCA_046861395.1 Fidelibacterota bacterium
CAACAGCACGACCTATGATGTGAGCGGCTGGTACTTCAGGATTCAGGAAGGCGGCCGGGGAACGGGTGCCGGCGGTAATCGGATCATGCAATTGAAGGAAAACCGGCAATGAGACGGCTTATCGGATTCATCCTCCTGGGAGGAATTACCGTAACCGCACTGTTCGGCCAGTTGAAACGTGATCCCCGATCGGTGGGACTGGCCGGAGCCTATGGTACCGTGGCCGACGGGATTTATGCCGTGGGATATAATCCCGCTTTGCTGGCTTATCAGGCGGACAAACCGTTCATGATGCAGCTGGTGGGATTCGATTTCGGTCTCGTGAGCAATTATGTTTCCATGAGCAATCTCAACGCCATCAGCGGGGATACCCTTTTTGATAAGGACATCAATGCGATTCTGAGAATGCTGGAACCCAGCGGGGGCCTTACCCTGACACCTGACATTCATTTTGCCACACCGGTTCTGAATTTTGCGTCCGGCAATCTGGCCATCACCAGCAATACCCTCATCATCGGTGATCTTACCTTGCCTCTGGGTTTTGTGGAACTCATGCTCCGTGGTAACGCCGCCAATCCCAACCTGGATCTGACCATGAACTATGAAATTCTTGGTGTCACTGAACTGGGTCTGTCTTTTGCGGTTCCCTATGATCAGTTTTCCATCGGTGTGACACTCAAGTATTTACAAGGCTTGTTTTATTTCGGTGTAGACCCTGACTCCAGTCATTCCAATTTGATCACCACGGATGATTATCTTTATGGTTCAGGTCGTTATTACCTGCGCCAGGGAATCGGTGGCAGTGGGGTAGGACTCGATCTGGGTTTTGCCACGCGACGGACAACGAGTGGTTGGCAATTCGGTGCCTCACTCATCAATGCTAGTGGTAAGATTAAATGGAATAATCCCAGTTTTGTGAAGGATTTACTCGCGGGAAATGATAAGATTTACGGCAATAAGGACGATCTCTTTCATTTTACCTGGAACGGCCAGGCCCTGAATGATTCCATGGCAGTGATCTATTCCTTTACAATTGATTCGACCAACATGTCGGGATTGTCCAATGCGAATAATTTTACCAACGATCAATCCATTATCTATAACCTTGATAAAAACGGTAATCTAAAAGCTTTTACTACCAATTATCCCGGTATCTTCCGCCTGGGGGGTAGCCGTCTTACAAAAAATTATTTATTTACATCTGATATTTGGACAGGATTTCAGAATCGGTTTTTTGCCCGAGCTCACTGGCGATGGGCTTTTGGTGTGGAATTTCTTCGTTTTCCCACGACGCCGCTTCGTCTGGGCTATGCCTGGGGAGGATCAGATTTTAAAGAACTGGCCATGGGCTTCGGAATTCATAAGGGCCCGGTGATTTTTGATTTTGGTTTCGCATTCCGTAACGGGATATGGATTCATACCATGAAGGGACTCAATCTATCGCTGGGTTTAACCATCACAGGATTTGGCAGCCGGAAGGAAACGATCCATGATCCGGCGGCTGTGCCGGCTCCTGTCGTGGAAGAACCTAACGAGGTTCCTGTAGAAAAAGAATCAGTCAGCGAAGGTCAGAACTGACTTTATTTCCGCGCCAGGAGGATGAGAATAATTCCTCCTATGATAAAGACAATATTACCGATCCAGGCTGACAATAACGGTTCCAATATTCCTTTAAATCCCATGGACTGCCCGAATTTTATGACGGCGTAATAAGAAAATATCACAAAGACACTCATTCCGGCACCGAATGTCAAACCTCCCTTAAGCTTCATGACAACCAGGGGCAACCCGAACAGAATGACAATTAAATTTGTGAAAGCAAAAGAGATTTTAAATTGTTTGACCACTTCCCATCGCCGGGTATTTACACCATTTTCTTCTAACAGGGCGATACGTTGTTTCAGTTCCTCACGGTTCAATTCTTCCGGCGATTTGAATTGTTGCGATATATCATTCGGGACAAATCCAATGGTCAATAGTGTATCCCCGGTGGAAATAGCAATCCCCTTTTCCGTCCCACTGGAATCGAAGGTCCGGATGGAAAAATCACTGACGACCCATTGTTGTAGACTGTCAATGAATGCCATTTTTTTAGCATCAATGCGCGACCGCACCAGACCGCTGTCTAGTTTTACAATATTGACGCCCTGGGCTTCTTTGGTATACGTCCGATAGGTATCCAGGGATATGTTCAGTGATCCCTTTTTCTGCAGAAAAACGTCCTGCATGACTTTTTTGGGTTTACGGATACTTTTCCGCGCTTTCCGTTTAATATATTCCCGTTCAATGTTAAATCGGTGTTCATTTCCCCAGGTGACCAGCTGATTATCAAGGACATACGAAACACTGCTTAAGAGTAAACCACAAATGACCAATGGTACGGCAATGCGATACAAACTGATCCCGCTGCTTTTCATGGCTGTCCATTCATTGCGTTTGGCCATCAGACCGATGCTGAAGACGGTTGAAATCAGTACCGACATGGGCAGGGCAATATTTGTAAACCAGGGTAGAGAAAAAAGGTAATATTGTAATACGACGGTCCCAGGGACAGAGTTATCAATGAAACGATCGAGGTTTTCGATTAAATCCACAATGACAAAAATCGAAATGAATCCGATTAATGCCATCACTAGGATGTTCAGAAACTGAGCCAGAATATATTGATCTAGTTTACGCATGGTCTGTCTGATTAAGTCCTTTTAAACTTTGGCCGGATCACCTAACTTTGCAGCCAAAATGATAAAAGCACCCACTAAATTTATTCTAATTTCACTGCTGACCATACCCGCATTATTATTTGCCGGGTCAGAGACCTTTAATGCACCCGAATCATCCTGGGTTTCCATTTTACCGCCCCTGATTGCCATTGCGCTGGCAATGATTACACGGGAAACACTCATTTCTCTCTTTGCCGGGGTCTGGATTGGTGTTTCACTGTTGGTAGGCGATCCTTTGAACGGACTGGTGAACGCATTGGATACTTATTTAGTGCACTCCTTGAGTGATTCCGGCCATGCTTCGATCATTCTGTTCAGTTTGGGGTTTGGCGGGATGATTGGCGTCATTTCTTCCAACGGGGGAATGAAAGGTCTGGTGAAACTGGCTGGGAATCTTGCCACCAACCGTCGCCGAGGCCAGGTCACCACAGCTGCAATGGGCGTCTTGGTCTTTTTCGATGATTATGCCAATTCACTATTGGTGGGGAATATGATGCGGCCATTTACCGATTCGCTGAAGATTTCACGGGAAAAATTATCCTATCTGGTTGATTCAACTGCTGCACCTGTGGCCAGCCTGGCTGTAATCAGCACCTGGTCCATATTTCAAATGAGCTTGTTGACGGAACCCTATCAGCAATTCGGTATTACCGAAAGTCCCTATATTACCTTTCTACGGAGTATTCCATATTCCTTCTACTGTATCCTCACACTGGTTTTTGTCTATGCCAGTGTACTGACACGACGGGATTTCGGTCCCATGAAAAAAGCTGAAATCCGGGCTCTGTCCACCGGTGCCGTCATTCGTCCGGGAGCCAGGCCCATGACGGATACGTCCAGCTTGGAAAAGGAGCAATACGGACATAAGGCTTCACACTGGTCCAATGCAATCATTCCCATTGCTCTGGTGGTGCTGGTAACCGTTATTGGTTTATACGTCACAGGTACGCGGGCACTGGGAGAGAATGAGGCCCGGACCATTCGCAATATCATCGGTGAAGCCGACTCCTATGCGGCCTTAATGTGGGGGGCTTACTTTGCCAGTTTCGCAGCCATATTTTTATCTGTCGTCACGAAATCGCTCACAATATCGGAATCCATGGAAGCCTGGGTGAAAGGGGTGAAATCCATGTCATTGGCCGCCATTGTTCTGGTCTTGGCCTGGACATTGGGGAAAGTGTGTAATGATTTGCATACGGCCGAATTTCTAGTCGCAATTTCATCTGGCTTTATCACACCGATTATTTTTCCTGCGGTAACCTTTGTTACAGCAGCAGCAATCAGTTTCTCGACCGGTACTTCCTGGGCGACCATGTCAATTCTAGTCCCCATTATCATGCCCATGGCTTTAACGATAATGTCCGGTGATCCCAATACAATTGTCAGCCATTCCCTGTTTGCCGCAACGTTTGCTTCCATTCTTTCCGGAGCCGTATTTGGTGATCATTGTTCCCCCATTTCTGATACGACCATTTTATCTTCCATGGCATCGGGATCGGATCATATTGACCATGTCCGGACGCAATTGCCTTATGCCGTTACTGTGGCTGCTGTTTCGGTATTATTCGGATATTTATTGAACGGCTTCGGCCTGCATTGGAGCATTTCCATTCTCCTGGGTAGTGTCGTCATCTTTCTGATTATCCGTTTTAAGGGAACACGAATTCTCGCTGCCAATTACCGCTGATTCAGTCTCCATCCCCATAATAACACCCAGTCATCCTTAATGATTTTTTGCTCGAACGAAATCCAGTCACCGTAGGCGGCCACCACCGCATCAATTTGTCGAGGCAGGATTCCCGAAAGGACTAATCGTCCGTCAGGTTTTAATAGCCCCGCCAGAACCGGAGCCAGGCTAATAAGAGGATTGGCCAGGATATTGGCCACAATGATATGAAAGTCTTTTTGTACATCATGAGGATCGAGGACGGTAATATCCACCTTATTGAGAGTCGCATTCTGTCGCGTAGCCTGGAGGGCCTGCGGATCATTGTCGGTGGCCATGACCCTGCGGACGCCAAGCAGGGCAGCGGCGGTAGCCAGAATTCCAGAACCACAGCCATAATCGAGCAGGGTATCCTGCCGGTGACAATGCCGGGTCAACCATTCCAGGCACAGACGAGTAGTGGGATGGGTGCCGGAACCAAAGGCCAGCCCGGGGTCAAGCCTCAGATTTATGGCTTCCGGTTGTGGAATATCGTGCCAAGTCGGGATAATCCAGAAATTGTCATCTATCCGAATCGGTTGAGCCTGTTTTTTTCCTTCCGCAATCCAATCCCGGTCCGGGATGTCCTGTACCTGCCAGGGAGGTGCCTGGTCCCACCCGCAAAATGCCGTTAATTGTTCTACATAGCGGGCCGAGTTCATTTCGGAAGCGACGTGAATTATCAGTTTTACCGCCGGTGTATTTTCCCAAAATGGCAGGGCGGGATCAGAAAACCATTCATGGCTTTCATCGCGGGTTAGGACGGAGACTGCCGTGGCGCCCAGATCCAGAGCCAGGTCGCAGGTGTGGTCATCGACGGCGTCGTCAGGAAACAGGATGATTTGTTTCATGGCATTCAGCGATGTAATACGGGCGGTTGCCAGGGACTGTTCGGTTCAAACGTCGTCCAAAGCAGTCTGGAAACGGCACGAATGAGGGTGTAGCCTTCATTATCCTCGGTCCAGCGGGTATCTGACTGGTTTTTCGTTATGACACAGAAGAGGTAATCGCCCTGGAATGCATTGACCAGGGCTACTTCGGATCTGGATTCGCTTACGGCACCTTGTTTGGATGCAATCTGGACCGTGGGCGGAATTTGACTGAGAGCCTCGCCGTCCCAGTAGGACCGGCATAGGTAACGGTACATCTTTTCCGACCAATAGGGATTGAACCATGTTTGTTCATAAATACCACGGAGCAGTTCGGCCATTTCCCGGGGTGTTGTCTGTCCCCAGCCATAGACTTCCCAGTCCGTCTGACGGCCCGGAGTCCGGGAATTCATTCGGGTCCGGAAAAAGCCGTGATCCGATAACCAACGATTGATTGTCACGCCCGATCCGGCGATATCCTGCAGCCACAGACTGGCATGATTATCACTGAACGTGAGCATGTGGGCCATGAGCTTACCAAGTGTAATGCCTTCGCCGTCCCTGAACCGGGAAAGTGCATCTCCACCTTTATAGGGATAATGAATAGAGTCGGCGTAGTAAACCAGGGTTGTATCGAGCGTTAACTCCTGCCGGGATAGGCGGTCGAATATGGCTAACATGATGGGGATTTTAATCATGCTGGCCGTGGGAAAAAGAGTATCGGCGTTAATTGAAATTTCATTTCCCGTGGGAAAGCGATAAACATAAATGCCAGCCTTGCCGTGAAAGTCATCCACCATGCTCTGCAATTTTTCTTCAAGTGATTGAGGGAAAAGAGTCGTAAGGCTCAGAAACAAGATGATGAAAGCCGGTTTATGTTTCGCCATGGTAAAAAATACTCAGTATTTCCCGGTGATCTCAATCTAATTTCAAATGCAACTCTAAGGAATATGATGGAACGAAAAGACTTATCCACGGAAAAACAAAATCCAAACTCACACCAGATCGATAAAAAATCAACACTGGAAATTCTGGAGATTATCAATAACGAAGACAAAACCATAGCTCTGGCGGTGGAAAAGGCCATTCCTGCTCTGGAAAAAACCGTTACCATGGCAGTTGAAGCATTACGCCGGGGAGGTCATATTATTTATGTCGGAGCCGGCACCAGCGGTCGTCTGGGAGTACTGGATTCCACCGAAATGCCGCCCACCTATTCCGCACCTCGAGCGTGGTTTCAGGGACTGATTGCCGGTGGCCGGGAGGCGCTGGTGCGGTCGATTGAAGGCGCCGAAGATAACCCCGAGGATGCGCATCGGGATTTGAAAGCCATGGGAATTACGGATATGGATTTAATCATCGGGATTGCCAGTTCAAGCGCAACACCCTATGTCATTGGAGCAATTGAATATGCCAGGGACATCGGAGCCCGGACGGCCTACATGATTTGTAATCCCAAACCTTTATCCCACATCACCGTCGATGCCATGATCATCCTCGATGTAGGTCCGGAAATCATTACCGGTTCCACTCGGATGAAATCGGGAACGGCAACGAAAATGGCATTAAACATGATTTCGACGACTACCATGATCCGATTGGGAAAAGTCTACAGCAATCTCATGGTGGATTTGCAGGTTGTGAATAAGAAACTGGTTGACCGGGGGACACGTATCATTCAACAATTAACCGAATTGAACTATAGCGATGCTCAAGCCATACTCACTCGGGCCGGCGGATCCGTGAAAACGGGAATTGTCATGGCGCGGTTGAATGTAGGTAAGGAGGAAGCTGAAGTGAAACTGGCTGCGGCTGATGGGGTACTACGGGCGGTAATCGGAGATATTGAACCCGCCGGCTAATATAACCGGATCGACTGGATTTTCGTCTCGTATTCCGTCAGGTTGATTTCATGAACCAGGGTCGGGTTTTCTACATAACGTCGCCAATCCGAATCGCCCCATAAACGGGAAAACCACTTTTCATTGAATTCCAGCCGGTCGGGATAGAGGGTTGCAAGGACATGAATGATGCTGATTCCGGCAGTAATGGCTTGGAATTGATTACGATCAGTCACCGCTAATTCCACACCATGACATTCTTCGCCCTGGTAACGAGGGTTTTCCGACATGCCGGGAAGGGAAACGGGGGTGTAACGTACAGGGGAAAAGACGATGCCGGGTAAATGCAATTGATTAAGTTCCCGGGCTAACGTTGTATCATTGATCCACGGCGCACCGAATTGAAGAAAGGGGCGGAGGGTCCCGCGCCCTTCGTTAACATTCACGGCTTCCAGAAAACAGAGACCGGGATATACGATAGCCGTTGTAAGGTTGGGAATATTCGGTGATGGTTTTATCCACGGCAGTGTTGTTTCATCATACCAGAGATTGGGGATCCAGCCGGCGCAGGGGATGACAGACACACTCGGCATCGGATTGATCCATTCTTCCTGTTGTATGAGCCGGGCCAGCTCACCCACCGTCAACCCGTATTGGATGGGAAGCGGGTAATACCCTACGAAAGATTTGAATTCCGGATGAAGGAGAGGGCCTTCGATACGGTCGCCACGGATGGGATTGGGCCGATCCAGAACAATTACAGGTATCCTGTTTTCCGCCGCGGCCTCCATGACCAGTCCCAAAGTCGAAATATAGGTGTAAAACCGGGCACCAATATCCTGAATATCATATAGAATGAGGTCCACATCAGCCAGCATTTCGGAAGCGGGTTTGCGCGTTTTGCCATAAAGACTAACGACTCGAGGCAAGGAATCCTGGGCATTGTACTGCACGGATTCACCGGCGCTGGCTTCCCCGAACAAACCGTGTTCAGGAGAAAAAATAATCGCCATTTCAACCTGGGGAAGGGCCATGAGCCGACGATAATTAGGTATCCCATCGGCATCGACGCCACTCTGGTTGGTAACCAGAGCCAGACGTTTTCCGGCTATTAAATGGAGGCTGTCACTGAGGATAATGTCCAATCCGGTTCGGACAGCAATAATGTCGTTATTTATAATCTGATCCCGGTATTTTTCCAGCATCAACTGATGGGTGGAAGGATGGTCCTGCCCGGACAGGATGGCAAACAGAAATAGGAGGAGCAGGATAGTCATTTCAGAATAGTGAATTTTTTCGTTTGCGTAACCAGGGGAGTAGTAAGTCGTGCAATATAGGTACCGCTGGCTACCGGGTTCCCGCTGGTTGCATTGCCATTCCAGTAGATGAAGGCGGGATGATAGGACGGACTCAACATGGTTTCATGTATTTTTCGTCCCTTGATGTCATAAATGATGAGTGTAGTAGGTTGAGTAGGAACAGCGGCATTAAACTGAATGGTGACGCCCCGGTTTGATGGATTGGGGTAAATGGATTCAATGGCAAATGATTCGGGGAAACTCACGGGATCCTTTACAGTTTCTATTGCTCCAAACCAGTTCAGGACAGTGTCCATGATGGTATTGCGTTTTGCTTCCGGGTAAATCGCCTCAAACCCTACGGCCAGGTAAACAATGGCGCCATCATTGTTGCTATTGCCGAATGCGCCGGTATAGGCAATTCCGGCTCCGCCTCTGACGGAATAATCAACATTGCTGTACTTGGCTATGATCGTTGCACTGCCAACCGGCTTAATGCCGTCCGGCCAATCAACGTCGTATGTTCCATGACTGCCATTGTCGAAGGTGAATGTCCCGGCTACTTCCAGGATATCGCCGGATACTCCGAAGGCCGAATAAACGGGGGAAGAACCACCGGCATCGTCAGAGATGTACTGCGCTTTAAGATAATCGGTGTAAAATTGTTGGTCGCCGGTACTGCCATCGGCCCAGAGATCGTAACCGATTTCCGAACCTGAAATAAAAAGATTGCCACCCGATTCCAGAAATGTCTTTACTGCAGCCTGTTCATCAGCGGTAAAGGTCGAGGTGGCGGATCCCTCTTCGCCCAGGATCCAATCCACGATATTGTACTGATCAAGGGCAATGGTTCCGCTGATAACGGCGTCGTTGGTTGTCGCATCAAATCCAAACCCGCCCTGGGCAATGGCGGCACCATGCTGGCGAATGAAATCAAAGGTATTGTTAGTGCCGTTTACACGGTCAAAACCATTGACAATGAGAATCTGAATATCATTGGACGGATTACAGGCCATCATTTCCGAGGCTGGGCTGGTGCCGAAACTATTACGGGCCACAACGCGAAAATAGAGCGGTGTTCCATTTCCTGCCCAGGAGATAGTAAAGGGATTCTGGGAAAAGGTACCTACCGTATCAATGAATTGTGAATTGCTGTCATATTGCAGAACAGCCACATCGTCAGCCGTATTCGCGCCGGAGTAGGATACCAGAATACCGGTGGCAGAGAGGGATATAGCCGATAAGTCGGAAGGAGTGGTGGGAGCCGTGGTGGCCCCGAAATTTTCGGAAATGGTTTCCCATAATTCCGGTCGGGCACCGTCGTATCCCAGGGCCCAGATGCCGATGCCCTGCAGATTATTGTTCAGGGCCAAATCGTATTTCAGGTCCAAAGATGCAGCATCATCGTACCAGCCCTGAAACCAGCCGCCGGACTGATAATGGTACCACGGCGTCTGGGAACCGGTGTCCCATAACTTCCCGTAGGACAACGCCAGCGGTTCCATGGTCGAATAGAACAGAGCGGAACCGGAGCCGGTCGTACTGGCACCGGCATTTCCGCTGGCAGCAGGCCACTCAAAACCGAAATAGGGAACGCCCAGGATTATTTTTGCACCGTTGCCACCGGTCTCAGATAAATAATCGTTCACTGACCAGGTCACATTATACGTTCCGCCTGTCAGCGGTGCATTGGCCCCCGTATTGGAACTCCCGGAATAATGGTAATCGTAGCCCATGATAAAGAGGCCATCACTGATATCGGCCAGAGCATTATAATCCCAGGCATTGCTCCAGTCCACCGCCGGTGTGGCCAACGTAACCTGGGCTCCGGGGATGACATTGGTCAGGGCGGCTTTCAGGTCGGAAATGAATGTGATCATATTTTGTTTCTGGGACGCGGGAAATACTTCGAAATCGATATTGGCACCGTCGGCGTTTCCAGCCTGGACCTGATTGACAATATTATTGATGAGATTCTGTCTGTTGGTTGCACTGCTGAGCAGAGTGGTTAAATCGGTGGAACTGAACATGGTAATGCAGAGAACTACATCCACGCCGTGGCTGTGTGCCATATTTATCAGATTGGTGGAAGGCCAGCCGTGCAGATCACTCAGATTGCCCTGGGGAGTGGCCTCCGCACTAAAGTAGGCGATGGTGGTTAACAGGTTGTAATTGTAATTCTGCCAGGCGGTACCCATCCAGTAGGGATGATAGCCGAATATCGTCCGTGACGGTGTGAGGGTGCGGCCTTGTTTCGGAATAATCGGATCATGACTTGTTTCCAGCAATGCAGGATCAAAATGTTGATTATAATATTCCAGTTGTTGTTGGTGAATACTCTGTGAATTGACGGTAGTGATGAACAGCAGGATGATAAAAATCAAATGTCGCATAAGGCGAATAAATCCTGGAGCGTCTCTCGCCGGCGGATGAGATGATCCTGTTGCCCCGTTAATAGCACTTCGGCCGGCCGGGGACGATTGTTGAACTGGTGAGACATGGAAAAACCGTAGGCTCCCGTATCCATGATGGCAATGAGATCACCGACCTTTGTCGAAGGAAAGGCACGGTCAGTGGCGAGACGGTCCGTATTTTCGCAGATACGGCCGGTAATGTCCACGGTTTGTGTTATGGGTCCCGCCGGCTTATTCACCACGTATATACGATGATAGGCCTGATAAAGCGCCGGACGCATTAACGTTTCCATACCGGCATCCAATCCCACGAAACGACGATAACTGTTTTTCAGGCCGGTAACGGTCGCCAGCAGGATACCGGCATCTCCAATAATGTATTTCCCCGGCTCAATCCAAAAAGAGGGAGCCTGTTCCCGGTCGGGATATTGCTCATAAAAAATGTCGGCCAGATGTTTGAATACGGTTTCAATATCGAAAATCGGTTCGGAGTCCATGTAGGGTATGCCGAACCCGCCCCCCAGAGAGATAAAGGAAAGCCGGATTCCCAGTTGGTCGCTGATTTCAGAGGCCGTTGTCAGGACGGCTTTCAGCAGGGTAGGGAAATAGTCATCATCCAGCACGCCGGAGCCGGACATGCATTGCAACCCGAATTGTTTTATTCCGGCGGCCTGGGCCTTTTCATAGGCCGCCACAATGAATTCCTTCGGTATCCCAAATTTTGCTTTGTTGCCGGCGGTGGTAATCTGGGCGAATCGGCCTTTGCCGAATCCGGGATTCAAACGGAAGGAAACCATGTCCGGTGTCCCGATTTCCAATAAACGATCCAGGGATGTAATATCATCCAGGTTGATGACGGCTCCCTGCTCAAAGGCGGCCTGCAGATCGTCGGATGATTCATAATTGCCGGTGAATATACATTCCCGGGGATTGATCCCGCTTTTCTGTGCGGCCAACAGTTCTCCGGGACTGGAACAGTCGCCCCCCAGCCCCGGTAAATTGTCCTTCATGAAACGAATCAGATGGGGATTGGTATTGGCTTTCAGGGCATAACAAATATGGTAACTGTGAAAATTATCCCGGAGGGACTTATCCAGTCGAGCCAGGTTTTCTTTGATTCGGTCGCCGCTATATACGTAGAGCGGCGTGGAATAGGTTTCCCGTAATTGATGGAAAATTTTCCCATTTTCCACAAGGGGAAGTAAAGGGTGTGATGGCATGATGAAAATTCATGATTGTTGTGGGCGATTATCAATATTTTTTTCATGTATTTCAGAACGCATTTTCCCTTGCTCAATCTTCTGCGCTTATGTATTTTGGCTCGTTATTCATCGATATTATCAATCAATAAAAGGTAATTCAGCATGAAACTTCGTGCCCTTGGTATTTTGATAAGTATGCTATCCTTTGGCGTGGGGCAAGACGCACCGGCCGATTCAATCCCAGCGGAAGTATTACCCGATTCCTCCGCAATAGTGGCAATTGTCCCGGATACAACTCAAATGGATTCGATCAACACTGTACCGGTGGACATCACTGCCGACAGTACAGTGAATGATACCTTGGGTGTGTCCGCTACAGCCACCAAACAAGAGCCGGAGGTAGAGGTTACAACTCTGGATTCCATTCCCCCGGAATATCTGGGACTGGAATATGGATATAAGGGGTATCCCTGGGGAGCTGATCCGAGCCGGTTACCACCGCGAATGGCATACATGGATTCAATGTACTATACGCCCGACTCAACCGGCATTATTGTCACGGGGGAATTGGGGAAATATCCGGTGACTCTGTATTATGTCTTTTCCGACAGCGGTTTTTGGAAGGTTGAAATCGATTACGAGATTGACGCGAATGATATGGATGCTCAGATTAATCAGTTTTATGCCATAGAGAAGAGCCTGTATGAAGTCTATAGAAAACCGCACACTACCAATCAGTCCATTTCCGGCCCCAAACCCGGTACTCATGATTTTTCGCGGATTACCTATGAGCGGGCCTACCTGCATACGTCCTGGCAGGAAATGCCTTGCCAGATTGATTTGATTCTGTTTTCGGCCGTTCAGAAGCCGCAGATGGAATTGCCGTTGATTTCACACCCCACAAGTATGCTGCGTTTGATATATTTCAATCCGGATTATATGGTGGATAATCTTCCCCAGGAGCAGGTAGAGAAACTTCCATCCATCTTCGATCTTTACTGATCTTTGCTACGGCTGTATTTAAGCATCGGGTTATTAACAGTGCGTTTTTCTGCTTGTGTCAGTCCGCCGCAGATGACAAAATATTTTGATTACAGTACAACGCCACAGCAGGTATTTCTGACGACGAAATCAATGCTGGATTCCATGGGTTATGGAATCGACTGGCTGGTTCCCGAATCCCGCCTCATCATCACGGCACCGGAGAA
This sequence comes from Fidelibacterota bacterium, assembly GCA_046861395.1. GTDB lineage: Bacteria > Fidelibacterota > Marinisomatia > Marinisomatales > JABMOV01 > JBHHUC01. The sequence goes on from JBHHUC010000060.1 coordinate 13,258, forward strand.
AGTTGCCAAGGACATCAGGCGCTATGATTATCGTCTGGTAG